>JAIPFF010000067.1 GCA_021736785.1 Thiohalocapsa sp. | reverse complement strand
AAAGGGCATGAAAGTGTGCCGCGGGCCCGTGGCCGCGGCCCACATCGAGCCGCTGGGCGCCGCCGATGCCGCCGTCGATATAGGCCTTCGCCCGTCTCGCGGCGGTCAGCGGATCGGCGCCGGCGGCGAGCTGTGCCGCCAGCGCCGAGGACAGCGTGCAGCCGGTGCCGTGGGTATTGCCGGTGGCGATGCGCCGGCCCTCCAGCCAGTGGCCGCCGTCCGGCGTGAAGAGATAGTCGGGGCTATCGTCGCCGGGCAGGTGGCCGCCCTTGAGCAGGATGCAGCGCGGTCCCAGCGCGTGCAGCCGCCGGGCCGTTGTGACCATGGCCTCGCGGGTCGTTGGCTCGGGCTCCCCGAGCAGCGCCGCCGCCTCGGGCAGGTTCGGCGTCAATACGTCCGCGAGCGGTAGCAGGCGCCGCGTCAGAATCTCGACGGCCTCCTCCGAGAGCAGTCGGTCGCCGCCCGTGGCGATCATGACCGGGTCGAGCACGATATTGCGGGCACCGTGGCGGCGCAGCGCATCGGCGACCGCCTCGGCGATGGCGCTGCCGGCGATCATGCCGATCTTGACCGCATCCACGCGGATGTCCCCGAACACCGCATCGATTTGTGCCGCGACAAAGTTCGGCGAGACCAACTCGATGCCGCTCACGCCGCGGGTGTTCTGGGCAGTCAGCGCCGTGATCGCGGCCATCGCGTAGGCGCCGTTGGCCGAGATGGCCTTCAGGTCGGCTTGGATGCCGGCTCCGCCGGAGGGATCGGAGCCGGCGATACTGAGCACGTTGCGGATCATCGTCCCGCCTCCGTTGCGACGCTGTCGCTCTGGCCTGCGGCTGCATCGCGGGCCGCGAGCGCGAAGGCGCCCGCGGCGGCCTCCGGATCCGGCGCCGCGCAGATGGCGGAGACCACGGCCAGCCCATCGGCCCCCGCGGCGAAAACCGCGGCGGCGTGCCGGGCCTCGAGTCCGCCGATCGCAACCGCCGGCATCGCGGCGGCACGGCAGACGGCGGCCAATCCGTCGAAGCCCAGCGGGCGTGCGTGATCGGGCTTGGTCGGGGTGGCGAAGACGGGGCCGACGCCGACGTAGTCGACCACCGCCGGGTCCACGACCGCCGCGTGCGCTTGGGTCTGGATCGAGAGTCCGATCACTGCGTCCTCGCCGAGCACGGCGCGGGCCGCCTCCGCGGCCGCGTCCGATTGCCCGACGTGGACGCCGTCGGCGCCGATGGCCGCCGCCGCCTGCACGTCGTCGTTGACGATCAGCAGCACCCCGCTGCCGGCGAGTGCCTGCTTCAAGCGCAGGCCTTCGCTGATCAGCCGGTCGCGCGGCGCGGCTTTGTCGCGCAGTTGAACGATGGTGGCGCCGCCGCGCACGGCGGCCAGCGCTGTTTCGACGAGCCCGCGGGCCGCGCACAGGCCGGGGTCGGTGATCAGGTAGACAGAAAGATCGATCTTCGGCTTCATGGTATCGGTGACTTCAGGGGTCCGCGGGGACATGTCCCGGCCCGCTGACGTGCGGATCAGGCGTCTGCGGTTCCGATCCGGGCGGCGGCGTCGAGCGTGTCCGGCGTGACGGCGGCCAGCGCGTCGATGAACGCAACGGCGAAAGAGCCGGGGCCGGCCGCCCCGGATGCGGCGATCTCGCCGGCGACGCCATAGTAGGCGAGCGCCGCGGCGGTGCCGTCGAAGGCGTCGCAGCCGGCGCCGAGAAATGCGCCGGCAATGCCGGTCAGCGAGCAGCCCAGCGCGGTGACGCGAGGCATCAGCGGATGGCCGTTGCGGATGCGCAGAATCCGCTCACCGTCGGTCACCAAGTCGACAGGACCGGTTACCGCGACCACTGCACCTGTCTCCCGGGCCAGCGCGCGGGCCGCGGGCTCGGCGTGCTGTACCGCGTCGCCGGCGTCGACGCCGCGCCCGGCGGTGGTGTTATCACCCGCCAGCGCGAGGATCTCCGATGCATTGCCCCGCACCAGGGTTGGCTTCAGCGCCAGCAGGCGCCGCGCGGCCCGGCTGCGAAAGCCCGTCGCACCCGCCGCCACCGGATCCAGCACCCACGGCTTGCCCGCGGCGCCGGCGGCCGCCGCTGCCTCGGCCATGGCCTCGAGCCACTGCGCCGACAGGGTGCCGATATTCACCGTCAGCGCATCGGCGATGGCGGCGAATTCGCCCGCTTCTTCGCGGGCATGGATCATGGCCGGCGATGCCCCGAGCGCAAGCAGCGCATTGGCCATCGGATTCATGGCCACGAAATTGGTGATGTTGTGTACCAGCGGGGCCGCTGCTCTCACGCGGGAAAGCGCAAGGCCGGGCTGCTGCATCTGTGCTCCGCTCATTGCTCGGTTTGCTCGGTTTGCTCGGTTTGCTCGGTTTCGCTCATTCGCCCTTCGACGGGGAGCCGTTCGTGCCGCGGCCCTGGACCGCCCGCTAGCGCGGAGCGTGGCGCGGGCCTTGGGTTTTCGGGGTCTTCGTCGACGCCTGTTCGGGCCGATCCCCCGGCGACTCGGCGCGCTTGCGGGCCTCGCGCTCGCGGCGCAGCCGGCGGAGCACCAGCAATTGCCAGGCGCACAGGCCGAGCAGCACCGAAGCGGTCAGCAGCGCCTTCAGCAACATCAGTGTGCCGGTGCTGATCATCGCGCCGACGGGGCTCGGCCCGGTGCGCGGGATGCGCGGCAACGCGCGGCGTCGACGGAGCGGGCGCCGGTCACCGTCGGCATCATGGCCCTGACCCGTCGCCGGCGGCATCGTCGCGCCCGGTCTCTTTGCCGTCCTCGCGCGTCTCGGCGGACGACGATCGCCGCTGCCAAAGGAACAGCCAAACCACGAAGCCGATGAACAGAACGAATTCGATTGCGGCGAGCGGGTTGTCTTTCATCGGCGGCGTCTCCGTTGGCGAGCGGCGAAACAAACCGCTCGCCGGTGATGGTTGCGGCGAGCCGTGATGTCCGCAAGGCCACGACGACGCCGGCGGCCGGAATTCTCCCCGGGCTCGGCCTCGGGTAAAGGGCGACGTCGTGATGATCGTCAACGCTGCATCGGGTCGCAACTGCTAGATTCGGCAGACTATGTTGCAACAACAGAGCGCCGATGGGCAGGGCAGTGACCGCTGTCTCAACCGCATGACCAATGCGGTTGCTGCACTGCACAAATCCGATTATCATGTTGCGATATGGTAATAACCTTATATTCAATGCGTGTTAGCGCCTGCTTCGGCGTCTACACCGTCTTTGGCGAAGTCGTATGACACGGCGAGAGTTTCGATGACAGAGTACGCCCTCATTTTGGTCGGTACGGTGTTGGTCAACAACTTCGTGCTGGTCAAATTCCTGGGGCTTTGCCCGTTCATGGGTGTCTCGAAGAAACTCGAGACTGCGATCGGCATGGGGCTTGCTACTACTTTCGTGCTGACGCTGTCGGCGGTGACGTCCTGGATCGTCAACGAGTATCTCCTCGTGCCCCTGGGCATGGATTACCTGCGCACGATCGCTTTCATTCTCGTCATCGCCGTCGTCGTGCAGTTCACCGAAACGGTCATGCACAAGACGAGCCCGGTGCTTTACCAGGTGCTGGGTATTTTCCTGCCGCTGATCACCACCAACTGTGCGGTGCTCGGCGTGGCCCTGCTGAACCTGCAGGAGCAGCGGACATTTCTCGAGTCGGCGCTGTACGGCTTCGGTGCCGCCGTGGGCTTCTCGCTGGTGTTGGTGCTGTTTGCGGCGATGCGCGAGCGGGTCGCGGTGGCGGACGTACCTGAGCCTTTCCAGGGCAGTGCGATCGCGCTGGTGACGGCGGGCCTGATGTCGCTCGCTTTCATGGGGTTCGCGGGTCTGGTATCGGCCTGAAGTCCCGCGGCCCACGGCGGTCGCGGACGCGAAACTTTGCGGCGTGCCTCCGTCATTCGGAGCGAGGCGCCGCGGGAGCCGCCGGCATTCAGCGGTGACTCCGAAGTCGTGGAGAGACGATATGCTGATTTCCATCCTGGCGATGGCTGCGCTCGCCGCCGTTTTCGGCTTGCTGCTCGGCTACTCGGCCATGCGCTTTCATATCGAGGGCGACCCGATCGCGGATCAGGTCGATGCGCTGCTGCCCCAGAGCCAATGCGGCCAATGCGGCTATCCCGGCTGCCGGCCCTACGCCGAGGCCGTTGCCGGCGGCGAGGCCGAGATCAATCAATGCGCACCCGGCGGAGAAGCCACCATGCTCGCGCTGGCGGATTTGCTCGGGCGCGAGCCGGTCGAGCTCGGCGACATCGTCGAGAAGCCGAAGGCGATTGCGGTCATCGACGAACAAGCCTGCATCGGCTGCACCAAGTGCCTGCAGGCTTGCCCGGTCGATGCGATTGTCGGCGCCGCCAAGCAACTGCACGGCATCATCGCCGGCGAGTGCACCGGCTGCGAGCTTTGCACAGCCCCCTGCCCGGTGGATTGTATCCACATGGTTCCGGTACCCGAGACAATCGGCAATTGGAAATGGCCGTATCCGGCCAACCAGCCGCTGGCGGCACCCGAGCACCTGAAGGCCGCATAGGCCGTCGACGACGCTGTTCCTCTACCGTGTTATGAAGACCAAGTCGCTCCTGTCCAACGGCCGCGCGCCCAAGCTTTGGCATTTTCACGGTGGTGTGCATCTGCCGGACGAAAAGCAGCTGTCGAACACCGTTGCGGTGGCCGACGCGCCGATTTCGGCGCAGTTGGTCATTCCGCTGCAGCAGCATATCGGCGCACCGTCACGCCCCTGCGTCGCGGTCGGCGAGCATGTAAAGAAGGGCCAAATGATCGGCGAGCCCCAGGGCTACATCAGCGCCCCCGTGCACGCGCCGAGCTCTGGCGTAGTCAGTGCGATCGAGCCGCGGCCGGTGCCGCATCCCTCCGGCCTGAGCGCGCCCTGCATCGTCATCGACACCGACGGCGAGGACGCTTGGGGCGAGCTGCCCGAGCCGATAGCCGACTTCGAGCAGGCCGAGGCGAACGTGCTGCGCGAGCGCGTGCGCATGAGCGGCATCGTCGGTATGGGCGGGGCATCCTTTCCGTCCAACGTGAAGCTTAACCCGGGCGCGGACCAGCCCATCGGCACCCTGATCATCAACGGCGCCGAGTGCGAGCCCTACATCACCTGCGACGATCTGCTGATGCGAGAGCGGGCGGCGGACATCATCGATGGCGTGCGCGTGATGCTGCATGTGCTCGCCGCGCCGAAGTGCCTGATCGGCATCGAGGACAATAAGCCCGAGGCAATCGATGCCATGCGCCGGGCGGTCGCGGACAGGGACCTCGGCGGGCGCATCGATGTGGTCGCGATCCCGACCCTGTACCCGAGCGGCGGCGAGAAGCAACTGATCAAGATCCTGACCGGCAAGGAAGTGCCCAGCCACGGAATTCCGGCGCAGATCGGCATCGTCTGCCAAAACGTCGGCACCGCCGCCGCGGTAGCGGACGCGGTGCTGCGGGGACGCCCGCTGATCGAGCGGCTGGTCACGGTGACCGGCCGCGCCGTGCGCTCGCCGCGCAATTACCGGGTTCGCATCGGAACCCCGGCACAGGATTTGGTCGCCGCCAGCGGCGGCCTCGGCGAAGATCTGGCGAAGCTCGTCGTCGGAGGTCCGATGATGGGCTTCAAGATCGAGTCCGACGCGATTCCTGTCACCAAGGCCGCGAACTGCATCCTGGCGCTCACGGCCGCGGAAACGCCCGATCCCGGCGAGCCGCTGGCCTGTATCCGCTGCGGGCGCTGCGCCGAGGTTTGCCCCGCCAACCTGCTGCCCCAGCAGTTGTACTGGCACGCGAGGGCAAAAGATCTGGACAAAGTGCAGGACTATAACTTGTTCGACTGCATCGAATGCGGTTGCTGCGCGCACGTCTGCCCGTCCCATATTCCGCTGGTTCAGTACTACCGCTACGCCAAGGCCGAGAGCTGGGCGCGGGAGTCCGAGAAGCGCGCCGCCGAGCATGCCCGCGAGCGTCACGCTGCCCGCGAGGCGCGCCTGGAACGCCAGGAGCGCGAGCGCAAGGCCAAGCTGCGCAAAAAGAAAGAGGCCATTGCCCCGAAGCCCGGCGGCGAAGGCGGCGAAGGTCCGGGCGACGATGCGAAGAAAGCCGCCATCGAGGCAGCCCGGAAGCGGGTGCTGGATAAAAAGGCCAAGCAGCCGCCGGCCGAAGGCGCCGATGCCGTCGCACCTCCACCGCACGACGCGCAAACGGAGCCGGCCGCGGCGTCGAAGCCCGCGCCGCGGACCGAGCGTCAAGCCGTCGAAGAGGCGCAGAGCTAGTGCGCGCCGGGTTCGTTTCCTCGCCGCACAGCGCGCGGGTCAACCGCGTCGACTGGGTCATGCTGCAGGTCTGTCTGGCCCTCATACCGGGCATTCTGGCGATGGTCTGGTTTTTCGGCTGGGGGGTGCTGATCAACGTCGCGCTCGCCGTCGTCTTTGCGGTTTCCGCCGAAGCGATCGTGATGAAACTGCGCGGACGCCCGGTCCTGCCGGCCATCGGCGACTACAGTGCCGTCGTCACCGGCGTGTTGTTCGCGCTTACGGTGCCGCCCACATTGCCTTGGTGGCTCACGCTGCTCGGCATCCTGTTCGCGATCGTCATCGTCAAGCAACTCTACGGCGGCATCGGCTACAACCCGTTCAATCCGGCAATGGCCGGCTATGTGTTCCTGCTGATCTCCTATCCGGTGCAGACGACCACCTGGCTGCCGCCGGATATTCCGGCGCTGCTCGAAGCGCGGGACCTGACGCTGCTTTCGTTCATGGATTCGGCGCGGCTGATCTTCACCGGCGTTCTTCCGGCCGGTCTCGGCTGGGATGCGGTCAGTGCCGCAACGCCGCTCGACGAGATGCGTACGATGCTCGATCAGGGAGCTGCCATCGGCGAGATCCGCCAGAGTCCGCTCTCGGGCCTGTTCGGCGGGCGCGGTTGGGAATGGGTCGCGGGCGGCTTCTTGGTCGGCGGCCTCTACCTTCTCTGGCAACGCGTGATCACCTGGCACATTCCGGTGGCATTCTCCGCCGGGCTGTTCGTTACCGCCGGCATTTTCTGGTTCGTCGATCCCGGCACTCATCCGTCGCCGTTGTTCCATCTGTTTTCCGGCGGCGCGCTGTTGGGCGCTTTCTTCATCGCCACCGATCCGGTCAGCGCCTGCACGACGCCGCGCGGACAACTGATCTACGGGGCCTCCATCGGCGCGCTGATCTACGTCATCCGCACCTGGGGCGGTTATCCGGACGCGGTGGCGTTCGCGGTGCTGCTGCTCAACATCGCTGCACCGATGATCGATCACTACACCCAGCCCAGGGTGTTCGGGCACGGCAAGCGCGCTTAGGCGGTTGCCGCGCATGTCCTAGGTTTTGCAGTCAACGATGTAGTCGACTTTTGCCATGAAGAAAGCCCCCATTCTGATCGCAGCAGGCATTCTCGGCAGTTTCGCCGTGAGCGGCGTGGGCTTGGTTGCCGTTACGCACGAGATGACCGATGCCCGGATTGCCGAGAATCAACGCACCGCGATGCTGCAGAAGCTCGAGGCCATCATCCCGCCCGGGCGAATGACCAACGATCCCCTCGCCGACCGTATCGAGGTCAGCCACCACGACTTGCTGGGCTCGCCGGTGACCGAGGTCTACCGCGTGCGCAACGGCGATGAGCCCGTCGCGCTGATCCTTCGCCCGGTGGTGCCGGATGGTTACGCCGGCCCGATACGCCTGATCGTCTCGGTACTGAAAGACGGCAGCATCGGCGGCGTGCGCGTGATCGAGCACCACGAGACACCGGGGCTCGGCGATAAGATCGACGAGCGCAAGGACGACTGGATCATCGAGCAGTTCGCGAATCGATCCCTCGGCACGCCGCCCCTGGATGAATGGGCCGTCAAGCGCGACGGTGGCGTGTTTGATCAATTCACCGGGGCGACGATCACGCCGCGCTCCGTGGTCAAGGCGGTCAAGAATACGTTGCTGTTCGTCGAGCGTTACGGCGACGGCCTCTATACGCAGCCGGCGCTCAGCGACACCGAGCAGGCAGTCGCCGCCAAGGCCGGCGAAACGGAGAGGCTCTGATGGCCGAGAAGGGCTATGGATCGATCATCGGCGACGGCCTCTGGAGCAACAACCAGGCGTTGGTCGCTATGCTCGGACTGTGCCCGCTGCTGGCGACCACCACGACGGCGACCAACGGGCTCGGCATGGGACTGGCCACGATGACGGTGCTGGTCTTGTCCAATGCCACCATTTCGCTGATCCGCAATCTGGTGCGCCCGGAAGTCCGGTTGCCGGTGTTCGTGCTGGTAATCGCCTCGTTCGTCACCGCCGTCGAGCTGACCATGCAGGCCGCCTTCTACGAGCTCTATCTGGTGCTCGGCCTGTTTATCCCGCTGATCGTGACCAATTGCGCGATCATCGGCCGCGCCGAAGCCTTTGCATCCAAGGCGCGCGTCGATCGAGCCATTGTCGACGGCCTGGCCATGGGATTCGGCTTCACGCTGGTGCTGATGGTGCTCGGCGGTGTGCGCGAGCTGTTGGGGCAGGGCACGTTGTTTTATCAGGCCGAGCTCCTGCTCGGAGAAGCCGCCAGCGGATTCGGGCTGGAGATCGGCGGGGACTTCCAGGGGGCGCTGCTGGCGATTCTGCCGCCCGGCGCCTTCATCGGCCTGGGCATGTTGATCGCCCTCAAAAACGTCATCGACAAGCGTGTGGCCCGCTCGCGCAACGCGGCCGCGAAGCGCGTCGACGCGCCGTCCTCCGCGCAGCCCGCCGCTGGCTGACGGCAGAGCGCGCATGCGGCTCGCTGCCGGCGAGCCGCACGCCCGGTCGAGGCATTCCCTCCGCCGCTTCTTCGCCACCCCGCCGCGGCCGCCTGCCCTGCGCCGAATGCCTCAACGCCCCCGACTTGCGCCGCCGCCGTAACGGATCACCGCCTCCGCCAATGCAGTCGGGTCCACGGGTTTGGTCAGAAAGTCGTCCATCCCGGCGGCGAGACAGGCCTCTTTCACGTCCTCGGCCGCATTGGCGGTCAGCGCGACGATGTTCAGGCGCTCCTCGCCGGTCTCCGAGCGACGCAAGTCGCGGGTGAAGCCGAGACCGTCCAGTCCGGGCATTCGCAGGTCGATGAAGGCGAGGTCGAAGGTCTGGGCGCGCGCTGCGTCCAGCGCGGCATTGCCGTCGCCCACCAGCGTCACCATGCAACCTTGGCGCTCGAGCAGCGTGGAGATCACCCTTGCCGCGATGGCATTGTCCTCGGCCACGAGTACCCGTGTGCCGTCCGCGTCCGGGATCGACACCCGCGTCGGCGGCTCTGCCTGTGCCGGCCGGGGATTGCGGGTTTGCGGGTCGCCGAGGGCTTCGCCGACCGCCTCGAGCAACTCCGCGCGGGTAAACGGCTTGCTCAGGCAGCACTGCCCGCAATCCCCGACTTCGGAGCGCCGCTGGGCGTAAATCAGCAGCAGGTAGGGGGCGCGCTCGGACAGCACCCGCTGAAAGGCTGCCAGGGTGCCCAGCAGATCAATCCGTTCCGGGCTGTCGCCGATGATCAGGAGGTCGATGCCGCCGACTTCGGCCAGGGCCTCGCTGACGCGCCCGATGTCGTGCTCCGCGAAACAGCTCATGCCCGCTGCCTTGCAAGTGTCGGCGATGCATTCGCGAAGGGTTGCGTTGCGCTCGTAGATCATGACGCGGACACCGTCGAAGCGCGGCTTGGCCGGCCGGGGTGCCGGCCGCTCGTGCGGCGGCAGCGGGAGGCGCAGCGAGAATCGCGTTCCCTGTCCCGGTGTGCTCTCGACTTCGATGCTGCCGCCCATCAGCTGCACCAAGTCGCGCGCGATCGTGGTGCCCAGGCCCGTGCCGCCGTAGCGCCGGGTCATGGAATCGTCGGCCTGGCTGAAGCTTTCGAAGATGTTGTCGAGTTTGTCCGCCGGAATGCCGATGCCGGTGTCTTCGATGGTGAGCAGTACGCCCGGCGTGCTTTCGGCCGGACCGTTCGGGCTTGCGCTCGCGCGGAAAACCCTGGCGCGGACCCTTACCTCGCCCTTCTCGGTGAACTTCACGGCATTGCCGATCAGGTTGAACAGGATCTGGCGCACGCGTAGCTGGTCGCCGAGCACGCGCTCCGGAACCTCCGGTGCGACGTCGCAGATGATCTCGAGCCCTTTCGCCAGCGCATGGGTGTGCAGCACTTCGCACACTTCTTTCATCGGTTGGCGCAGATCGAAGGGCTGGCGCTCCAAATGTAGCTTGCGGGCGTCGATCTTCGACAGGTCCAGAATGTCACCGATCAACGCCTGAAGCATCGTGGCCGAGCTCGCGATGGCGTCGGTGTATTCGCGCTGCTCGGTATCGAGCGACGTCGCGTGCAGCAGGTTCGCCATGCCGAGCACGCCGGTCAGCGGCGTTCGCAGCTCGTGGGTCATGTTGGCCAAAAAATCGCTTTTTGCCTGATTCGCGCGCTCGGCGGCGCGCTGCGCCTCGCGCAATTTGCGCAGCAGCGAATCCTGATAGAGCGGCAGCAGGATCAGCACCAGCAGATGGAATGCCGCGTCCAGCGCGCCGTCTCGCCACGCGCCGAGTACGATCAGCACCAGGCTGTACGACACGACCGCGGCGGTCGCGGCGACGGCCAGGTGCGCGCGCCCGTACCGGGTGGCGGCGGAGATGAAGATCCAAATATAAAACAGATAGAAGGGGCTACTGGGGTTGCCGGTCAGATAGATCGCCAGGCTGACGGCGAAGATGTCGGACGACAGTGCGAGGTAACGCCGCGCCTCCCAGGTCGCGCGCGCCAGCACGCTGAGCAACAGCGCGATGTTCAATACCAGATAGGCCGCGAACAGCGAGAAGAACGCCGGGTAGTTCAACTCGAACAGGCCCGCCCAGGCGCCGACGCTGATGTAGATCAGGCCGAACAGCCAAATCCCGATTCGCACCAATGCGGACTGGAACTCGGGATTCGCTCGAAGGTGTTCCGGAATGCGCTCGATCACCGATAGGAAAGCCATACCTTTGCGACCCTCGAAGCAGGGGCGAAGGGCGTTCGATAACCCGTTGACCGTGGTATATTAGCTGATCTGCATTATCGACAGCTTCCGCGTTTTCCTGCGCGCGGACCGTCCTGCGCTGCCGCCCGCGAGCGGTGACGGCTTGCCGGCCGCAGCGGGCCTCTGCGGTCGAGCTAATTGAATCAATCCTGTCGGCAACCGCTGCCGGCAGCAACGAAACGACACCGACAAGACGGGGAGTACTGCATGTCAAAAAAGCATCCGATCGTTGCCGTTACCGGCTCGTCCGGCGCGGGCACCACCACGGTCAAGCGCGCGTTCGAGCACATCTTCTATCGCGACGGCATCGAAGCCGCTGTCATCGAGGGCGACAGCTTCCACCGCTACGACCGTGTCGCCATGAAGGCGGAGATGGCCAAGGCGAGCGACGAAGGCCGCAATCTGAGTCACTTCGGTCCCGAGGCCAACCGCTTCGATCTGCTCGAGGACCTGTTCGCGAGCTATGGCGATACCGGCGGCGGCAAGCGTCGTTACTATATCCATAGCGAAGAGGAGGCCGAGGCCCACAATGCGCGTCTCGCCACCACGCTGAATCCCGGCCAGTTCACTCCCTGGGAAGACCTTCCGGCGGACACGGACTTGCTGTTCTACGAGGGACTGCACGGGCTCGTCGTCAGCGAGGACGCGGATGTGGCCAAGCATGTCGACCTCGGCGTCGGTGTCGTGCCCATCGTCAACCTGGAGTGGATCCAGAAGATCCATCGCGACAACCTCGAGCGCGGCTATTCCGCCGAGGCCATCGTCGACACCATCATGCGGCGCATGCCCGACTACATCCGGCACATCACGCCGCAGTTCTCGCTGACCGACATCAACTTCCAGCGCGTGCCGACGGTGGACACCTCCAACCCCTTTATCGCGCGCGACATCCCGACACCTGACGAGAGCTTCGTCATCATTCGCTTCAAGGATCCGGAAGGGCTGGAGGTGGACTTCCCTTACCTGCTGAGCATGATTCACGACTCCTTCATGTCGCGCCGCAACACCATGGTGGTCCCGGGCGGCAAGATGGGCTTCGCGATGGAGGTCATCCTGCAGCCGATCATCGAGCGCATGATGGACGCCCGCCAGGTCTGAGCGCCGGCCGCGCGATTGCCCGGCCGAGCGCCACGCGCGCTCGCCGCCGGGCCAGCAAAAAAAGGGGGCAGCCGCCCCCTTTTTTCGTGCTCGCGATTGCGGTCGCGAGCGAAGCCCGCGGATCGCAAGCGCCGGCTGTGTGGTGGCGGGCGCCGCGTTTCGCCCTCGGTCACTGCGCAGGGGGCTGAGCGGGGCCCGGAGGTGCCGGCATTCGTTTGCCGGTCTCGCCGCTGCCGGGGCTCAATGCCGGCCCATTCCGACAGCGTCGACACGCCCTCCGCGGCAGCCGCCCGACTTGCCGGGGGCGCTGCGCAGCCAATCGGCCAAGTCGGCGTCGCTGCCGGGGGATCCCTTCAGGCTGATGCGAAGCTCGGTGATCAGACCATCTCTGCACTGGATCCGCAGCCGGTCTCCCGCCCCGCGGCCGAAGGCGTCCGCGAAGGCAGCGCGAATCTCGGTTGCGCTCAAATGTCGGCCCATGTTGTCCGCGAACAGGGTCGCCAGCGGGCTCGCGTTCAGGTCATCCATCAGCGCCAGCGAGTCGCGATAGTAGGTCTCGGCATCCGTTCCGTAGCAACTACCGTGCTTGATCCACTCATGCCGGTGAAGATGCGAGCGCGTGCCCGGCATCAGCGCCTCGAGCCGCGCTCGCGTCTCGTTGCTCAGCCGCAGCCGCGGCAGGTCATCCCAGTCACCGTCACGGGAATCGCGTCGATCCCGATCGGGCACGTCGCAGTAGCTGTTGCCGATGGGTTGCGGCCAGAGCCCATGCAGCGAAAAGCGATACGCGGCGGCATCGTCCGCGTCCAGCCTACGGCATTCCGGCCGCCCGGCGTTGCCTTCGCAAAAGGCGCTCTGCCAGCTTGCCGCCAGCATCAGTTGCATCGCCGGTATGCTCGGCCGCGCGGCCGAGGCCGGTCGGCGCCGGCTCTCCGGCACGGACTCCGCGCCGGCGGCATTCGACGCGGGGGCCGCGCTGCGCTCGGGCGCCTGCTCCGCGGCCCTGTCCGCCGAATTGTCGGCCGAGCCCTCGGACAGGCTGCCGCAGTCGACCGCGACCCAGCGCTGCAGCGGCTCGGCGCCGGGCAGTTCGATCAAATAGTGGCTGGCGACATGGCTGTTTTTGCCCTTCAGCCGATAGGCCTCGCCGGGCACGACCCGGCGCGCGTCCGGGTTGGTGCCGCGCTTAATGGAGACGGGCGCTGCACAGTCGCGCTCGGCCGTGAACTTGCCGCTGACCGGGACGGTTGCCGCCGCGGGCGCAATCGCGATGAGCGCGAGCGCCCCGACGAGCGCGCCGACGATCGCCGGGGCCGAGCAGGTGGCAACCGCACGATGCGCTAATCGGAAGGCAATGTGCATACTCATTTGTGGTTATGGCCGCTGTTTGTCCATCGGGCATGGTGCCGGCGACGGGACGCCGGCGCGGTGCGGGTGTGCGGGATCGGCGGCCATTCTCGGTGCGGCCTTCACGGCGATGGCTCCGATGCCTGTTCCTGCTGCTCGCCCGGGGCCTGCAGCGGCTTCACCGTCAGCAGATGGACCTTGCGGCTGTCGGCCCGCATCACGGTGAAGCGAAAGCCGCCGATCTCGACCCGCTCGCCGCGGGCGGGCAAGTGCCCGAACGCGTTCACGACCAAGCCACCGATGGTGTCGAGGTCGCCGGCATCGAGGTCACTGTCGAAGTAGTCGTTGAAGTCTTCCACCGTGGTGCGGGCCTTGGCCGTGTACTCGCCCTTACCGCGCTTGAAGATGAAGGCGCCCTCGTCATGGTCGTGCTCGTCCTCGATGTCGCCGACGATCTGCTCCAGCACGTCTTCGATGGTAACCACACCTGCCGCCGAGCCGTATTCGTCGACGACGATGGCCATGTGGTTGCGGCTGCTGCGGAACTCCTTCAGCAAGACGTTCAGGCGTTTGCTCTCGGGCACGAAGACGGCGCTGCGCAGGTGGTCGCGGATATTGAAGGCGCCGGTGCGCTTGCTCTCGTTGCAGTAGGCGAGAAGGTCTTTCGCGAGCAGGATGCCGACGACGTCGCCCTTGTCCTCGCCGGTCACGGGAAAGCGGGAATGGGCCGACTCGACGGCGATGTCCAGGATGCGCGACAGCGGGTCGTCGCGGCGGACATAGACCATTTCGGCTCGCGGGATCATGATGTCGCCGACGCGCAGGTCGGAGACCTGCATAACGCCCTCGATCATGCCGAGGGCGTCGCGGTCGAGAAGTTGCCGTTGCTCGGCGTCCTGCAGCATCTCGACCAGTTGTTCCTTATCCTGCGGTTCGCGGCCGAGCAGCCGGCAGATGCGCTTGCGCCAGCTGCCGGGCCGCGAACCGTTGCTAGATCGGTCGCTCGTCATGGGTTCCTTCGGGGACCTCGTAGGGTGAGGGAAATCCGAGCCCGCCGAGGATCGCCGTCTCCAGCGATTCCATACACTCCGCCTCCGCGGGCTCCATGTGATCGTGTCCGAGCAGGTGCAGCACGCCGTGCACCACCATATGCGCCCAGTGCGCGGCCGCCGGCTTGCCCTGCTCCACAGCCTCGCGCGCCACCACCGGGGCGCAGATCACCAAATCGCCGATCAGCAGATCCATCGGCGGCTCGCCGTCGGCGGCGGCACCGAGACCCGGTGGCGGCTCGAACGGGAACGACAGCACGTTGGTCGGCTTGTCTCGGCCGCGAAAGCGCAGATTCAACGCCTGACCTTCGGCGGCATCGACCAAACGGATGGTGAGCTCGGTGTCGGTATCGGTGCGCTCGGGTGCGGCGGTCAGCGCGGCGCACACCCAGCGCTCCATCTCCGCGGGGGTGGGTAGGCCCGGCAGATCGGCGCCGTATTGGATATCGAGCAACAGGGACATGGCGGGGACGCTTTGTCGGCTCAGCGGTCGTTTTCCGACTCGCGCTGGCGGTCGAAGACGTCGTAGGCGTTGACGATGCGTTGCACCAACGCGTGGCGCACCACGTCGCGGGATCGGAAAAAGGTGAAGCTGATCCCGTCCACGTTGCGAAGGATCTCCAGCGCCTGGCGCAGGCCCGATGGCTGGCCCCGGGGTAGATCCACTTGCGTGACGTCGCCGGTGATGACGGCGGTGGAGCCGAAGCCGATCCTGGTCAGAAACATTTTCATCTGCTCGGGCGTGGTGTTTTGCGCCTCGTCGAGGATGACGAACGCATCGTTCAGCGTGCGCCCGCGCATGTAGGCGAGCGGCGCGACCTCGATCACATTGCGCTCGATGAGCTTATTGACCTTCTCGAAGCCGAACATTTCGAACAGCGCGTCGTAGAGCGGGCGCAGATAGGGGTCGATCTTTTGCGACAGGTCGCCGGGCAGAAAACCGAGCCGCTCGCCTGCCTCCACCGCCGGTCGCACCAGCAGCAACCGGCGCACGCGGTCGCTCTCCAACGCCTCGACGGCGCAGGCCACCGCGAGATAGGTCTTGCCGGTGCCGGCCGGGCCGACGCCGAAGTTGATGTCGTGCTTCAGGATGGCGTGCAGATAGCTCTGCTGCATCGGCCCGCGCGCCTTGACCAGTCCGCGCTTGGTCTTGATGACCACGTCCGGCAAGTCGTCGCCGGCGACGGCGCTCGGCGCATCGATGGCGGACTGGGCCAATCGCAGATGCACCCGCTCCGCCGACAGCGCCTCGTCGGCGGCGGCGGCGTAGAGGTCGCGGATCACGGCCTCGCCCTCGACGACGGCGGGCGGGTCGCCGATGATGCGGAACGATACGCCGCGGTTGCTGATCTCGATGCCGAGGCGCCGTTCGATCAGTCGCAGGTGCTGATCGAAGGGACCGCAGAGGCTGTTCAGGCGCAAGTTGTCCTCGGGCGCCAGTTCGAGGTCGATGCTATGGGGTTGGGCTGTCAACGGCGTCTACGCGGATGCGGCTTGCGGGGCGGGGGCATCGTGCAGCACGCCGCGCAGCGAATTGGGCAGTGCCTCGGTGATGCGCAGGTCGGCGAAGTGCCCGATCAGGTCCGCGCTGCCCTCGAAATTGACCACGCGGTTGTTCTCGGTCCGCCCGGCAAGCTGCGCCGGGTCCTTGCGCGACGGGCCTTCCACCAGCACGCGGTGCACCTCGCCGACCATGCGCCGGCTGATGATGCGGGCCTGGTGCTCGATGCGATGCTGCAGACGCGCGAGCCTTTGCTGCTTGACCTCGCGCGGCACATCGTCGGCGTAGTCGGCCGCCGGCGTGCCGGGCCGCGGGCTGAAGATGAAACTGAAGGACTGATCGAAGCCGACCTCTTCCACCAGGCGCATGGTCGCCTCGAAGTCGGTCTCGGTCTCGCCCGGGAAGCCGATGATGAAATCGGAGGAGATCGTGATGTCCGGTCGGACCCGGCGCAGGCGGCGGATCTTGTCCTTGTACTCGATCGCCGTGTGCCCGCGCTTCATCAGCGACAGGATGCGGTCGGAGCCGCTCTGTACGGGCAGGTGCAGGAAGCTGACCAGCTCGGGCACATCGGCATAGGCTTCGATCAGCGAGTCGCTGAATTCAACCGGATGCGAGGTGGTGAATCGGATCCGCTCTATGCCGTCGACGGCGGCGACGTAGCGGATCAGCAGCGCCAGATCCGCGATCTCGCCGTCGTGCATCTCGCCGCGGTAGGCGTTGACGTTCTGCCCGAGCAGATTGACCTCGCGCACACCCTGCTCGGCGAGGCTCGCCACCTCGGCGATCACGTCGTCGAACGGACGGCTGATCTCCTCGCCCCGGGTATAGGGCACGACGCAATAGGTGCAGTACTTGGAGCAGCCCTCCATCACCGACACGAACGCCTTCGGCCCGTCCGCACGGGGCTGCGGCAGGCAATCGAATTTTTCGATCTCCGGGAACGAGACATCGACTTGCGGGCGGCGCTTGCGCTCGAGCTCGGTCAGCATGGCCGGCAGTCGGTGCAATGTCTGCGGCCCGAATACCAGGTCGACGTAAGGCGCGCGCTCGCGGATGGCCTCGCCCTCCTGACTGGCGACGCAGCCGCCGACGCCGATCACCAGATCGGGCCTCGCCGCTTTCCACGGCCGCCAGCGGCCGAGCTGCGAGAACACCTTCTCCTGTGCCTTCTCGCGGATGGAGCAGGTGTTCAGCAGCAGCACATCGGCGTCTTCGGGACGCGTGGTCAGCTCGATGCCGTGTGATTCGCGCAATACGTCCGCCATGCGGGCGGAATCGTACTCGTTCATCTGGCAGCCGTAGGTCTGAATGTAGAGCTTGCGGGTCATATCCGGGACTAAGATTGCGGCGTCGGCGCCATCGTCAATAGGGGGCTCGTCGGCGTGGCCGGGATTGCATGCGCGGACTGAAGGTATCCTCGGCGGCTCGACGACAGGGGTCGTTGGCCCGGCGCCGAATGGGCGGGGCGCTTATCCTCCCGATTCAAGTCGTTAGTGTCAAGCAGACTGCGCATCCCCGGCCTCGTAACAGTGTTCGGCGCAGGCGCCCTCGGTGCGCGCCGTCGGGGCATCATCGTTTGCCTTGAAGCAGTGCCTCCGGGTGGCGCTCCAGGTAATCGGTCAGCGTGCGCAGCGAGCGCGCGGCCCGCGTCGCCTCGGCCAATAGCCGGTCGAGCTCGTGACGGGTCCCGGAGCCCTCGCCGGCAAGGCCGCTAACCGCGCGCATGGCCGCGCCCGTCTCCTGCAGTGCCTCCAGCGCCGCTTCGGACAGCGGCGCAATGCCGGCGTCCAGGCCTCGAGCCAATTCGGCGATATCCGCGGCGGTGGCCTGCAGCTGCCCCGCCAGCGGTTGCAACTGCCCCTGCAGTCCCGTGGCGAGGTTCCGATACTCGGTCAATGTCTCGTCGGCGCGGCTGCCGACGGATGCCAAGCGCCGATCGAGGTTCGACAGCATTGTCTCGGCCTGCGCCAGCGTTGCGTTGAGGCGCTCCACGGTCTCGCGTAGATCACTCGACTCGGCCAGGTCACGGACCGCCGCCAGCGTCTCGGTCGCGGTGTCGACGAGCTCGTTGATCTGCAGGTTCTCCAACATCTCCTCGACACGGTCGCGCGTCGCCGCGATTGCCGGCACGCGGATCGGACCGTCCTGCTGCACGGCGTAGTCGCGCTTGGGCAGATCCGGGCTCAGGCTCAGTGTCACCACATACTGGCCCGTGACGAAGCTCACCGAGTCGAGCCGGGCACGCAGTCCCTTCTCGTCGACCAGCCGTTGCAGCACGTCTCGGGCGTCCGCCTCGCCGATGCTGCCCAAGACATGCACGTTCTGCGGCCAGATCTCGTAGTGCACCGGAATGCGGAAGCTCTCGCGCTCCGGGACGTAGTCGACGCCGATCTGGGTCACTTGACCGATCGGCACACCCTGGAACAGAACCTGCGACCCGACGTTCAGGCCCTGCACCGAGCCCGGAAAATAGGTGACGATGCGGATGCGCTCGCGCAACAGCGCGCCGCTGCTGAAGACCAGGATCGCGATGATCACCAACACCAGCGCGCCGAGCACGAAGCCGCCGATCACGGTGGGATTGGCACGTTTGCTCAAGATGCCTCCGTATCGGGCAGGCCGCGGTTCAGGAACTCGCGCACCGCGGCCAATTCGCTCTCTTCGCGCAGCCGGCGCGGATTACCCGTGGTCAGCATGGTCTTTTGCTCGGCATCGAGGAAGACCGAGTCGTCCGCGATGGTGAAGATGCTGTCCAAGTCGTGACTGATGACCACCATGGTCGTGCCGAGGCTCGCGCGCAGTTCGAGGATCAACTCGTCCAAGCGCCGGGCCGACAGCGGATCCAGTCCGGCGGAAGGCTCGTCGAAGAACAGCGTATCGGGATCCAGCGCCATCGCCCGGGCGACGCCGACGCGTTTTCGCATGCCGCCGCTGATCTCCGCGGGATAATAGTGACCGTAACCGGCGAGTCCCACCAGCGCCAGTTTATAGTCTGCGATGGCGCGGATCTGATCGGGCGCCAGGGAGGTATATTGCTCCAGCGGCAGCGCTACGTTCTCCTCGAGTGTCATCGAGCTCCACAATGCGCCGCTCTGGTACATGACGCCGTTGCGGCGCATCATGCGCGTGCGCCGCGCCGGAGCGGCGTCCCACAGGCTGACGCCGTCCACGAGCACGCGCCCTGCGCGCGGCGGCAGCAGGCCGGTCAGGCAGCGCATCACCGTGCTCTTGCCGCAGCCGCTGCCGCCCATGATGACGAAGACGCTGCCGGCGCGGATCTCGAAGTTGAGATCGCGCTGCACCGGCGTGTCGCCATAGGCCAGCGCCAGTCCTTCGAGGCGGATATGGCTGCCTTGCTGCCCGCGCCGGGATGCTTGACCCGCTGCCCCCGTGCTTGACCCGGGCTCCGCCCCGCCGCCGCTCATGATAGCCCCACCGCATCGAAGATGACCGTCAGCACGGCGGCGGCGATGACGATGAAGACAATGGCCGTGACCACGGCGGAGGTGGTCGCATCGCCGACGGCGGCGGCGCTGCGGCCGCATTGCATGCCGCGCAGGCAGCCGGATGCGGCGACGATGGCGCCGTAGATGGTGGCGCTGATCAGGCCCTGAATGATGTGATTCCAGCCGATGGCGTTCTGCGTTTCGACCAGATACGACGTCAGCGTCAGGCCGCCGACCAGCGTACCGACGAAGGCGCCGCCGAGAATACCCAGCAGATTGGCATAGATCGTCAGCAGCGGTGTCATCAGAATCAATGCCAGCACCCGCGGTAAGACCAGAAACTCCATGGGCGAGATCCCGAGCGTGCGCAGCGCGTCGATCTCCTCGTTGACCTGCATGGATCCGAGCCTCGCGGCGAACGCGGCGCCGGTGCGCCCGGCCAGCACGATGGCCGTGATCAGCGCGCCGATCTGGATCACGGTGGCCAAACCGACCAGGTCCGCGACATAGATACGTGCACCGAACTGGGCCAGCTGCTGGTCGCCGATATAGCCGAGGATCACGCCGACCAGAAAGCTGACCAGACCGACGATGGGCAGGGCGTCGGCGCCGGATTCCTGCACGATGACCCAGAACTCGGAGTGTCGAAAGCGCGCGCGCCCCTGCAACAGGCGCCGCACGGCCAGCACGCCTTCGCCGAAGAAGGACATGATCTCGCCGGTGGAGCGCAGCAGGTCGAGGAAATCGGTGCCGAAGCGTGTGACGAAGGAGAGCGAGCGCCCGTCCTCGTCGTTGTCGGTGGCCGGCGGCACGCTGGCGGCGAGCTCGAGCAGCGAGCACAGGCCCGAGGGTAATGCGCTTGTGTCGCACTCGACGCCGCGCTCCCGGCACAGGCGCTCGATCCCGGCGACGTAGGTCACCAGGCCGGTATCCCATCCGGTCAGATCCCGCGCGTCGAAATCGAGCCGGGACAAGCCGGGCTTCGAATCCATGAGCGCGCGGGCCGCCGCGAGGCGCGGCAGCGGCTGATCGATGCGCCAAGCGCCGGAGACGACCATCCGTGCGGAGTCCGCTTCCAGCACGCGCAGCTCCAGCGCGGGCTCGGCGTCGGTTGTCTCTGAGGCCTCGGTCACGGCATGCGGGTCGAGGGAATGCGGATGCCGGCTGCGTGAACGTCCGCCGGCGAGCTGTGCCGGCCGCGGCGATGATCCGAAATGATCGGCGCATTTGCCGGCACCGAGGGTGTGAAGCCCGCTAGCCGGCGCCCGGTGCGACCGGCATGCCCGGCAACGTGCATCGGCGCAGTCGCGGCGTCGTCCGTGACCGGCGGAGCGTGGATCTCGAAATACCGCGTCATGTCGTCAAGCTCGACCGGGCCGTGTGCTGTTCGCAGGCTGCTGCGGATCGTCCCCGGGTGCGTCCGGGGCCGGAATCCGGCCTCAGTATAGGCGCAAGTAGGCTGCCACGCGGTGTCGAGCGGGGCACTAGGTGGCACTCGGTGGCCGCTCGGTCGGCACTTGGGGGGGCACTTGGGGGGGTCACTTGGGGGGGGCACTTGGTGGGGCGCCGTGATCAGCTCGGCACGGGCGTCGGCTCGATCGATGCGCACATTCGGCCGGGCTCGGCTGGGCGCGGGCCGCCCTAACGGTCGGCGCCGGGCGAAGGCGGGTCCGGATCGACGCCGGTGCGCCGGGTCCGGTTGCCGAAAGACTCGATCAGCGCGGCCACGGCGTCCGTCCGCACGTGGTGCAGCGCATGGCCTGTATTCTCCAGCACCACGAGCTCGGCGTTGGGCGCCTGGCGCACCAGGCGCTCGGCATGGTTCCAGGGCGGGACGATCTCGTCCGCGTCGCCCGTCAGCAGCAGTAGCGGGTGGCGGATGTAACCGTAGAACTCGCTCTGATGCTCGAGGTAGGAGCTCAGCAGCCGCAGATCCTCCGCGTTGGCCATGAAGGTTCGCGGGCGCAGTGTCAGCTCGACGCCGGTCCGTTCGCGATAGTCCGGCGGCGCCTGGTTCGGTGCGAACACCGACGCGATGGCGCTGTCGAGTGCGAGGCGGCCCGCGGTCATCGGCAGCGTGTAGGCGAACAGGGGGCCGAGCATCGGCACCCCGGCGAGGTCGTTGTACCAGGCCACGCCGCCGGTCCAGGCATGGCTGCCGCCCGCCAGCAAAACGCCCCCCGCCGCTTGCTCCGGATAGGCGAGCAGGTAAGCGAGCACCACCGAGCCGGCCCAGGAATGGCCGACCAGAATGGGTGATTGTACGTCCAGTGCTGACAACAGATCGTGAATCAGTCGCGCCTGCTCGCCGGGGTCGGGCCATTCCCCGTCGGCCCGCTCGCTATGGCCGTGACCCGGCCGATCGATGCTGATCACGCGGAAGGACCGAGACAGCAGGCCGGTCAGGTTGTCCCGGAAGTCGAGCAGGCTGGTACTGGCGCCGTGTATCAGCACGACGACCGGACGATCCGGGTCGGAGGGGCCGGTGTCGCTGTAGTGCAGGCGTACGCCGTCGACAACGGAAAAGTCGCCGACGGGCGGGAAGCGCGATTCCAGGCGCTCCGCTTCGATCTTCGAGTACCCGGTCAGGGCGCCGAACATCGCCAGGGAGACCAACAGCCAGGTCATAGACCGAAACCGGCGCGACACACGGCGGTGCCGGCGCCGACGGGTGACGGCCTCTTTGGGTGCACACGAGCGCCTCGACTCGGGAGCGCCGATCCATAACGGCAGCGGTAATTCATAGGTCCCGCAGGTTTGGGTCGCCGGCGTTGCTTGTCAATGTTCTGGCCACCCGCGGCGCGAGTGCCGCGGTCGCCGATAGCTCGGGCCCGGTGTGCTCGACCGGCTCATGCACTGCCGGAGTCAACGAAACAGCGCGCCGCGCGCCGCCTCGGTGATGACGGAGACCGCCGGATGCTTGATGCGGCGCTCGGCCGAAATCGCGTAGAGCCGCTCCATCACCGCGTCGGTGCGGCCGATGATCTCGACCTTGTACTTGGTCAGCACATCGTCCTCGACGATCTGCGGCGCGGTGAAGATGCCGGCGCCGCCTTCGCCGAAGGTCTTCATCAATGCTCTGTCTTCGATCTCCGCGACGACGTTCGGCTTGAGTTGCTCATGGTCGAGCCAGAAGTCGAGCCCTCGGCGCAATGCGCTGCTCGCGGTCGGCATCAGCATCGGTGCCCCTTCGAGGGAGCGGGGAAAGTCCGCGCGCAACTGCGCTGCAAGGTGCGGTGCGGCGAAAAACGTGGTGGGCGACTCGCCGAGCGGATGGTTATAGGCGCGGATATTCAAGGCCGGGTTCAACGGGCTGTCGGCCAGCACCAAGTCGAGTTTGTGCACCGACAGGTCGGCGAGCAAATCCACCAGCGGTTTCTCGATGCATTTGAGCTGAACGGGCTCCTGCATCCGCATCGCCGGTGCCAGCGTGCGGTGCGCCAGCAGCTTCGGTACCACCATGGCGATGCCGACGTTGAGCGTCAATCCGCCGCCCGGTGTGCGGCCCGCCAAGACATCCTGCAGCTCGTCGCCGATGCGGAACATCTCGTCCGCATAAGAAAAGACGAGGCGGCCGGTATCGGTCAGCGCCAGATTGCGTCCTGTCTTCGCGAACAGCTTTGCGCCGATCTGCTCTTCCAGCTCGCGCAACTGTCCGCTGATGGTCTGCGGCGTCAGGTGCAGGATGCTTGAGGCCCTGGCAATGGAGCCATGGGATGCCACGCTCCAGAAATAGCGCAGGTGCTTGAGATTGAGTTGAGCCATGGGGGGCGGGACCAGCGAACGGTTGACGAGGGAGTGAACAAGACGACGAACGGCGCCGCCGTGCTTCGGGCTGCGCCCTTTGCAACGTTTGGCGTGCGTCGTGCGAGTGCGACGCGCTAGCTTGGCGGCATCGAATGAATCCCGGGTGCACAGCCGTCGGTGGTCCGGAAATGGCCAGGTCTAGACATGCTCAAAGCGCGTGAGGTCGGTCGGATGATGCGGTGATTTCGAAGTATAGACTAGAACAGATCGAAAAATACGATTGTCGAGTTTCCGACTACGGGGCCGGGTGCCGATGCCGGCCACACCGCCGCCGGCGCCGGCGCAGCGTCGTCGTTAGGCCCGGTGCTCCGCGGTCATCGGCTCCGGCGGTTCCACCGGTTCCTGCAGGGGTTTGCCGTCCATCCGCGCCCGGCCGCTGTCGTCGAGCCGCAGCCGGCCTTCGGCAAACCAGCGCACTGCCAACGGGTAGAGTCGGTGCTCGCGCTCGAGCACGCGCGCGGCCAGGGTTTCGGCATCGTCGCCGGGCAGCACCGGCACGCGTGCCCTGAGCACGGCGGGGCCGCCGTCGAGCTCGTCGGTGACGAAATGCACCGTCGCGCCGTGCTCGTGCTCGCCGGCATCGATGGCCCGCCGGTGGGTTTGCAGGCCCGGAAACTTCGGCAGCAATGAAGGGTGGATGTTGAGCAGCCGTCCCCGGTAGCGGGCCACGAAGGCCGGCGTCAGGATGCGCATGAACCCGGCCAGCACCACCAAGCCCGGAGAAAAACCGTCGACCAGCGCACTCAACGCTTGATCGTAGGCCTCGCGGGAATCGAAGGCCTTGTGGTCGAGCACGCGGGCCGCAATGCCGGCCTGGCGGGCGCGCTCTAGCCCGAATGCGTCGGCGCGATTGCTGATGACGGCGCGAATGTCGACGCATAGCGTGCCGTCGAGCTGGCCGTCGATCAGCGCCTGCAGGTTGCTGCCGCCGCCGGAGATCAGCACCACCACCGGCAGCGGTGCTTGTGCAACCGGTGACTGCATGCGGTTGCCGGTTTGGCTCATCGCGGGACGGGCGTCGGGGGGTTGCGGCGCGCGCACGCCGAGGGCGTGCGCGTATGCCGCC
>JAIPFF010000066.1 GCA_021736785.1 Thiohalocapsa sp. | reverse complement strand
GACGATCTTTATCCGAAAGGCGCACGGGGGTGGCGGCGTGGCGGGGCATGAACGACGACCTCTGATCAGAGAAAATATTTCTGGTCAGTATCTTATCCAATATATCTAGAAATAGTCTCACAATTTTAGCAGTGCTGCACTAGTGCGCTGATACATCGCGATAGGCACACTAAACCGGGCGCGCCGGACGGTCACTGACAATCCAAGGCACAGCGTCGCGGGACAAAAGCGGGTATCGGCGCCGAGAACGCCGCGTTGGCAATGTATGCTAAGGCCCGCCCGGAAATGGGTCGTCGAAGACGCCGATGCTTGGATAAGCACAGGACGGGACCGGGGGGACGCGGGTCACCTGAGACCCGAGAAAAAGGCAGTGATATCATGGATGTACGAGGACAGGCAACGGCACCGGCGCGCCGACACCCGTCTTGATATGCGTGCAGCGGGGCGAAGCGCCCGCCCGCCTATCGCCGGGTCGCGGCACCGCCAGGTAAAGACGGTGCCGCTGCGCTGATCCTCCCTCCGTCAGCTACTCCTCGGCTTCGACGAGGTAGATTTCGACGCGGCGGTTTTCGCTGCGACCGCGCGCGGTCGCGTTGTCGGCAACCGGGCGCTCGGGCCCGACACCCTCG
Source organism: Thiohalocapsa sp. (assembly GCA_021736785.1). Taxonomy (GTDB): domain Bacteria; phylum Pseudomonadota; class Gammaproteobacteria; order Chromatiales; family Chromatiaceae; genus Thiohalocapsa. The sequence continues at coordinate 24,368 of JAIPFF010000066.1, read as the reverse complement.
GCACGCAGCCGCCCCGCATCGATGCCGCGAGCGATCAGCGCCAGCATCACGGCCTCGGCCCGTTGCTTGGACAGGCGCTGGTTGATCTCGGCACTGCCCAAGCTGTCGGTATGGCCTTCGATACGCGCAAGCAACCCTGGCCGAGAGGCCAAGAGGTCAGCCGTGCGTGCCAGCGTCGGCAACTCGCCCTCGGGCAGCACGGCGCTGCCGCTCGCGAACTGCAGTTCGTCGCCACCGAGACTAACCAGAATGCCGGTGTCGGTGAGTGTTCCGCCCACCTCGGCCGCAGTCTCGGACAACATCTGCAGCCGACTCGCGTCGGCCTCGGCCCGAGCCTCGGCGGAATCGCGCTGCTCGTCGCGCGCCGCTTCCGCAGCACTGAGCTGCTCGCGCAGGTCCGCGATCGCCGCATCGGCATCGGCCAATTTGCCGCGCAAGGCTGTTAGCTCGGCCGTTTGCTCGGCGTCCGACCGCGCCGCCTCACCGGCGCTGTCTCGCTGCGATCGCACGACATCCAACTGCTGCTTCAAGGCCGTGCGCTCCTGATCCAATCTCGCCTCGCGCGCCGCGATGTCCTCTTGCATTTCCTCCAGCGCTTTCGCGTGCTCTTGCGCCAACTCCGCAAGGCGCGCGTCGGTTTCCGCCTTGGCAGCATCGCGCTGTGCCCGGACCACCTCGAGCTGCTGCTGCAGCGCATGAGTCTGCTGCTCGAGCTTGGCACCGGTGGCCGCGAGACGCGATTCCAGCGTCTGAAGCTCTGCCTGGTGGCCCTTGCCCAACGACGCGGTCGCCTCGTCGGCCACTCGGTCTCGCTGCGCCCTGACGACTTCGAGCTGTTGTTCGAGTGCAGTCGACTGCTGATCCAGTCGCGCTTGCACGGCCGCCAAATGCCGGCGCAGCTCCCCTATCCGTGATGCGTGCTGTTTTTCGAGGCGGGCCTCGACCGCCGCCTCGATGTCATCGCGCTGACCGCGGACGACTTCGAGCTGCTGCTGCAGGGCGGTACTCTGCTGCTCAAGCCGCGCTTGCACCGCGTTGAGACGCCGCTCGGCATCGTTCAATGCGGCCGCATGCTGTTTGCCGAGCTCGGATTCGATCTCGGCCCGAGCGCTGTCCCGCTGTTCGCGGACGACTTCCAGTTGTTGCTGAAGCGCCGTTCGCTCTTGGTCCAAGCGGGCCCGCGCCGCGGTCAGTCGACGCTCCGCATCCTCCAACGCGTCCATGCGCGTCTTGTCGGCTGCGGCGGCTTCCGGGGGCGAGCCTTCGCCGGGCTCTGCCGTGCGCTCTACGTCCGCCCGCGCATCGGCCTGATCCTGCGCGACACGCGCCTCGGTGGCGGCGACGCGCGCCTCGGCTCCGGCGGCGGCTTGCTCTGCGAGCACGCTCTCCATACGCTGTGCCCGCGCATCGCGCTCATGCTGCAGCGTTGCCTCCGCGGCGGCGAGCCGTTCCTCCGCCGCGGCGAGCGCGGCAGTATGCGACTCGCTCATTTGCGCCAGCCGATACTCGGCCTCTTTTTCAAGGGCCTCGCGCTCCGACATCGCCAGCGCGAGACGCTGCTCCAGCGCGGAGCGCTCGTGGCGCAACCAAGCCTCGGTAGCGGCAACACGCTCCTCGGCCGCACGCAGTGCAAACACGATGTTGCCTTCGCCGTATAGCCGGTCGGATTGAAGACCGACCCGCGAGCGGATCTGCTCCAGTTCGGCGGCAAGCCGTTCTGACTCCGTCATCGGAACCTCGAACAACGGCTGCGAGGAGTCGGTTCCGAGCTCGGGGGCGCTGCTCTGACTCCGGAGAGCGTCACGCTCCGCGGCAGCGCTGCGCAGTTTGTCCTGCAAGCGGCCGATCCGATCTTCCAGATCAGCCAGCGCAAGCTGCTGCTCCTCTGGCTCCGAGGACGGCATCGAGGACGCATTTTCGCCGGCAGCCGTATCGGTGAGCGGACGGGTTTCAGCGATCATCGAGTCGGCATCGTTCGACGTCTGCTCGACGGATTCTTGCCCGTCGATGGCCGGTTGCCCATCTTCGGTCTGCGCGATTTGTTCCGTTGCATCGCCTGCTTGCTCGGAGTCCACCGGCTGCGCGGCGCCGGCTTCGACCGATTCGCCGGCCGCAACCTGACTGGTTTCCTCGGCAGCGACGTCCTCATCGGCAGACAAGGTCGTCTCGGCTTGACTGGATCCGGCATCCGAGACCATCGCCGCCGAGCTGTCGGCTGTCTCGGCGGACGAAGAGTCGGTCTCGCTCGTCTCGCCCTGCAAAGCGGCGGCGTCAATGCCGGCCAGCGTCTGCTCTTCGGCGTCGCCGACTTCCGCACCGCCGTTGCCGGCTGCTTCGGCGGAACCAACGGCGGGTGCATCCCCGTTATCCGTCTCGGGCACGGCCTCGCTCGAGGCCGTTTGCGCGTCGGCGAGGATCAGGGAATCCTCGTCCTCGACCGCCGCATCGGCAGCGGGTCCAGCTTCAGCTTCCGGCTTGAGTCGACCCGGCAGCACGCCGGCAAGCGACGGGTAATCGCCGAGCATGCTGGCGCCGTACATGGGTTTGAAGGCACCCTTATGGCAGGTTGCGCAAGCTGCCTTCGGCGCATCACCGGTGGGCCCGAGACGGTGGGCGGGATACAGCGGCTTGAGCGGCTCCAGGTAGTCCGCGTTCATTGCCCGAACCATTCGAATGCCGTGCCAAGCCGTGACACGCTGCGGGGTGCTTTGATCCCAGCGCCCCATCGCACGAGTGTGGTGGCAATAGGTGCAGTTCACGCCGAGTGAGTTCGACATATACATCATCAATGAATAGGTCCACTCGGTCTGCTTGATCGAGCTGCGGTTGCCGGTCGGCAGCGCTGTCGTGCCCTGCACGGCAACGTCGAAGTCGTCACCCAGGAAGGGCGTCAAAGGATCGAACGGCAGCGATGTATTGCCGTTGATTGCCACACCCGCGGTGTTTTGCCCGGCTTTGTTTCCGGTGACGCCGGCGGAAGGCGTTCTCGGCTCGGGTGTCTTGAACCAAATATCCGACGGTACAGGCTGTCCGCGATGGCAAGTCCAGCAGGTGACGCCCGTATCCGCCACATGAGACTTCCAATTGGTATTGATGTCGCGCGTCATCTGCAACATCTCACGCGAAACGATCTTCGTGTATTTCTCGTCGGAGGCCAGGTTTTCGATGTTGTGGCAGTACTCGCAACCCTGCTCCGGAGACACCCAGGTCGAAAGCGCCTGCATCAGCCGCGCGAACTCGAGCGCGTTCAAATCGGTCAGAACCTGGACATTCTGGTTGACCTCGGTGGCCATCGGCATGGCCGGATCGTAAGGGTCGCTCGGCTCAGGGGGCGGGATGCGATTGATGTCGGCCTGAGCGGCCAGTCTGGCGGGGCTGTAGAGCTGCGCCATGGCGGTACCGCGGTAGCCGGATTGGACGCTGTCTTTACGCTCGCATCCGATCAAAAAAACAAAGCTGGCGATGAGCCAAACGGCGAGGAATTTCTTTGCGGCGGCGCGGACCGGCATCGGCGGATCGGCCGCGTCGCCGGCGATTGATGTGTTGCTGTGAATCCTTTCGGTTTGCGTTTCGGGAGTGACGTGACAGACGAGTTGGCCTTGTCTCGTTGCCGAGACGGCCCGGGTAACTGCGCGACGCCGCATTGATCAAACCTCCGGGTGGTAATCGACCTCCAGCCAGGCGCAGACGGCGGGTCTTAATAATCGGTTTTTTCGATGTCTAGCTGCGCCTTATCTGTCAGCCTAGACTGACGTTCGCCCTTGTCAATTTAACTTAATCTTGTACATGACATAACGCAATGACGTCAGATGAAATCTTCGACTCTTCGGACTCGCGGCAGAACCTCGTTTCGCTGGCGTACAGCCGCGCGCCTAATGCCTTCCCTCAAACGGGTCGTGCCTAAGCCGGGGCGCGGGGACAAACCGACCGCCTCGGGAACGACCCGGTCATACGGACTTGTCATCCGGCCCGATGCGCCGGCCGCCGAAGCGGCCGACCCGGAGCAGGCAGCCGGTATCAGGCGTTTTTCGGCTTGAAGTTGCGACACCAGCCCGTCGGCGGCACGAGCCGGCCACCGAAGAAGGAGCACGGGCCAAGCGGATCGCCTTCGGCGCCGGAATACAGTTGGCAGGTGCTACAGCTCTGCCCTTCCTCGAATTTCGTGAACTTCGCCCGGTCCACTTGCGAGGCGTCGAGCTTGAACCCCATGGATTTGGCGTAAGCATCGTCTTCGGTCAGCGCGGGCTTCGCTTCCTCGGCGACGCCCAGGCGGGCCAGGGCTAACGCCGACGCGCCAACGCCGACCCGAACAATAAACTGACGTCGGTTACATACACTCATCTCACTCTCTCCTCTTCTTTGTTGATACCGGGACGTTCCACGCTTGGCGGCACGCCCCGCGGCCGCCGGGCACGGAAACCGGGCGTCATACGGCCATTGATCGCCGCCGCAGCGGCCGAAAACACCGGGGAACAGCCGCCGCAGCGGCCGAAAACACCGGGGAACAGCGGTTGCGGCGGCCTTGGGCGCTAGCCGTCTTCCGCGGCGAATCGATGCCCGACAGCCGTGTCGCAGATGCCGTGGCACGCTGAATACCCCGGGAAAAGACGCCATCGAGGGCTCGGCATCGTGGCGTTTCTTATGGCGAGGTGTCATGTAATCGACGCCTCGTCGGTCCTCCGCTCTCCTCTATTGTCTTGCCAGGTCACGCGCACCCGGTCGCCGATCCGCCCGCCTTTGAAGCGGAACGACAGCAGCGGATCCGCGGACACCGCGATGCTCATCCGAGCCGTCAATACCGTTCGCTCCCCGACCGCAACATGGACATCGGTGATGTAGTGCGCGGTCAGCGGCTGGCCGGAACCGTCGGCGCGCAAACCCGTCTCCATCGGATGGGGCATCAGCACCATGACATCGGTACGGCCGTCTCTGACTTTCGCTCGAATCCTTATAGGACTACTCACCGCGCACCCCCGCGCGCGTTCAACGGCATGCGCCGCGTGTCACGACCGGATACGAAACGGGTGTGGGTGTCGCGTTGCGCACGGCGCTCCATGTCAGGCACAGCCCCCCACCGTGACCAGGGTCCGTCGAGAGGTGCCGTAAAGCATGCCGCCTGAGCGCACGACCGCGTGCACGTCGCCACTCTGAGCCATCTTGACGCGCAGAGAAATCGCAGGCTCGGTTCCCGGGGGGATATCGAAACGCGCGGCAAGAGGAAAAGGATTGGAGGCCACCAGGACGTAAATCTCCTCGACCTCCTCCAATGCGGTTTCCACCGCCACCGGCACCACGGCACCGTCTTCGACGGTTTCCGGCACCCGCAGTGTCAACTGCGAGCCCGTCGCCGGCATTCCGCCCAAGGACGCGAGGGCCTCTCGCATGGAGCGCGCGCCGAAGTCCGGCCCCGCGACAGAGCTGCGTGCGGCGAACAGCCCGCAAGCCAGGACCGCCAGCGTGGCACCCCCGTGCTGGAGAAAGGCACGCCGGCCGCATCGAACGGGCAGCGTGCGTCGCGACGCGCAGCGACTCTCTTTTGCTTGGTCCACAATCCGGGGTTGTATGGGGTGGTCGGTATCGCTCATTGCGCTATTCGTACCAGGCGCACGTAGTAGCTATCTTCCTTAGAGCGATGTTGGACACCGTCGGGGCCGAAGCTCAGCGCATAGGCATAGTCTTCGAAGCCTTCGGCCGGTCGGGTCGATGAAGTCCAGAAGAAGGCCGCCGGGGTCGACGGAAAAACGTCGAGATTGATGCGAGGATTTTCGCATTCGCGCTCGGCGATCAGCGCCAGCTCACGCAGCTTGGGTAATCGCCAATCATTGAAGAAGTAGGCGCCGCCGGAGTTAACCGACTCAGCAACGGAGTGAGCGGCATTCCACGAGTGAGACTCGGGTGTCCCCTCGCATGTCTGACCGTCCCATCGCTGCCCTTCGGCACAGCGCATCCACATCAATCCGGAAACGGTGTCGGTCACGGTACCGTCGCCGTTGTCGTCGAAGCGCTCCGTCGGCGTCGAGAGCGGATGGGTGTCGGTGTTGCAGGTTTGTTCGGCGTGCACCGGCAACACGGCAAGCAAAGCCGGTACAAGGAGCTTATAGTTCATCACTTAACCGAATGCATCGACCGGTAGAGGTCCGCGAACAAGGGAGTCGGCCGCGCAAAGACGGGGCGCGGGCGCGTCGTTGGCCGACGGGCCCGGCCTTTCGCGTCGGGCCGAGAACGGAGCGGATCGGTCGTCGAGCGACGATCCGCCCGCTCCATACACCGCCCTACTTATCTACGCCCAACCCGGTGGGCACGTGCGGAAAGCCCTTTCCGGACTCGACCGGAATCGATGACGTCTGGCGCGAGGCCAAGCCCGGCTCGATCGGCAGGCCGCGGTGCAGCTTGAACGCATAGGCCTCCATCGCCGTCATCTCGGGACTGTTGACGTCGAGCGCCTGTCCGAGCTGCGGGGTCTCGATGCACCAATTGACCATATCGCGGAACGGAACAACCTTTCCGAACATCGGCATGTATTTCGGGAAAGTCTGCGGGTTCGAGGCGGCCGTATCCGGATGACAGTTACCGCAGGCCAGGCCGTTGGTCGTCATCTCCGGCTTGGATCCATGCCATAGGTCGTACCCCAGCGATACGCTCTCGACCAGAGAGTCCATTTGCTGCTGAAGCTCTTCTTCGGTGTAGGGCGCTCGGGCCGAGCTCGGGCCAGCGGCGACAATCGCCGCCAACACTGCAGGAACTGCCAAAACGCCGCCGAATTTGCTGATGCTTTTTCTCATATCCATCCCCCTGTCTTAGACCTTGAAACCGTCTTGCATGAAGGGTGTCAGCGAATCCTCAAACGGCTTGTATTGAACAATGCCTTCGAACTCTCCGCTCAAATCGATCACCTGCACACCCTGGCCGTCTGTAGCAATCGATGGGTCCGCGCGATTCATCTGCGTCTCCGGATAGGCCAGCGCAACCGGCGGATAGGGCCATGGCCAAGACGTGCTCAGCGCCGCCACCGAGCTCATGTTGCCGATCCTGTTGTACAGGGTCTGGTGGACATGGCCGTGGTAGGACATGACATTATCGAACTTGGACAGAATCTCGCGGATCTCGGGGGCGTCCGATGTCTGGAAATTCCAGCGCGGGTAGTAATCCCAGAGAGGAGAGTGGGTGAAAATGACGACCGGCGTGTCCGGCGCCAAGTCTCTGACGTCCTGCGCCAACCACTCGAGCTGCTTGTCATGCACCCCCCAAGGACCGGGGATCGGGCTCTCGAGCATTTCCATGACCGTCATCCGCTCGAGGTCGGTCAGCCCCGGCTCGGTCCAGAAGTCATTCACCAGGATCGAGTTCATCCCGATGAAGTGCACGCCCTTGTGGTCGAAAGACCAAGTCTCGTCCCCGAAAAGGCCGCGCCACGCCGCTCCCATGTCGAGGTACCAGTCGTGCTCGCCGGGGATGATCTTCATCGGCATCTCGAGCTTCGACAAGATCTCCTTGCCCTTCGCCAACTGATCTTCAGTGCCGTTCTGGGCGACGTCGCCACCGAACAACACGAAGTCCGGCTTAGGTGTCATGTTGTTGACTTTATTGACCGCGTCGATCAACTGCTGGTCGAATTTGTGATTATCGAAGCTGTAGAGATGCGCGTCGCTGATAATCGCAAAGCGAAAAGGCTCGACGCCCCTTTTGCCCGTCTGCGCCCGAACCACATCGACGACGCCGAGATTGATCCCCACCGCTTGTGCGACCAGTGTCGTCAAGCCCGCTTTGCCGGCGATAGACAGGAAATCCCGCCGACCTTTGTTCTCGATTTCAGACATCTGAATTCACTCCACCTCTTTGGACTGGGACGTTCTTGTTGGCAAACGCATCGAAAGGCGTTTTGCGTGGCCCCGCGACCGATCCCGGAAGTCGCGCGGGCCCAATTGCCGACGGTTACCGCTACCGGCAAGCTTGCTCGGACCGATTGGGACCGAGAAGAAACAGTGACGCATTGGAGCGTGCACGCTTTCGTCTCGCGCAGAAGCGAAACGTATCCAGATATGCAGTATTGAAAGAAAGCGTCCGTCAATCCCACCCAAAGCCGGCGGCATCCATGTCGGAAGACGCTGACCCGGCGCAATGCCGTGACTGGGGCTTAGCTCGGCATTTAGCTCTAATAAATTATGGCGACGCCCGTGCGGGAAGCCGCATTCAGCAAAGGCCGGAAGCTCTTCGCCCAAAGATCTCGTTATTCCCGGCTAGACCGCAGCCTGCGCCCAAGGAGCCCTTTCCGCTACGGAAATGCCGAGAGCCGTCAGGTGCGGTACCTGTCCGGAGATACACGCTTCGGGTCGCTCGTATCGGCTACATCCAACAAACCGCTATTCCCTTTAAGGAATTTAGCAACCCGTTCTCATTGTTTTTTGCCGCTACCGTTTCGACGCCTCTCACGCCGTGGTGAGTGCAGAATAGTGGCGTTCATATTCGTGTCAAGACCTGACCCAAAAATTTTTTATTCCGGCGGCGAAAAATCTTATAATCCATATTTTCATTCATTGCTAATATTTGAAGTCGCTAATCTATTGATTTCATCTAATAGCAAACCGGTGTCGAGCGCCCCGATCCGGTGTGCTACGCCCGCTCGCATGAGCGCGCGGACGTCGCCGAGCATCGCACCCCGGCCATGTCGGACCGTCTGCGACCCTCGCAGGGAGCTCGACGCAGCCGCCGTCGTCGCCGCGCCGCGGCGGCTCGGCATCGGGTTGGTCACGGAAAAGCGGATCGCGTTAGACTCCGCGCTTTTCGCCGACCCTGACACAAATGCTTCAAACCCTATTCGAGACAGGCCGGATCATCGACCTGATCCTGCTGATGGTCATCGCCGAAGCCGCGTTGATCGCCTGGTATCGCCGCCGCACGGGACATGGCGCCGCGCTCGCGGAGCTGTGGCCGACTTTGCTGTCCGGGGCTTGTTTGCTGGGCGCGCTGCGCGTCGCGCTGAGCGATGGGTGGTGGGGGTGGATCGCGGCAGCGGTGACGCTGTCGCTGTTTGCACATGTGGCCGATCTGGCCCGACGCTGGCGGTGAGGCGGAGTCAGTCGCCGAGCAATAGCAGTGGAACGCAAAGAAGGCAGCCGTCGGGCTGCCTTCTTTCGACATTCATGTCGCAGCGGAGCCGGCCTTGCGCCGACCCGCTGCGCCGCCGGTCCTCCAGGGAACCGGACTCAGACGATCGACATCACCTGGGAGATCAGCTGCGCTGCATCTGCAGCGGCGGCGCCGCCCAACCAGTTGAAGTCGGCGCTGCTCAGCAAGATGAAGTGAATCAGCAACGCGAGCACGAAAAGGAATCCGAACAGGGCGACCAGTGCTCTGCGCGGATCGAAGATTTGCCAAATTTTATGCATGAGTGTTCTCCTGTGCATGAGTCGGGACAACGCAGAATGCTGCGCACTTCCCGCCGAATGAGTTCAGTTCTACGAAAGATGCGGCTTCAAAGCCACGGACGCCAGAACCATGCCAGCAGATGCGCGAAGGCGGCAACGCCCACGAACGCAGACATGCTCGATGTGAAAATGGCGTGGAACTCCTGTGCCTCTTCTTCGGACAAGCCGGTCATTGTTTTGTCGTCAGCCATGGAATGAACCTCCAGTTTTCAACAAAGGCCTTTTAGGCCGTTACCGCGATCTACCCCGCGGCGAGGTTGCCCATCTGGGCTGGATAACACCGGACGCCTAGCCCGGCGTCGACTCGTACGAGCCTACCGCCGAGCCCGCTGCAGGAGCGGGCCGTGCGGCAGCGGTGCGCAGCATCAAGCCGGCGCACCTCTAGACGCAGGATCTCAGTTGACCGTCCTGGACGCGGGCATCGCAGACATCTGCGAGACGGGCGCTTGAACCGTCGAATTACTCACCCAGTTATAGCCCGGAGACGTCAACAGGATGAAGTGAATGACCAGCGCCAAAACGAACAAGAACACGAACAGAGCCATCAGCGTCCGACGCGGATCAAACATTTGCCAGATGCGATGCATGGAGTATCTCCTCTAGCGGTTCTGAGGAAGCGGCACGACTGGCGCCGCTTTGCTCGTGATGCGGACGTCAGACGTCCGCCTGTTTCGGGCGCTTACAGCCAGGGGCGCCAGAACCATGCCAGCAGATGCGCGAAGGCGGCAACGCCCACGAACGCAGACATGCTCGATGTGAAAATGGCGTGGAACTCCTGTGCCTCTTCTTCGTTCAGTCCGGTCATGTTTGTATCAGCCATGAGATTTACCTCTGGTTTCTAAGGTTGACCTTGCGGCCGTTGATGCCGCCCTCGAGCGGCTGGGTGATCCCTCACCCGGACGGTCCTATCGATTTGCCGGCGGCGGCGGATACTGCAGCGGTGCCGGTGGGTACTGCATCATCCCGGGCGGCGGATAACGCAGCGGCGGCGGCTGCATCGGCTGCTGCTGCGGCGCGGGCGGTGCTGCCTGTGCCGGAGCGGCTTCCTCGGCCGGCGCGGCCTCGGGTGCTGCTGCTTGCGGCTCTGGCGCCGCTTCCTCTTCAGCCGGTGCCGCAGCCGGTGCCGGTGCCGCCGGTTGTTCGGCCTTCGCCTGCTGTGCCGGGGCCTCCTCTTCGGCCGCCGCTGGCGCTTGCGCTTCGGACTGGGCCTTCAGGGCCGCGGTCCCGCCTTCCGGCAACGGTGCCGAGAGCGACGGATAGTCCTTCAGCATGGGTGCACCGTAGAGCGGCTTGTAAGCACCCTGGTGGCAGGTGGCGCAGTAGATCTTGTAGGGGTCGCCCAGCGGACCCTTACGCGATGCCGGCAGCACCTCGCCGAGCGGAGTCACGTAGTCGTTGTTCATCTCCCGCACGTGGCGAATGGCGTACCAAGCCGTCGTACGCTGCGGCGTACTCTGATCCCAACTCATGAACGAGCGCGAGTTGTGGCAGTACGTGCAGTTGACGCCAAGCGCGTCGGACATGTGCATCATCAGGCCGTAAGTCCATTCCGCCTGCTTGATGGAGCGGCGATTGCCTTCCGGCAATACCGTGTCGCCGATCACCCGGACGTCGTTGTCCTGCGACAGGAACGGCGTGAACGGGTCGTAGGGCAGCGAGGAATAAGCCACGGACGCCGCAGCGATGTTCTGCCCCGTGGGCGCCATTGCGGAAGGCTGGCCCGGACCCGGATCGGAGACCCATACTTCGGCCGGAACCGGCTGACCGCGATGGCAGGTGTAGCAGGTCACACCGGTGTCGGCCACGTGGTCTTTCCAATTGGCATTGGTATCTTGGGTCATCTGCAGCATGCGCCGCGACGTGACCTTGGTATAGATGCCGTCGTACTCGAAGCCTTCGTTGACGTGGCAGTAGTAGCAGCCCTGCTCCGGCGACACCCAAGTGGTCATCGCGACCATCAAGCGGTTGAACTCCGTCACGGTCAGCTCGCCGAGAACTTGGACGTTCTTGTACAGATCCTTTGCCAGTGGACCGCCAGGCGCGGGGGCCGGAATTGCCTCGGGCGGCACATTCTCGTCCAGCGACTGCTGCAGCAACCGAGGATTGTAGTTCTGATGCATCGCCAAGCCGCGGTAGCCGTTCTGCGTGACCTCGGGCGGCGGCATTTCGCAGCCGATCAAGAACGCGGACATACCGAGCGCCGCGAGCGTCAGTCCATTACGCTTCAGCGTCTTCATTGCGACACCCCCTGGATCAGATTCGGATCCTGAATGGTCAGCTCGGACGGATAGGGAGGTGCGACGCCGTGCTTGACCGCCCACAGGTACCAATTCTCGACCACGGTACCGGTCAGCAGGATGCCGATGCCGGCGGTAATCACCGTCAGGACGGCGAACCACCATGCCCAGCGGTGGATCGACTCCATCGTCGCGTTGAAGCCCATGGTCCAGCGCCACAGCAGGGCTGCACGCTCGGCCGCGGTACCGCGATCGGTGATCTGATCGATCTCGCGGTCGCCGCCGTACCGGGAAACGGCGAGGATGGTGCCGCCATGCATCGCGAACAGCACGGCGGAACCGTACAGGAAGGCGATCGACAGGGCATGGAACGGGTTGTAGTAAAGGTTGCCGTAACGGATCGAGAACGCAGCCGTCCAGTCGAGGTGCGGGAAGATACCGAACGGTACCGCCTCTCCCCAGCTACCCATCAGAATCGGGCGAATGAAGCCCAGCGACAGGTAGAAGAAGATCGCCGCGGCAAATGCCCAAGCGACGTGCGTGCCGGTGCCGAGGTCGATCGCGCGCTGGTAGGTACGAATCCACCAGAGAATGATCGCCGCGGTCAGGAAGAAGCCGGCCATCAGCCACCAGCCACCGTCACCCAGCGGCGGGATGCTCAATCCGTAAGCGGCGGGCGGCGGCTCCAACGCGAGCCAGAAGAAGTTCTTGACGAACTCGACCGGGCTCCAGTTCACCGACGCCAGCATATTGAAGCCGATGATCTCGATGGCGATGAAGCCGCAGATGAGCGATGCGATACCGGCGAAGCCCAGGTAAATCGGGCCGACCTGCGCATCGCCGATCTTGCCGATCCAGTACGAGAAGATCGGCTTGCCGATTCGCGGCAGACTGCCGGGCGGTAGATCGACGCCGGGGTAAGCCGGCTCGCGGACCTGAACCCGCGTAAAGATGTTTTGATATTCAGCCATGATGGTGTCCTCTCGTTACCAAAGCGGAAGCTCGAGCCACCAGTTCCACCATTCCGGCCATCCGCGGGTCCAGAACGGACCGCTGATCACGATGCAGACGGCGCTCCAGAAAGCGGCGTTGATCGCCAGGAACAAGCCGAGACGATGGATGCCGAGGGCACCGATCGAGTAACCGACGAAATCGCGGAAGAAGGTGTTTTCGTGCTCGCCGGTCTTGACGGGCTCACCTTCCTGCGGATTCGTCATGGCCAGGATCAGCGAACCATGCAGCGCCAGCGCCAGCGCGTTCGTGAAGAAGAACGTGATCGCCAGCATGTGGGCCGGGTTGTAATGGAAATGCAGGAACTGGTAGCCGACGTTCGAGACCCAGTCCAGATGGCTGAAGATGCCGTACGGGAAGCCATGTCCCCAAGCACCGAGCAGTATCGGACGAATGACTACCAGCGTCACATAGGCGAGGATCGCGAAGCTGAAGGCGAAGGGCACATGCAGCCCCATGCCCAGCTTGCGCGAAATTTCGACTTGCCGCAGCGCCCAGGAGACAAAGGCGCCGATGGCGCAGATCGTAATGATCTGCCAAAGCCCGCCTTCCATCAGCGGCGCGAAACCGAGACCGTAGCTCAGGTCAGGCGGGGCAATGTTGATTTGCCAGATATTCCAGGTGGGGCCCATGGCCGCACCCCAGATGATAAGCAATGTACCCAACGTGGCGAAGAAGACCGTTGAGACTCCGAAGAAGCCGACGTAGAACGGCCCCACCCAAAAGTCGAACAGATCCCCCCCGAGCAAGGTACCACCGCGAACGCGGTACTTTTTTTCAAAACTCAGCATGGCCATTTTAGATTCCTCTGCTGGGGAGGCGCGCTGACCAGCGGCCTCCTCTTAGCAAGCTAGGCGGCGAACCGGCACAGGGGCAGCCGGTTCACCGTCACGCGAATAGGCCCCTTTACATCTGCTGCGGAACGACCTGGACAGCCGACGAAACCTCGACCGCCGGAATGCCGTCCTCCAGCCAGTTGAACTCGGTGGTGCTGAGAAGAATCAAATGAATGCTCAGACCCAGAACGATGAGGAAGGCGGAAAGCGCGGTCAGGGCCATGCCGGGCTGAACAAGCATCCAAATTTTGTACAGTTTTTCGTTCATCTCAGATCTCCTAAGATCAGGTCAGGTCAATTGCGTCTGCCGAGGCAGTCACGATGCCGGCGACGCGGGAAGAACACGACTAACGTTTACGGCGGACCTGTCGCTTTACAGCCAGGGACGCCACAGCCACGCAAGGACGTGAGCCAGGATCACAACGCCGAAGAAGCCGGTCATGCTCGAAGTAAAGATGCCGTGAAACTCTTGAGCCTCGTCTTCGCTCAGTCCGGTCATGTTGCTGTTGTCTGCCATGGGATTACCCTCCAGTCAGGTTCATGTGGCCGTCAGGCCTCGGGCTCACTGCAACGGCGCCCGAAGAGATCCGGGGTGACATATCCCCGGTGGAGCATCCGCTCGGGACGGCCGAACGGACAAGCCTGGCGAACAATTGGCCCCATTTGGTGGCCGGCATCGATGCCGCGCCGCAGGGACCCGAAATGCGGCAGTCGTGCGAGGCGCTTGACGAGTGCTTCGTCATGCGGCACGGCCTCCGCTAAGCGCGGCCCGCGTCTGGGTCACGCGTTCTCTCGTCACTCGCTCCTCTCCGGCCTCGCGGGCGGTCTTCTCGGCGGTATCGCGCAGGCGCTTGGCCGCCGAAATGCGTGTGAGCACCGGAAAGGATTCGAGGAGTTCGTCGAGCAACCGCTTCGCGTCTTCATCCCAGGGGAGCTCCCTGTGCAGGCGCGACGGCGTGGCCTCGACCTTATCCAGCTCGGTTCCGAGCGGGAGAATGTTGAACAGTGCATCGAACAGGGCGTTGCAGACCTCCTGAATCAGGTAGGTGGCGCCCGAGTAGCCCATGAACGGCGTGCCGGTATGGCGGCGAATGATGGTTCCCGGCAGCGAGGCCGGAATGAACGCTGCACGCCCGCCTGCCTCGGCCAAGTACATCCTCTCGTTGTAGCCACCGAAAACGATCAACGGCGTTTTCTCGTGCACCGCCGCGCGCACGGCGTCGTTGTCGGGCTTGCTGCCCGGACGGCGCGCGAAGGCGAAGTTGCACGGCAAGCCCAATTCGGTTTCCAGGAAATGCCGCACCCCGCGGGCGTAGGTCTCCGTTGCGGCGATGCCGAAGCTGGCCGTACCGAAAAAGTCCTGCGTCACCGACCGCCAAAGATCCCAAACCGGCTTGATGGTCGTGTGCTTCTCTCGCTCGATAAACGGCTCCGGGTCGAGCCCGAGCAAATCGCCGAGAGCGCGCAGGAACTTGGTCGTGCTGTGTAGGCCGATCGGGGCTTGCAGGTAGGGCTTTTCGAGCGCCTCGCAGAGCTTGCGGCCGAACTCCCGGTACATGCAGACGTTGACGTCGGCATCGACCAAGCGCGGAACGTCGTCCAAATGCGTGCCCAGCGGAAAGGTCATGTTGACCTCCGCGCCGATACCTTCGATCAGCCGGCGCACTTCCGCCAAGTCGGACCAAGTGTTGAACGTGCCGTAGATCGGGCCAATGATGTTGACGCGAGGCTTGTCGCCTTCCTTGCGCGGCGTCGCCTTGGGCATTTTTCCGTTCTTCAGACCGTACTGGCTCCAAAGCCAGACCATTGCGCGGTCCGCACTCTGCCATTGATCTTCGTCGATGGTGCGCGGCAGGAAGCGCTGAATCGTGGTACCGGACGGGGTGACACCGCCGCCGATCATTTCCGCGATGGAGCCGGTCACGACCACGGCGGGCTTCTCGGGATCGAGTGTCGAGAACGCCCGGCGCATGGCACCCTCGGTGCCTTCCTGACCCAGTTCTTCCTCGCCGAGCCCGGTGACGACCACGGGCAGCTCGTGCGGCGGCAGCGCGTCGGTGTAATGCAGCACCGCGGTGACGGGCAAGTTCTCGCAACCCACCGGGCCGTCGATGATGACCTGCATGCCCTTGACCGCCGTGAACACGTACACGGAGCCCCAGTAGCCGCCGGCGCGATCGAGATCCTGGATCAGCATCAGGCGATACCTCCGCCCGGATTGGCCTTGTCGTAGGCCTTGGGCTTGGCCGCCTTGCGCGCCGGCTTGGCCGGACGCGGCTCGGGCATCCGATCCCAGATCCCGGCGCGCTCGCCTTCGCCGACGCCGGCGAAGAACGACGTCATCAGATCGAAGCGCGCCTTGCCGGCCAGCGCTGCATTGACGACTTGCGCCAGCGAGCCGGCACCAGCCGCGCCCATCAGCGGACGGGCCGATATCAGGTTCGTGAAATACAGCGCCGGGATCGACTGTTGCTTGGCGTACTGGACCACGGGCGTCGTGCCGATCGCGAGATCCGGTTTCACCGCATCGACGGCCGCCTTGTCCTGCTCCAGCGAGGCGCGGAATTGAATCGTGACGCCGCGCGCCTCGAGCCATTCGCGATCCGGATCGGACCATTTCGTCTTCGGTGCCGCCGTGCCGACATAAGGAACATCGGCGCCGCTCTCGACCAGCAGTCGCGCCACCAGCAACTCCGAGCCCTCGTAGCCCGACAGCGTAATGGTGCCGTTGATCGGCGCACTGGCCAGAGCCTCGCGGATCCCGGGCAGAAACGCGTTCTGCGCGGCGGCGACCTTCGCCGAATCGATATTGCACGCGTCGCCGATGGCCTTGAGCCAAGCCGCGGTGCCGTCATGGCCGACGGGGGCCGAGCCGACGACGGTGCGCCCGGCGGTCTCGAACTCACGGATCGAGGCGGTGTAATAGGGATGGATAGCAGCGACCGCCGCGCAATCCAAAGCGGCGTAGAGCTCACGCCACTCGCGCGTCGGCACGACCGGACCCGACGCAAGCCCCAGCGGCTCCAGCAACATGCCGATGCCGACCGGATCGGCCGGGAACATCTCGCCGAGCAGCGTGACGGTGGGCTTCTCGCTGCGACCGCCGCGGGGCGCCTGTACCGGACCCTGCTCCGCCTCGCCGCGGGCGTACTTCAGCATCGCGCCGGACAGGACGTCCTTCGCCTCGGCATGCGTCGGCACGCCGAAACCAGGCACGTCGATGCCGATGATGCGAACGCCGTTGATCTCCTTCGGCAGCAGCCGCAGCGGCACGCCGGAAGCGGTGGGCACGCAGAGATTGGTGACGACCACGGCGTCGTACTGCTCGGGGCGGGCGAGCTTATGCACGGCTTCTCGCACGTCCTCGAACAGCTTGCCGGTAACCAGCGTTTCCGAGTCGAACGGCACATAGCCGACACTGCGCCGGGCGCCGTAGAAGTGAGACGTAAACGTTAGGCCGTAAACACAGCACGCCGAGCCGCAGAGCACGGTGGCGGTGCGTCGCATGCGTAAACCGACACGGAGAGAACCGAAGGCCGGACACATGCTTTGGGGCTGATCATGTGGTCCGGTGGGATAGTCGGCGGCAAGACGCTCCAGCAACTCGCTCTGACCCGCAGCCTCTGCGGCTCGGCGTAACTCATTGGCACCGGCATGGCAGCCGACGCCTTCGCCGGCGACGCGCGCTTCGACCGCGCCATCTTGGGCATTGGCCGCGGACTGCTTCGCCGGTGATTCGATTTCGTTGCCCAGCGGAGCCGATGCGACGTCGTCGTAAACGACCTCGCTCGCTTCGCGCCGGGCGGCGCTGTCGGATGCTTTGCTGGTCATATAGATAACCTTCGCGCGCATCAGACGTCGTCGTAGATGACTTCGAGCGTGGGCTTGTCGAGGTTCGACTTGCCGCACATGTCCTTGATGGTCGCCGGCTCGAGCACGACGTTGCGGCCGACCGCATCGCCCGAGAACAGACCGAGCAATTCATCCTGGGACAAGGGCTTCGGACGCATCGGCGGCGCCTCCGCGACGTTCACGCCCAACTCCTCGAACAGCGGACCCCAGTCGCCGCCGGGCATGCCGACGATCTGATAGGAGGCACTCTTACGACGGATATCCTCGTGCGCCGGAATCGCGGCCAGCACCGGGATGCCCGCGGCCTTGGCCCAAGCCTGCGCCTCGCCGGTGCCGTCGTCCTTGTTGATGACGATGCCGGCGACGCCGACATTGCCGCCGAGCCCGCGGAAGTACTCGACCGCGGAGCAGACGTTGTTGGCGACGTACAAGGATTGCAGATCGTTGGATCCGACCACGATGACCTTCTGGCACATATCGCGGGCGATGGGCAGGCCGAAGCCGCCGCAGACCACGTCGCCGAGGAAGTCGAGCAGCACGTAGTCGAAGTCCCACTCGTGGAAGCCCAGGCTCTCCAGCAGCTCGAAGCCGTGGATGATGCCGCGCCCGCCGCAACCGCGGCCGACCTCGGGTCCGCCGAGCTCCATCGCGAAAACGCCGTCGCGCTTGAAGCAGACATCGCCGATCGCGACGGCGTCGCCGGCGGCCTTCTTCTTGGCGGAGGTCTCGATGATGGTCGGGCAGGCCTTGCCGCCGAACAGCAGCGTCGTGGTGTCGCTCTTGGGGTCGCAGCCGATCAGCAATACCTTCTTGCCCTGCTGCGCCATCATGTAAGACAGGTTGGCCAGGGTGAAGCTTTTGCCGATGCCCCCCTTGCCGTAGATCGCGATAATCTGCGTCTTCTTCGCTGCCGCCGACGACGGCACGTTGCTTTCCGGCAGACCCACGTTCACAGCAGTGGCGGAATTGGCTGCGGAATTACCCATTCGCTCCCCTCCAATCGAGAATCATTTTGAGGCAGGTCGGATCATTAAAGGCCGTCTCGTAGGCGGTGGCTGCCTCGGCGGCTTTTTGGCGGTGGGTGATCAGACCATCGAAGGAGAGGCGTCCGGCCTCGATAAGCTCCTTGACCGCGAACAGATCGGACTCGCGGAATTCGGCGGCGACCCGCAAGCGCAGCTCGCGCATGAAGGCCGGCGGAAACAGGAACGACAGCGGCGCCTCGTAGAAACCGGCGAGGACGATCTCGCCGCCGGGTGCCAAACGCCCGATCAGCGAATCGAGCAGCGAGCCATCGCCGCTGACATCGTAAATGGTGCGGTAGTCTGCGCGGGTGTCGTTGGCCGGGTCGACGACGTCGTAGCCCATGGCGCCCTCGGCGCGCAGCGGGTTGGTCTCCCAGACCACCGGCGGCGGCGCGTCGGCGGCGACGGCGAGGCGCGCAAGCAAGCGCCCGAGGACGCCGTGGCCGATGATCAGGTCGGGCTGTGTTTTGTGCGAGCCGTCGGCATTGCTGCCGCTGGCGGCGTGGTATGCCGTGGCGGCAAGCGCCATCAGCACGCCCTGCTCGGCAAGCTGCTCCGGGATCGGCAGCAGCCGCGCGCCGGGGACCACCACGCGCGCAGCTGCACCGCCGAACAGACCATTGACCTCTCCGTAGCAACGCGCGCCTGGCACGAACACGAGCTCGCCGGCGCTGCGACCGCTTTCGGCACCCGCCTCGACCACCTGCCCGACGGACTCGTAACCCGGCACGAGCGGATAGCCCATTCCCGGGAACTGAGGCATGTCGCCGTTCCAGAGCAGGCGCTCGGTACCGGTGCTGATCCCGCTCCAACGGACATCGACAACACAGTCGCCGCACTGGGGCGGCGTCAGGTCGAGCCGCTTCAGCGCGAGGCGCTTGGGTTGCTCCAGAACCACTGCGAGGGTGGTCATGTCGGCGGTCGGTATCACGAGCAATCGGGCCGTAGTCTTAAGGGTGGATGGGTCGAAACGTTTGGTCTGCTTCTTCCCGGAAGATAGTGTCAGTCTAGCCTGACCAACTTACATGTCAAGGCAAATTTACACACGCGGCCGCCCGCCAAAGCGCATTCGAGAGGGCCCGCGGAACATGCAAAACAGCCCACCCACGTCACCCGCTAGCCGCCGGGGCCGGCGTCAAGCGCGTCTGCATGGGCCAGCGCGTGCGGCGCAGCGCGATGCTGCCGAAGCCCGCCTCGCGCAGCATGGCCTTCAATTCGCGCGGCGGACGCGGCCGGCCGCTGCCCATCGCGAGTAGGTACAGGGCGAAATAGGCGTCGCCGACGGGCTCGGAGCCCGGCGTCTCGGACACCGGCTCGACCAGCATCAGCACCCCGCCCGGTTCCAGCGCGGCGCGGGCCGCGCGCAGGATGGTCATGGCCGGCTCGTCCTGTGGTCGTGGATCCCACGAACCAGCCAGACGATATCGCGCCCCGGGGCAACCGCGTCGACATCAGATCGCCGCCGTGGGCGCCGGCGAAGAAGGCGTTCGATGCCGTCGTCAGCGTGCTGCATTCGGCGACGGCGGCATCGGCGGAGCCGGCATAGGCGCCCAGTAGCATCCGAGATCGGTCTCCGCCAGTTCGCCGCGAAACAACGCCAGCAGATCGGTTAGGCCCCGGTAGCGCATGCGGTGGTGCTTTAACATGGCCGCGATGTCCCGGCTGCCGAGCATCGCGGCGCCGCGGGCGCCGAGCCAGCGACCTTGGCTGCCAGCCGGCGACGAAATCTGCCGGCGCGAATACGGGTGGAGAGCCATGCAGTCGCACGGTGGATACAAGACAGCATGGAGGCATCCTGCCGCGCGCATGTCGTACCGACAATGCCTTGGGTCAGCAAGAACGCCTCCGGGATCCGCGCACATCGACCGCACATCCCGCGGGCCGGTCAGGCGATGCGCGAGGCCAGGTGATCCGGCAGCAAGCGTTTCATCTCGGCGCGGACCATCTGCTTCAGCAAGTCCGCGCCGCGGCAGTCGGGGATCGAATCGACGGCGCCGGTCACGAGCGACTGCAGCCGATCCATAGCACCGTCGAGGCCGAGCTCCGCGACCGCGCTCGGGCGCGCGTGGGCGGCATCCTGGCCGACCGGCTTGCCGAGCTCCTCGGCACTCGAGGCGACGTCGCGAATATCGTCGGCAACCTGATAAGCCTCGCCGAGACTCGCACCCAGAATGCGCCAATCAGCGGGGTCGTGACCGGCCGCAGCGGCACCCGCCTCGGTGGCGGCGGCGAACAATGCGGCGGTCTTTTGGCGATGATATGCTGTCAGCTCCGCCTTCGGCTCACATTCCCAGGCCTGGCCGGCAACGATGCCGTCGCACATGCCGACGGCTCGGCCGATGATCATGGTCAGCGGGGCGAGACGCTCGGGGTGGCGCAAGGTGTTCCAAGCGAGGTTCTCGAACGCCAGCACGATCAGGCCATCGCCGGCGAGCACGGCCAAGCGCTCCCCGTAGGCCTTGTGGACCGAAGGCTGGCCGCGGCGCATGTCCGCGTCATCGAAGCAGGGCAGATCGTCATGCACCAACGAGGCGCAGTGCAGCAACTCGAGCGACGCGCCGGCCGCGTCGGTAACCGCAGGCACATCGTCGCCGCAGGCACCCGCGACCGCGAGACACAACCGCGGGCGCACGCGCGAGCCGGGCGTGAAGACGGCGTGGCGAACTGCCTTGGCCAGAAGCGGCGGACAGCCCTCGCCCACGCCCTTGGCGGTGGCTGCTTCAAGGGCCCGCTCGATTCGTTCCAAGGCATCCATCTGCTTAACCCCCGGCTGCGTGCATCGCTCGACGGAGCGATGTGTCATCGAAAATTGTCATGACCTTGTGTCATGTAAGATAGACACACCCGCGGGCGCAGTCAAACTGCCGCCTCGAAGAAGACGCGCTCGACTGCCCGAACGGCCGCCGGCGCCCGTAAAGTTTTAGGGAGAGGCAGTGTTGCCCAAGAATCGAGCAGCCATTGTCGGCGCCGGAATCGGCGGTTCGGTCACGGCGGTGGAACTGGCGGCCCGCGGTGTCGACGTCGTTCTGCTGGAGCGCGCCGCGGCCCCAGGGGGGAAGATGCGCGAGGTACCGGTCAACGGCGCACGCATCGATGGCGGACCGACGGTCTTCACGATGCGCTGGGTGTTCGAAGAGGTGCTGGACAACGCCGGCACCTCCCTCGACGCGGAGCTCAACCTGGAGCGGGCGGAAGTCATCGCCCGTCATGCCTGGAGCGACACCGAGCGGCTCGACCTGTTCGCCGACCTGCAGCGCTCCGCCGATGCGGTCGCCTCATTGGCCGGACCGGACGAGGGCCGGCGCTTTCTCGCCTTCAGCGAAGATGCGCGCGCCATTTACCGCACGCTGAAGGGGCCGTTCATCAGCGGCAGCCGCACCAATCCCATCGGCCTTACGCGGCGCGTCGGTCCCGGCGGCATCGGCGGACTGATCAACATCAAGCCCTTCGCCACTATGTGGAAGGCGCTGTCCGCGCATTTCCGTGATCCGCGCCTGCGCCAGCTCTTCGGCCGCTACGCGGCCTACGCCGGCTCCTCCCCTTACCTGGCTCCGGCGACGCTGATGCTGATCGACCACGTAGAGCAGGAAGGCGTTTGGCTCGTCGACGGGGGCATGCACCAGTTGGCGGCAATGCTGGCACGGGTCGCCGCCCGCCACGGCGCCGACATCCGCTACGGCGCAGAAGTGGCCGAGGTGCTCACCGAGCGCGGGCGTGCCCGCGGCGTGCGCCTGGCCGACGGCGAGCGCATCGACGCCGCGGCCGTCGTACTGAATACGGACAGCAACGCGCCGGCGGCCGGGCTGCTCGGGCGGCAAGTCGTCCGCGCGGCACCGCCGACGACGCCGCCCCAGCGCTCGCTATCGGCCATCACCTGGAACCTGCACGCAAAGACCGACGGCTTCCCGCTGATGCGCCATTCCGTCTTCTTCTCTACCGACTATCCGGCGGAATTCGAAGACATCTTTCGACGCCGGCGTCTGCCGCGCGAGCCGACCGTCTATATCTGCGCGCAGGATCGCGGTGCTCGCCTCGAGCCGGCGCAGAACACCGCGCCCGCCGGCCCCGAGCGGCTGTTGGTGCTGGTCAACGCACCGCCGACCGGCGACACCCATCCCTTCGACCGACGAGAGATCGAGCAATGCGAGGCTTGTACTTTCGACCTGCTGCAACGCTGTGGCCTGCGCGTGGAGCGCTCGCCGGAGAATACGCAGGTCACGACCCCGGCGCAGTTCGAGCGCCTGTTTCCGGCCACCGGGGGGGCCCTTTACGGCCGGGCATCCCATGGCTGGCAAGCATCGTTCAGCCGGCCGGGGGCACGCAGCAAAGTGCCGGGGCTGTATCTGGCGGGCGGCAGCACGCACCCGGGCGCGGGCGTGCCGATGGCGGCACTCTCGGGGCGCCAGGCAGCAGCCAGCCTGCTGTCGGACCTCGTTTCGACCAAGCGCTGAACGACAACGGGTATGTCTGGTGGTATGTCGACGCCCTGAGCGACGACGGTCGCTACGGCATCACCATCATCGCCCTGCTGGGCAGCGTCTTCTCTCCTTATTACGCCGGGGCACGGCGTCGGGGGCGCGGCGACCCGCATAACTTCTGCGCCATGAACGTCGCCCTCTATGGCACCGACCGCACGCGCTGGGCCATGACCGAGCGCGGGCGCTCCGGTCTCTCGCGCAGTGCCGACGAACTGGTGATCGGCCCGAGCAGCATGGCGTGGGAAGGCGATACGCTCGTCGTGCGCATCGAGGAATTCGGCGCACCCGTCCCCCGGCGCGTGCGCGGCACCGTGCGCGTCCACCCCAAGGCGATGACCTCGGGCCCGTTTCAGCTCGACGCGGCGGGCCGCCATCACTGGTGGCCGCTGGCGCCGGAATCGCGGGTCGAGGTCGAGATGGACACCCCTCGCCGGTCATGGTCCGGCAACGGTTATCTCGACACCAACGGCGGCAGCGAGCCGCTGGAGGCGGGCTTCCGTTACTGGGACTGGTCCCGCACCAAGCTGAAACAAGGTTCGGCGGTCCTCTACGACGCCACCCTGATCGACGGCACGCAACGTCCGTTGGCGCTGCGCTTCGACGGAAAGGGA
Source organism: Thiohalocapsa sp. (assembly GCA_021736785.1). Lineage (GTDB taxonomy): Bacteria > Pseudomonadota > Gammaproteobacteria > Chromatiales > Chromatiaceae > Thiohalocapsa. The sequence goes on along the minus strand of JAIPFF010000066.1, from coordinate 893 downwards.
GGCACCGAGCGGTTCGAGCCGCCGCCGCGCATCCCGTTGCCGAGTACCTTTTGGTGGCGTATCCGCCGCGGCACTCAGACCGACGCGGACAGCACGGCGCGGGTCGAGGAGACGCTGGAGGACACGCCCTTCTATGCCCGCTCGACGGTCGGCGCGCGCTTGCTCGGCGAGCCCGTGACGGCGTTCCACGAGAGTCTGTCGCTCGAGCGCTTCGACACGCGCTGGGTGCAGCTGCTGCTGCCGTTTCGTATGCCGCGCATTACCTGGTAGACGGCCCGCCGGCGCGGACCGGCCTGCTGTCGTCGGCGGCCACCCTCCTCCCGCACGGTCGCGCGGCGCATGGCTCGCGCGCGCACAGCCTCCGCGCCGGACCATCCAGGCCTGCCCGACGCCCCTTCGACGGTCGCGGCCGCCCGGTGCCGGGATACGACCCTCGTGGCGCCCGCATGCCAACCGAATCGCCCGAAACTGATCCACGCCTATGTCCGGCGATTTCCATGTTGGTTTCATTGTTTGCTGTCCGGCGCTCGAGCCGAGACGCGGCATCGTTCGCGTTGCCGACCCGTTGCCCGAGCAGACGGCGATTGGGGGCGGACCGCACGCGGTGCCCGATCCGCGGCCCGGCCCGACGCCCGCAATCAAACGAAGACGACAACCGAGGGGTAGAAACCAATGGCTCTAATCGATTGCCCCGAATGCGGCGCCAAGGTCTCGGACAAGGCGCCGACCTGTCCGCAATGCGGTGTTCCGATCGCGGCGATGGCCGCCGCGCAACCGGCAGCGGCCGCACCCGCAGCCACGGAGCAGCCCGCGCCGGCACCGAGCTACGACCCGGACCCGCCGCCGCTGCCCACAGAGCGCAGCGCCGAGCCGTTCAGGATCGGCGGGCGCCG
>JAIPFF010000065.1 GCA_021736785.1 Thiohalocapsa sp. | reverse complement strand
CTCGCGTCCGCTCGGCGGTGTTGGTCCGCAAGCCCTGGTTGCCTTGGCCGGAGAGCGCGCGGCGACGTGCCAGCGCAGCCTCGCGGCCGCTCGATTTTAGGTTCGCTTTGCTTGCCATGCTCGTATCCGTAGGCTGATTCTTGGCCGGCGCGGCCGCCATGATCGGGTAATGCAGCGCATCGTCGGGTGTCGCGTCGCGCGCACTGCCCGCCAGATGCTCGAACACCGGGTAAGCGGATATCGCCATTGACGGCTCATGCCGCGGATCGGGGCCGTGCGCCGGCGGCGCCGGGCCCGCAACCCGCGGCCTCGGGACCTAATCGCTCAGGCGCGACCCTCGAAGACAACGAAGCAGGAGCCCTGGCTCTGCGTGTAGTTGTCGTAGCCGGTCATGCGGACGTGGTGATCCGGGTAAGCGCGGTGGCAGGCTTCCAGTTCCGCCGCCACGTTGCCGAGGTCGGTCTCGCCGAAGAACGGCAGCTTCCACATGGTCCAGTAGTCGTCCATCGACTTGGTGGGGTGGACATGCTCGATGGCCGGCGTCCAGCCCTGGGCGATGATGTAGGCGATCTGGTCGTAGATCTCCTGCTGGGACATGGGCGGCAGGAAGCCGAAGGTCTCCAGGGTCTGCTTGGTCTGGTAATCACCCACGGTGCTCTGAAAAGGCATGGTTCGATGCTCCTGAATACGGTGTCGTTTGGAAATGCCGGGCCCGGATGGCCGCGGGCCGATGCTCCGGCGCAGCGCTTGCTGCCCCGGCCACGGGCCGCGGCCTCGTGGATCAGCCTACGTCGAGCTTGTCGACAGTGTCGAACTCGAACTTGATCTCTTTCCAGGTCTCCATGGCGATGGCCAGCTCGGGGCTGTGCTTGGCCGCCTCGGCGAGGATGTCGCGGGCCTCTTTCTCGATCTCGCGACCCTCGTTGCGGGCCTTGACGGAGGCCTCGAGCGCGACGCGGTTGGCCGCGGCGCCGGCCGCGTTGCCCCAGGGGTGGCCCTGAGTACCGCCGCCGAACTGCAGCATGGAGTCGTCACCGAAGATGGTCACCAGGGCAGGCATGTGCCAAACGTGGATACCGCCGGAGGCGACGGCGAAGACGCCGGGCATGGAGCCCCAGTCCTGATCGAAGAAGACGCCGCGGGAGCGGTCTTCCGGCACAAAGGACTCACGCAGCTGGTCGACGAAGCCGAGCGTGGAGGCGCGATCGCCTTCCAGCTTGCCGACGACGGTACCGGTGTGCAGGTGGTCACCGCCGGACAGGCGCAGGCACTTGGCCAGCACGCGGAAGTGGATACCGTGCTTGGGATGACGGTCGATAACGGCGTGCATGGCACGGTGGATGTGCAGCAGCATGCCGTTCTCGCGGCACCAGTTGGCCAGACCGGTGTTGGCGGTGAAGCCGCCGGTCAGGAAGTCGTGCATCATGATCGGCGAGCCCACTTCCTTGGCGAACTCGGCGCGCTTGTACATCTCCTCCGGCGTGGCGGCGGTGACGTTCAGGTAGTGACCCTTGCGCTCGCCGGTCTCCTGCTGAGCCTTTTGGATGGCCTCGCCGACGAACTCGAAGCGGTCACGCCAGCGCATGAAGGGCTGGGAGTTGACGTTCTCGTCGTCCTTGGTCATGTCCAGACCGCCGCGCAGGCACTCGTAGACGGCGCGGCCGTAGTTCTTGGCCGACAGGCCCAGCTTCGGCTTGATGGTGGCGCCGAGCAGCGGGCGGCCGTACTTGTTCAGGCGATCGCGCTCGAGCTGGATGCCGGCCGGCGGGCCGCCGCAGGTCTTGATGTAGGCGATCGGGAAGCGGAGGTCTTCCAGGCGCAGGTGACGCAGGGCCTTGAAACCGAACACGTTGCCCACCAGAGAGGTGAGAACGTTGACGACCGAGCCTTCTTCGAACAGGTCGATCGGGTAGGCGATGAAGGCGTAGAACGACTCGCTGTCGCCGGGCACGTCCTCGATGCGGTAGGCGCGGCCCTTGTAGTATTCCAGGTCGGTCAGCAGCTCGGACCACACCGTGGACCAGGTGCCGGTGGAGGACTCGGCGGCGACGGCGGCGGCAACCTCTTCGCGCGGCACGCCCGGCTGACCGGTGCACTTGAAGCAGGCCAGCAGGTCGGTGTCCAGCGGGACATAGTCCGGGGTCCAGTACATATCCCGGTATTCTTTAACACCGGCGTCGTAGGTCTTTACGCTCATGCTCAGCTCCTGTGGGTCTGTTCTGCGTCTGCTTCGCCTGCCGAAGCCATGGAAAAAGCTGGCCGAACCCTACACGATGCAGGGATTAGGCAAAAATCGATTGTTTTGATCGCTTCGATCACTTCTGATCTATAGATCAACTTTCAGCCTGCCCGACAGACGGGCATCGCGCCTTCGCGACGGATCGAAATAGGGCACGCGATTCGCCGGAAAGGCGGTCAAGCGGTCGATGTTTCGAACGAGTCCACGGCGGCGCGCTCGCTACGCACGGCGCGCCCCGCTGTTGCGTGGACGGTGCGAGCGGGCGCGGCATTGTCGCTTTGCGGACGGTGATATTTCAAGGGTAAATTGTGTTTATTGGCCGGCCGGCAGGCCATACGCACAGGATAAACCACTGAACCGCCGCTCAAACCCTCACCCGAACACGATAGGTAAGCACTATTTTTCCTTCCGCCGGCACCAGCAAACGCCAGCGCGCGACACCGGCGCTCGCCTTCTCGTGCGGTGCACTCTCTTGGAGCATCGTCCAGTCGCCCGGGATGCGCTCTTGGAGCGTGACGGTCACGGGCTCGCTTTTCGCGTTGCGGATCTCGACCTCGTAGGCGCTCTCGAACTGGTATTGCCAGGGCCCGGTACCGGAAAGCTTCTCGAAGTCGGTTTGCCGACCCTCGGCGGTGACATCGAATGCCTTGCCGAGCATCAGGCGCACGGTTTCGTTTTTCGGCGTGTGATCGATACGGTCCTCGCCCACGAACTGCGTGTTGCCGGCGGCATCGCGCTTGTAGATCCGCACCACCCCCTTCGGCAGCGGCATACCCAGATTCGACGCCCGGTCGTTGCTCATTTCCAAGAAGACGCTGACGTCCAGCTTGCGGCCGACGCCGCCGACGGCCCGGCGGAAAACGTCTTGCTGGCCGCCGATCAGCAATTCTTTGGTGACGCCCACACCGGAAGCATTCAGCAGCGAGACCTGCTTGCTCTGGTTGTCCGCAATGCTGGTCGGCTCGGAGAGCGTGTAGAGGTGGTACTCGAACAGCGACTCTTCGGCGAAGCTCGGCGGTGCGGCCGCCGACACCATCACGTTGTCGGCCTGCATCGCGCGCCGGCGCTGGTCGGCGACCAGATTGACGTCGCCGGCCACCAACTGCAGCCGCGCGTTGCGATAGCCGGTGCCGCTGCGGTTCTCGAGCGTGACCCAGCCGGTCAGGTCGAGCGTGCGCTCGTCGGCGGAGAGCTCGCCGACATAGTCCGCCTGCCAGCCGAGCCCGCCGGTCAGATAGCTCAGCTCCACCGCCCGCTCGCCGCCGCTGCTGCTGTCGAGCGTCAGTACCAGCGTCGGGCGGTCGCGCAGGTTTTCGGGGATATCGCGGTAGACCAGACGCCCGGGGAGATCGCCGGGGCGGCCGGTTTCGATGCGATCGCCGATGCGCAGCACGACGCCGTCGCTCGCCGCAAGCACGGTGGCCGTCTCCTCGGTCTCGGCGCCCGTGGTCGGATGAGTGCGCACGATGCCGACCTCGCGGCCGACATATTTCTCGAGCAGACTCGCCGGCGTCAGCAGGTCGAAGTCGAAGTTCTGCTCGACGACATGCACGTCGCCGGTCGCATCCGTCGCGCGCAGCAGCGCTGTCTGGGGGCGGATCCGGGCGCTGACATCACGCAGCGCCAAGTGCACGCGGCCCGCGGGCAAACGCACGGAGCGGCGGTCCTTCACCAGCGCCAAATCGTCGTTGTAGATGGTGACAGCGACCGCTTGCTGGTCCTCGAGCGTGCTTCGGATTTCGCCCCCGGCGTGCGCCTCGGGCCCGTCGGCCGGTCCCGCGGGCCCAGCGGCGGCCGAGGTGGCCGGAGTCTGCGCCGATGCGGCAGAGGTCGCGGCGGGCGTCGCGGCCGGGGCTGCCGGGATCGCGGCCGCCGGTGACGGCGCATCGGCCGCCCGGGCAGTGGCCGGGCCGACCGAGAGTGCCGCCATCAGCGCGCCCAGCAGCGCGGGGCGCAGGCGCACGCCGGCAGCGTCGAAGCGGGCACTGGATAGAGCAGCGTTTTCGGGCAGCCCCATGGCGCAATACCTCTGTCAGCGGCATCGGAACAACGACAAATCCAGCCCGCTAGTCGAAACCTTTCCGGCGGCGTCGTCAATGGCCCCGATTGAAAACCGGAAAATGGACCGAACGGCTCCGGCCCGGGGCGGCGGCGCTCGACCGGACTCGCCCCGGCTCGGTTTGGCCCGGCTTGGCTTGACCCTGCTCGGCTCGGCTTGATCCTGTCAGGCTTGCCCCGGCTCGCCTTGACCTTGCGCGGCTCGGCTCGGCTTGCCCCGGCCCGCCTTGACCCAGCCGAGCCCAGCCCGGCTCGGCTCGGCTCGGCTCGGCGATCCGAGTCGGCGCGGGCGGCTCACTTGTCACCGCGTGGCACCGGACCGACCTTGTTGCCACCTGCGCCGGCCTTTGCGCGCGCTGCGAATCAGCCCGAGGACCCCCACACGATGAATAACCTCATGGCCGTGCTGCTGAACGGCATCGCCCAACTCGAATACGACCGCAGCAAGCCGCTGCCGGACTACCAGGGCGCGTATCTGGACAAAATGGACCGCAAAATGGACGAGCAGGGCATCGACATGGACGGGCAGATGGTGCTGTCGCCCGATCTCGGTCAGAAGGCGCAGTTCATCGCGGCCAACCTGGTCCACGCCATCAAGTCCGATAACGAGGCGCAGGCGGCGGCCATGACGACTTGGCTCGCGGTGCGAATGCCCGACCTGAAACAGGTCAAGGTCCGCGAGGAGGGTGACGATTTCGCGATCGAGCTCGACTTCGAGCAGGAGTATGTCAAGCAGCACCCGGTGCATTTCTCGCCCCTGAAGAAAAGCTGAGGCGTCGGAAAAGCCGGGGGCCGTGCTCCATACGCGCCCCGTTGGTGCTCCGTTCAGCGCCGCGCCGAGCCATCCACCGCGCCGCCCGCCAAACCATGTTGCATTTGCCCGGCCAAGTGACTATACGATGTATATGCACACCAAAGCCGGGCACGGGACATGCAACTCGCCGAGCAACAGACTCCGGATCCAGCGGCCGTTTTGACCAAGGCCCTGCTCAATGCCGCGCAAGTGCTCGGCCTATCGCGCCAGCAGTTGGGCGAAGTGATCGGGCGCGACCGCACCTCCATCGCGCGCGGCATCGAGCCGCACACCAAGGCCGGAGAGCTCGGTCTGCTGCTGATCCGCTGTTACCGCAGCCTCTACGCATTGGTCGGCGGCGATGCAGACGTCATGCGCCACTGGATGCACACCGAGAACCGAGATACCGGCGGCATCCCGGCCGAGCAGGTACGCACGGTGCAGGGACTGACCCGCGTCGTCGAGTACCTGGACGCGATGCGCGGGCATGCCTGAGCAACCCGTGCGCATCTCTTCGCATCCCCCCGGAGCCCGAGCCCAAACCGAAGCCGAAGCCGAAGCCGAAGCCGAAGCCGAAGCCGCCCGGAGCATATCCCCGCGACTTGGCCGCAACTCACTGGGCCCCGAGGTCGCCCGCCGGGCAGACGACGGGCCGACAGCGGGAGATCGCCACCGCCACTTGCACTGCCGTCGCCAAGCCGCCAAGCCGCCAAGCCGCCAAGCCGCCAAGCCGCCAAGCAGGCATGATGCACGCCCATGACCGATCTCCTGACCGCCTGCAGCGCTGACTTGGCGCCCGGCCCGCTCGGCGGCGAATTGCTGCGTATGGTCGAAAGCCAGCAGCAGGTGGCCACCCTGTCGCTGGTCGACGACCTCACCGAGCAAAACCTGCTCGAAGAGCTGCTGGAATCCGCCAAGCCGCCGCTGCGCCCGGGGACCGAGGGCCTGCATTACCTGCTCGCAGCGCCGTTTCGCTATCCGCCGCTGCGCCACGGCTCGCGCTTCGGGGGGCGTTTCGAGCCCGCGCTCTTCTACGGCGCCAAGCGGCTGCCGACGCTGCTGGCGGAGGCCGCTTATTACCGCTTCGTGTTCTGGTCGGGCATGGCCGAAGCGCCGCCCGCGGGACGACTGCTGACCCAGCACAGCGTCTTTCGCGCCCGCTGGCGCACGGACCGCGGGCTGCGCCTGCAGACACCCCCGTGCGACGCGCACGAGGCAGCGCTGCGCCATCCGAGCGATTACGGCCCGACGCAGCGCCTCGGCCGGGCACTGCGCGAGATGGGTATCGGCGCCTTCGAGTACCGCTCGGCCAGAGACGCCGACGGCGGCATCAATACCGCGCTGTTCGAGCCCGCGGCACTGGTGAGCCGCAAACCGCTCGGCCTGCAGCAATGGTTCTGCGAAACGCGCGCCGATGCAGCCGTCTTCTCGCCCGCCGCCGGCAGCGCGCTGCACCGCTTCGCGCGGGACGACTTCCTCGTCGACGGGCGCCTGCCGCGACCGGCGGCCTGACGGCGCTCGGGCCCGGACGCCGAGGACCAATCCTCGCCCGTCGACCCGCGTCCATCGACCCGCCGGATCTCCCCGCGCCGCCGCCGAGCCGAGCAGGTCTGCGCAACCCCGGCGCCCGCCCCAGGCCCCCGACTAGCGTGCCGTTCACCTAACCGCGGGCGCGTGGGCCCGAGCACTTTGCCCCGGCGCCCACCGAGCCCCACCTTTATCCGCACCACAACAACGACGGACACCACCGATGAAGGCCCTACTGCTGCTCCTGCTCTGCTTGCCGCTGACCGCACTCGCGGCCGGCAACGAGGCGACCCTCGACGATCTGCAAAACCCCGGTTATCACGACAAGCCCGACTGGTTCAAAAGCTCGTTCCTCGACATCCGCGAAGACGTCGCCGAGGCGGGGGACCAAGACCGGCGTGTGATTCTGTACTTCTACCAGGACGGTTGCCCCTACTGCGCAAAGCTGCTGCAGGACAATTTCGGCGACCGCGAGATCAGCGCGACTGCCAAGCAGCACTTCGACGTCATCGCCATCAACATGTGGGGCGACCGGGAAGTCACCGGCACCGGCGGCGAGCTCACCACCGAAAAGCAGTTCGCCGCCGACCTCGGCGTGCAATACACGCCGACCATGCTGCTGCTCGACGAAGACGCGCAGGTGGTGCTGCGCATCGACGGCTACTTCCCGCCGCACCAGTTTCACCAGGGCTTGCGCTACGTGGCGCTGAAGCGCGAGCGCGAAGGCGAGCCGTTCCGCGACTTCTACCTGCGCCAAGATCCCAAGGTGGCGAGCGGCAAGCTGCATAGCGAAGGCGGCTTCCTGCAGGCACCGCTGCGCTTGGCGGACAACCGCGCCGAGTCGGAGCGCCCGCTGGTGGTGATGTTCGAGCAGCCGGTTTGCGCTGCCTGCGACGAGCTGCACGAAGACATCCTGGAGCGCGAGACCGTGAGTTACGCGCTCAGCAATTTCGACGGCGCCATCGTCAACGCCTGGTCGGAAGATCCGGTGCAGACGCCGGACGGGCGCGAAACGACGGCGAAGCAATGGGCGTCCGACCTAGGCATCGAGTACACGCCGAGCCTGGTCTTTTTCGATGGGGACGGCAAGGAAGTGTTCCGCACCGAGGCCTACCTGAGGGGCTTCCATGTGCACGGCGCCCTGGACTATGTCGCAACCGGCGCCTACCGGCACGAGCCGAGCTTTCAGCGCTTCCTGCAGGCCCGGACTGCCGCGCTGCAGGCGCGCGGCATCGAGATCGACATGATGGACTGAGCGCGGCCATGGGGGCACCGAAGTCCACGCCGACAGGGCCGTCGGCAGGTCAGGGGTAGACGCGGAAGACGGGCGGGCGTCGTAGCGACTAACGCGCTTCGGTGCTGGCGCCCGGCGCCCGTGAAGCCTGCTTCGGCTGCTGCGGGCAGCCGTCACGGGCGGCTGTCGCCAGGGCCGCCGTGCTCAGCCGTCGTGCTCAGCCGTCGCGAATCGCCAGCTTCCGCCCGGCCAGCCACACCAGCAACAGCACCGGTATGCCGATCAGGGTCGTGAAGATGAAGAAGCCGGGATAACCGATGCTGTCGACGATGGAGCCCGAATAGCCGCCGAGCACCTTCGGCAGCAGCGTCATCAGCGAGCTGAAGATCGCATATTGGACGGCCGTGAACGATACGCTGGTCAAGCTAGACAGGAACGCGACGAAGGCGGCGCTGGCGAGTCCCGCGGCCAGGTTGTCCGCCGCGACAGTGACGTACATGAGCGCCACGTTGTGGCCGACCGACGCGAGCAGCACGAACAGCAGGTTGGTCGCCGCCGACAGCAGGGCGCCCAGCATCAAGATGCGCATCACCCCGAAGCGCGTAGCCAATAAACCGCCGATAAAGCCGCCGGCAATGCTGACCAGCACGCCGAAGGTATTCACCGCCTTGGCGATCTGCGGCTTGGTGAAGCCGATGTCTTGGTAGAAGACATTGGCGATCACGCCCAGCACGATGTCCGAGATGCGGTACAGGCCGATCAGCGCCAGCAGCAGCAGGGCCGTCTGCAGCCCGTAGCGGCGGAAAAAGTCCAGCACCGGCGCGATCCAGGTCTCGTGGGCCATCGCTTTGTCGACCAGCCCCGCCGCCACCAACGCCCAGCCGACGGCCACCGCGGCGCCGATGGCCAGCACCAAGTGCACCGCCTCCAGCAGGAATGCCACCAGCGCGCCGCCGCCGGCCGCCGCCTTGGCCGCTTCGAACGCACCGGCACTGACGAAGAACGCCCCGGCGAAGGCCGCCGCCGCGCATAGGAACACGGCCACAAGCCGCGCGTACTCCACCGCACGGTGGCGATAGGCCTCGTTGCGGGCGACCACCGGCTCCGGTACCACCAGGGTCGTCACCACGCCCACCAGCATGGTCGCGGCCATGATGACGTAGGTCAGCCGCCAGGCCGCGTAGGAGTAGTCCTCCGGCGAGGACATGAACAGCGACGCCAGAAACAACGCACCGGCCCCGCTGGTCACCATGCCGACCCGGTAACCGGCGATATAGGCCGCCGACAGCATGCCCTGCAGGCGCGGCTCGGCCGACTCGATACGGTAGGCGTCGATGCAGATGTCCTGGGTCGCCGCCGAGAAGCCGAGCATGATCGCGGCCAGGGCCATGCGCACCAGACTGTCGGGCCCGGCGGCCGGGTCCACCGAGGCCATCAGCACGATGGCCGCCATGATCGACACCTGGGACAGCAACAGCCAGCCGCGCCGGCGACCGTAGCGGCGTGTCAGCCAGGGCAGCGGCAGCCGGTCGACCAGCGGCGCCCAGACGAACTTGAACGAGTAGCCGAGCGCGGCCCAGCTGAAGAAGGTGACCGCATTGCGCTCGACGCCGGCCTCGCGCAGCCAGAGCGACAGGGACGAAAAAATCAGCAACAGCGGAATGCCGGCGGAGAAGCCGAGAAACAGCATGCGCAGCACGCGCGGATCGCGCAGGGCCCGCAGCGGCCTGCGCCAGCGCTCGGCGGCGGAGTCCGGGTCGCTGCCGGCGGCCGCGGCGGCGGTTGAGGCATTGGTCATCGGCAGCGGTTCCTTTCGGCGCGGCAAGACGAGGGCGGCAGACCGCGGCGGCGGTGCGCCGCCTTGGCGCCCGGCATCCTAACCCGAATTCGGGGGGCGCGTTGAAGCCCGGGGGGCTTCGGATTGCGGGGTTCGGTGATGAGGGTTGGGTGCGCGCTGGCGGCTGGGGTTCCGGCGGGGTGGGGATGGCTGGTTTTTGGGGACGTCCGGGCTGAAGGCCAGACTCCTGGGGTAGTCCGGGTTGGGGCGTGGTGTCCCCGGCGGGCGGTTGTTTTGGGGACGTCCGGGCTGAAGCCCAGACTCCTGGGGTAGTCCGGGTTGGAGCGTGGTGTCCCCGGGGGGCGGTTGCTTGGGGACGTCCGGGCTGAAGCCCAGACTCCTGGGGTTGCACTTGCGCGGGCGGGGCGATGGGCAGATGATCGGGGGTCAGGTCGCGTGCAGAGTATGCGCGGCCCGTTCCGTAAAACGAGAAACCACCCGGAGGTTCCGAGATGTCACGTTTCCTCTCCCTGCCCGCCGCGGCCGTCGCGGCCTGCCTGCTCGCCGTTGCCGCGCTGCCGGCCGTCGCCGAAGACAGCGGCTACGAGAAGCAAAAGGTCGTCTATCACGTCAATTACTACGGCGCCAAGGAGGAGACCGCCGCATTGCGCAACCTGCAGAACCACATCAACGCGGTAGGCGCCGAGAATCTGGAGGCGCAAGTGGTGATGCACGGCGACGGAATCGCGCTGTTGCTGTACCCGGACGCCGTGGAAGGCACCAAGATGCAGGAAGGCAATGCGAACGATGAGATGCAGGCACGCATCGCCGGGCTGAAGGAGCAAGGCGTGGAGTTCAAGATCTGCGCCAATACGCTGAAGGGGCGCCAAGTCGAGCTGACGGACCTCTACGACGCGGACCAGGAAGACGTCGTCCCGAGCGGCGTCGCCGAGCTGTCGAAGCTGCAGGCCCGGGGCTTCACTTATATCAAGCCCTAGGCCAATAAACCGCTAAGCCTTGGCGGGCCGGCGGCCGACACCCGCTGTCGGCCCGCCGACCGACGTCGCCGCCCACCCACGCCGCGTCGGCCGGAGTCCCGGCAGGTGCCGTTGGCGCACCGCCGCCGATCAGCGGCGTGATGCCCTTGCCGGGCGCCCGCCCGCACAGACCGACAGCATGGATTCGTTCAGTCTGCCCACGCTTTCGCTACTTCAGCACCTCTGGATCTACGCCTTCATCGCCGCCCAGCTGACGGCGGTGCTGCTGACATCGATCCATATCGTGCTCAGCAACCGCGATGTCCCCTCCACCGTGGGCTGGACCGGGCTGGTGCTGCTCGCGCCGCTGCTGGGCCTGGTGCTGTATTGGGTGTTCGGCGTCAATCGCATCCAGCGCAAGGCGCACCGGCTGCGGCCGGAGACCTCGCTGCAGAGCGAAGCCGCCAGCGTCGTCGCCGAGCGGCGCGCCCACCACGTACTGCAGGTGCGCTTTCCCTGGCTGGCCTCGCTGGGACATTTGGGCGACGAGCTCACCGGCGCCGCGCTGGAATCCGATAACCGGATCACGCCGCTGATCGACGGCGACGCGGCCTATCCGGCCATGCTCGAGGCCATCGACGGGGCCCGGCACAGCATTGCGCTGTCCACCTATATTTTCGACTACGACGAGGCCGGCAAACGTTTCGTCGCCGCCTTGGTGCGCGCGCGGCAACGCGGCGTTGCCGTGCGGGTACTGATCGACGGCGTCGGACAACGCTATAGCCGGCCGCCGACACCGGCCGTGCTGCGCCGGCAGGGGATCGAGACCGGGGTCTTCCTGCCGCCGTTTCTGCCCATCCGAAACCAGTATCTGAACCTGCGCAATCACCGCAAGATCCTGGTCGTCGACGGGCGCATCGGCTTCACCGGCGGCCTCAACATCCGCGAGGGCGCCCTGCTGGAGCAGCATCCGAGCCACCCGGTGCAGGATCTGCACTTCCGACTCGACGGACCCGTGGTGCGGGAACTGACGGCCGCGTTCGGGCTCGACTGGGCCTTTTCCACCGGCGAGCGGCTTGGCGGCGATCGCTGGTACCCGGTGCTCGAGCCGGCGGGATCGACCCTCGCGCGCTGCGTCGCCGACGGGCCGGACGAGGACTTCGACGTCATTCGCCGTCTGTTCCTCGGTGCGCTGTCGGCGGCCCGCAGCCGAGTGCGCATCGTCACGCCCTATTTCCTGCCCGACCACACCCTCACCACCGTGCTCAATGTCACCGCGCTGCGCGGCATCGACGTGCAGATCCTCATCCCGCGCGAGAACAACCTGCGCTTCGTGCAATGGGCCTCGGAGGCGCAGGCGGAGCATATCCTCGACGGCGGCAGCCGCATGTTTCTGACCCGGCCGCCGTTCGATCACACCAAGCTCATGGTGGTCGACGACGTCTGGTGCTGCGTCGGCTCCGCCAACTGGGACCCGCGCAGTCTGCGCCTGAACTTCGAGCTGAACGTGGAATGCTACGACACCGCGCTGGCGGCACGCCTGAACGGCCTGATCGACGCCAAGCTCGACGGCGCCATCGAGATCCGTGCCGCCGACATGCGCGCCCGCCGGCTTCCGGTACGCCTGCGCGACGGCTTCGCCCGCCTGCTGACGCCTTATCTGTGACCTTGATCGCAACGCCGTTGGCTTCGCGTGGAAGACAGCCATGGATGCGAGTCGCAGCGGCACGCAATGCCGGGGCCCGTGTCGGGGGAGGTCGGGACGGCTCAGTAAACGGCGGCGGCAGACGCAAACCCCCGTCGCCGTGGGGCACCCGCCGGGGAAGGTCGCGGCGCCTCGGTGCAAGCTCACGGGACTTGTCGTCCACGTCTCGGGGTAGGTTGCGCCGCCCGCGCCCTCGATGGCGCCGTCCGGTCGGTCACGCGGCGGAAATGTCCGAGTTCAGGTGTACAATTGGAAGATTCTTATCCGGAGGTGCAGCGGGTGTCTTACCAAGGCAGGCAGCGCGCGAGCTATCAAGACGTCCTCTCGCTACCCGACAACCTGATCGGCGAGATTCTCGACAACGAGCTGCATATCCATCCCCGGCCGACGCCGCGCGAGGCCCGCGCCTGCTCGACACTGGCCGGCACCTTGGGCGCCAATCTCAGCGTCGCCTACGAAAGCCCACCGCAAGACCTGCAAGCCGCTTATAACGCGTCGCAAAGGGACGACGGCGACGCCGCCGGTTGGTGGCTGTTCGACGGCCCCGAGTTACACCTCGGCACCGACGTGCTGGTACCCGACCTCGCCGCCTGGCGCCAGGCACGCTTCCCGGCGCTGCCGGGCGCCACCTGGTTCGACGAGCCGCCCGACTGGATCTGCGAGATCCTCTCCCCCTCCACCGCCCGCACCGACCGCGCCATCAAAATGGCCATCTACGCCCGCGAGCAAGTGCCGCACCTGTGGCTGATCGACCCGGACGCGCGCACGCTGGAGATCTACGCCCTGCACGACGCCCTTCGCTGGCTGCTGCTGGCCACCCTGAAAGAAAACGACGCCACCCGCCAAAGCCCGTTCGACAGCATCGAATTCGCGCTGGGCGATCTCTGGACCTGACACCGCGCGGGGATCGGCGGGCCGGGAGCGGGGAGCGCCGAGGGGCGATCGGGCCCGCCGCCGCGGGCCGCAAGTACGCAAAGCGCAACGGCCCCGGGGCGCGAAGCGGCGGCCAGACAAAGGCCGCGCCCGGTGCGGATCAATCGCGCCGGCCGTTACCCACGGCCGCGAACCAAAGCCCCATCAGCAGCAAGACCACCTGGAACTCCATCCCGCCCATCGGGTGCGTCTCGCTGGCGACAAAACTCCACTGGGGCCAGTGCACCATCGCGATGGCACCGATCATCACCGGCACCACCGCCAACCCGCCTAGGCGGGTCAGCCAATCCCGGCGCATCGAGCCGCCGGCAAGCACCGCCAGCCCGCCGCCGACCTCCGCCAGCGCCACCAGCCAGGCCACGAAAACCGGCAGGCCCATCATCGCCGCAAAGCCGGCCATATCCGCGAACTTACCGACGCCGTGAAACAGGAATACCGACGCAAAGCCGGCGCGCAGCAGCCAATGGGCGTGCGCCTGCAGCGCATCCGCCAGTGCCTGTCGGGAAACGCCGCCGTGACGATGAGACAAAGTCGAGGTGTGCATGATGACTCTCCGCAATTTCGGGTTGACTGTGATCCTCGCCGGTAGAGACCCGGCTGATGCGAAGAGTCTTTCAACAAACCCGATCGCCCGTGCGGGTCTGCGGGACGGTCTGCGGGGTTTGGCCGACGAGACTGCGCCGACGCGACCTGGGCCGCAGCGACGGGGCGCGCGGGTCGGCACGGCGAGCCGCGGCGGGGATGGAAGCCGTTCACCGGCGCCAGGCGCCGGCGGCCGGGATAGCCTGTCAGGACGCCGAGCCGGAGAGCCAGTCGAACAACACGGCGGGCAAATCCGCCAACTGGCTGCCGGCACAGACGCGAATCCCGAGATCGGCGGCGCGCCGGCGCAGATGCGGGCGCAAATCCCGATAGGTCGCGATCAGCGCACGGGCGCCCGACTCCTCGCGCAGCGCCGCCAGCATGTCGAAACGGTACCCCGCGTGCGCGCCGGGATCATCGTCGTGCGCGTCTTTCCAGCGACGGATATTGCACTCGACGACGTAGAGCGTACTTGCATCGATGCAGGCAACGTCGAGCTGATTCGGGATGCGCTCGCCGTCGGAAGTTTCGCGCTCCAGATCCAACGATCGCGCGACATCGCCCAGCGTCGCTCGATCGGCGCGCAGCGACTGCAGGATCCGATGCACCTGCGATCCCAGCCAGCCGCCGTCGACATAGGCCCGCGCGGCCTCGTCGGCGAAGCGCAAGCGATCATCCTCCGCCGCGATCAGATCCTGCTCGGCGAATCGCTCGATCAGCGCCAGCAACTGCGCATCCTGCAGTTGCGAGGGCGGCAGCGGCGGCGTCACCAGCGATCGCCGGGCACCGCCGGCGTAGCGGTGAAGAATGCCGAGCGGCCGCGCGATCGCGGCACTCTCCGCGAAGAGCCAATCGGTGAGCCCGCGCAACGCGTCCGCGATGGGATCGTCTCGGCGCGCGACCACCTCCGAGCCATGCGCCGCCAGGAAATCGTCCAACGTCACGGCATTCCCGGGCGCCTGCGCCATCGCCTCGTGCGGCTGCATCCACGTCAACCGCCCGTCCTGCGGA
Source organism: Thiohalocapsa sp. (assembly GCA_021736785.1). Classification (GTDB taxonomy): domain Bacteria; phylum Pseudomonadota; class Gammaproteobacteria; order Chromatiales; family Chromatiaceae; genus Thiohalocapsa. Next base: position 10,281 of record JAIPFF010000065.1, on the reverse strand, counting down.
TGCGCAAAAAACGCCGGCACACCGCGCGACCTGCAAGCCTCATAGGCCGCGAGCGCCGCCGGCCGCGCGCCGCCGGAAACATTCAATGCAATGCCCCCGTCCGCCACGAGCTCACGCTCGGCCTCCAGAAACTCCGTGATCCGCCGCCCGATGGCGGCCACATCGACGGCATCGTCCAGCATCCACTCATCGACGCGGATGCCGTGACGGATCAGCACGTCGCCGAGCCAAGTCGCGCACTGCTGCATCCCCGGAGCGATCAGGAGCACCACGCGAGCGGGGCGGTTGGAAGAACCGAGCACCGGCATCAAATTGCCGGCGGCGTGGGCGGACACGAGGCAGAGGTGGGTGTGAATAGTCATCGATCCGAACTGGGTTTGGGGAGTGCCGAACGGCAGCTACGATGTCGGATTATCCATTAATCCGAAGGCGGTTAGGACAAAAGACAAGACGAGCAGCTTCGAGCACAGATCTCCTTATGGCAATTCGTCGACCGCAACGATCTGGATCCGCCCCGCGGCAGCCCGCTCGAGGCGTCGATCGTTGGTCCAGAATGCATCGCAGCCGGCGTCCAGCGCAGCGGCCAGATGAAGTGCATCGACGGTCTTGAGTCCCTGATGTGCCCGCAACTCGGTCGCGCGGTCGAACATCGTCCGGGTCAGCGCCGCATACTCGATGCGAGCGCTTGCGAAGAAGCGGTCGAAGGCATGCAGCGTATCGACGTCACCTTCCCGTAGGGGCTTGACGCGACATTCGAGGCGGCTCAGCTCACTCAGCACGAGACCGAAAGCCCGCTGCGCGGACACCATGCCGGCAATTTTCTCTCTCCAGGGTGAAGTTCCCTGCAGCCGGTAGATGAGGACACAGCTATCCCAGTAGATCCGCGTCATGGCGTCAGTCCCAGCTCGCCCTTTCCTCGACGATATACGAATCTATCTCTTCCTTGGTAAGACGTCGGCGCGGCATGCGATCGACCGACTCAAACAGCTCGTCCAGCGTCGCATCCGCTGCTTGCGCGGGCCTGGCCGGACGCACGATGATCTCTACTTCGCCCGGCGGAAATTCGGCCGGTAGATCGAGTACCAGATCGAGATGATTATTGGCGCCCAGTACAGCGTGAAAACGTGCTTCTGGCATATCGACACCCCCTTTGGCCGGCTAAGGCCGCGATCATCAGGTCCAATGGCCCAGACAGGCCAGGTTGTGCCCTTCGGCACGACGGGACAAGACAGCATTCTCGCCCCACATCCCGCCGCTCACGCATCAGCCGCGGCCAAACGACCGGCACCCTGCATGGCCATCCATATCAAGGACGGGCTGCGGGCCGCCGACGAAATCTTTGCGACCGGTCGCATCAAAGCCGTCAACGAGACGCCGGTGCACTTGTCGGACGAGGGCAATGTTCATTAGCAAAATCACCGGCGAGTATCGGCCGACCGGGGAAGCAGTCGACGACCTATTCGACGGCGTTGGACCGGCAAGGCCGGACTTTCAATTCGAGTGTCATGCCGACGCCGCCTGATCAGTGGTAATCGCTGTCGCGCTGGTGGCGCACCGCCAGGATGGTCACCGTCTCGGCATCGTCGATCTCAAACAGCGCCACGGAGCCGGAGGCGCCAAACGGGATCAGCAGTTCACGGAAAAACGACGAGTCGATCGACGCCTTGCGACAACTGAACGCAAACTGCTCCAGCGTGGCCATGCCAGCGCCAATCGCCTCCAGCGCACGCTCGGCCAGCGCCCGATCCGTGGCATCCGGCTCGAGCATGAACGTGTACAGCCTGACCAGATCGTCCTCGGCTTCCGGGGTAAACCGAACCCGATAGGTCACGTAGAGGATGTGCCGGACTTGTGTGCATCAAGCATCGCGTCGAGTCGATCGACCACCGCGGACGCCTCGACATAGCGCCCGGTCTGCCCGGCCTGATCACGAGCCCTCAACCCACGGTCGATAAACGCTCGTTCAGCCAGTCGATAGGCCACGCTCTGACGAATGGCCTGCTCAACAAAGCTCGACAGGGTTTCCCCTTCGTGCAAGACGCTTTCCGCGGAACGCCGCAGTTCCGGATCAACCCGCAGGGAAGGAATCGTCGCTGTTTTCATCCTGGCAGCCACTGCGTTGCATTTGCGATGCACTATGCCGGGGCTTTGGGAGCAGCGCAAGCGCGATGGCGACGCAACGGAACATGTCAATGGCACTGAGCGCGCAATCGGTACGCCGCCCTCCACGATCAGGATCTCATCGCTCTTACTGGTTTGAACAGTTCGGTGGAGCGCTCGAACTGGACCCGCAGGGTCTCGACGACGCCGTGGCGGACCCCATCGAGGACCGGGGACGCCAGCATCTACCCGATCCCGATCCGCGCGACGACCGCGTCCCCATACTCGATTATGTCCGTCAAGAAGAGCTGCCAGTCACAGAACACGGTATCAGATCCCGCTCGACGCTGACCCGTGCAAGGGGCTTCAGGGCGCGCTCGGTGACCCGATCCACCGGATGCCCCAATGCCTCCTCCAGGAAACCCTTCAGTTCGAAATAGCCGTCGAGCGTCGCGGGCCCTCGGAAGCTCACCAGCACGTCGATGTCGCTCTCGCCCCGCAATGCGTCGCGCGCCGCCGAGCCGAGCAGCTCGATGCGCTCGACCCCGAAGCGGTCCGCGATCTCCGGCCGCAGCCTGCGGAGCTGCTGCGAAATGCTTTCGCGAACCTGGTCTTCTACGCTCGTTGCATCAAGTGGTCTTAGGTGGTCGTTGGATCCCTGCATTCTGCAAGGGCGGGGCGTGTCCGTCATCGCCCCGCTCCCGCTCGAAGCAGGCCCAGGCGACGTGGTAGTCCTCCTCCCGGTCCAGCCGAACGAAGGGGCCCTGGTAAGCGATGGTGCGCTGCTCCGGACCGCCGAGCAGCGTTTCGGCGAGGAAGGTCTTGGTGACGGTGCAGCCGGCGGGCCGGTCACGGAAGTCCTCCAAGTGCTCATTCCGGCAGTAAGCCCACGACGGGTCCGCATAGCGATCACCCGTTGGAGGGACGCGCCTTCACTGCCGCATCCAACGCATCCGCTCCAGGAATGCCATGCTCAAGCCAATCGAAGTCGAGAACTGCCATCTGCTCCTGCGCGAGGTCCGTCGCCGCGGCGCCGGTGAAGCCCGAGCCGGGCAGGCCTGTCTTCTGCTGTAAGACGATGACCGTCAGCGGCGGCAGGCCTCGGAGCAGGCAGTGCGACTGGATCGGTTCGAGCCAGCTGCCGAGCGCCGCTGTCGGACAGCCGATCAGCTTGGCGACGTGCCCGGGGGTGAGCACTTGGCGGTTGCCTGCTGCCCAGGCGGGGGTGGCCCAGATTTGGGCGGCGCGTTCGGATCTTGTCATCGGTTGCGTCGTGTGAAGCGTCGTGCGTTGCGAGGCCGACTCCAAGACTCCGGGGTCTTTCCTGCGACCTGATCGAACCCACCGGGGATCATCGGAAACTAGCGCCGCGTCCAGCATGTCCTCATCGCTCCATCCTCTCAAGAAATGGAGCCTCCGAGAAATCCGGGCAGTTCACCTCGATCGAGCCGCTAGGATTTGACGAAGAGGGCGCCGTGTAATAGTTTATGCTGTAAAGCTGGGGACAAAATTCGGCTCCACGCCGTGTGATTTGCGGGTTTCGACTCGCAGATCCTATATCCCCGGCCCCTACTTCCGATCAAAAGCCGCTGACGTCAGCGGCTTTTGTTTTGTGTAGAACACCCCGCGCCGGCCCTTCTCCAGACGATCCAGATCGTGGATCTCGCCGACCTGGGGCCAGATCAATTCTAAGAAGCGTTGCTCGCGGCGTTCATAGAAGCGCTGAAGCGCCCAGAGATAGTAGTCTGCGGCCTGCAAGCCCGGACATTGCGGCGGCGTGCTGGAGACGACATCGTTGGTGGCCGGATGCGCAAAACCAAAGCTCCTCGCGAAGGCTGTCGCTGCTTCCTCCAGCGCCTCGCGAAAAGCCGCGTTCCGAGATTTGTTGCCTCGCTTCGCGAAGCAAATGCGTACCTCTTCGGCCATGTGATGGAGCTTTCCGAACAGTTCCTGTACCAAAAGATCGTATTGCTCATTTTGGCTGTAGCGGTAGCTGGGATCTCGCGCGTTTTGCTGTTGCACGTAGGTGGCCAGATGGGTCTTGTCCCGGACCACGGCATAGAAACGCAGGTTCGCCTTCAGTAGTAGCCTGTAGACCTCTCGGCGCACTTCCGGGATGTCGTCCTTGGCATGGAACGACAGCGCGGTCTTGCGGTTCTGTGGCTGCATCGACGGAACCGCTTTGAAGTATGGATCGGCCAGCAGTTCTTGCCGAAGTTCGGACAACTGCCTAGCCAGGGCGTCCGGTTCGTCGATTTCGAGCTTTCCCAGCATGAAGAACCGCGAGCATCCGTCGTTGCCGATAATCAGCCGGCCCTTTCGGTCGAACAACGTCGGATCGCCCGCCTCGTCAACGAAATAGTGGACAACTGATGCCTCGCCTTCCACACCGGCGCTCGTCATTGGTCCGCGTCCCGATCCTGGCGGAGGTAGATACGCAGGCTCTGGCGTTCGATCCCAAAGGTGTCCAGCAATCCCGTAATCTGGTCTCGGAGGTGATTCGCCGAGAGATTGACCTCGGCGTAGATGCCGCCCGGTAAGGTCATCGCTGAGCGTAGCGCCTGCGGGTCGCGGGTAAAGGAAGGATTGCCCCGGCGGGTCGTGAATCGCGGGTCGTCCGGCAAGCGCCCGAAACGTTCCGGGTCGCGCTGGACCAGATCCAGACAGATCAGCTCGTACAGGCGGCGCCAGGTATTGATGCCGGACTGAGCCTGCTCGCCGAACCGGAACCCGTAGGGGCGCTTGAACGTATAGTCTTCGTCAAGGCCGTGTTCCTCACGCTGATCAAGATCGCGGATGACGCGTTCGCGTCCATGCGGTGTCTGGTCATGGCCGGCGTCGGCGTCATCAAGTTGCACCGCCGTGAACTGCTGCACCAACGCGGACAGCTCGCCCGTCATTTGATCGAAAGCCGCGACCTTGGCGTTGTAGTCTTTCTTGAACGCGACGCCCGCCTCCAAAGCCTGCGCATCGTTATGGTCGATACTCAGCCAGATGTCGTCGGACAGCGCCAGTAGGTCCTCACGCGTCTGCTCCAGTTGCTCAAGAATGCTTCGAATCCGGTCGCTCACGAGTCACTCCGTTGGGCTGCAATGGTCGTTGTGCATCTATTCGCCGTCGTGCCGCACCCTGATACCTTTGCGGGGTCTTGCTCAACCTGCTGCCGTTTGAGCCGCCCCATAGGCGGATTCGCTCCCCGACTGTTGCTGAAAACGGCCGTCGGCGCCCTCGACGGCGGTGCGAACCAATTGATGCAGACTATGCAGGAACACCCGCGCCGGCTCGCTCATCGCTGAGCTGATCGGTGGTGCAGCTTCTTCGTAGATGTGCTCGATCTCCTCTGCCCGTCGGTAGCTGGAACCTGACCCAGAAAAGTCGAAGGCGTTGCGCCAGTCAGGCCGGTGCCTATCCAACAGCCGAGCTTCCGCAAGGTCGTGCAGAGCCGTGAAAACGGCTTTGCGAATCGCCGCGAGAGCCGCGTTTCGCTCTTCGTCGTTCTCGGGCGGTCTCGTCCAGCCTGCTGGACTGTCGAGCCACCTTGAAATGTTCTCTTGCAGCCTGGCCACCAGGTCGGCGACTGGCCGCAATGTGTCGTATTCGTTCGACCAGGCGTTGGCAAAGCGTCGGGGCAACGCCTTGAAGAACCGCTTGCCAGCGGTGCCCGACAGGAAAGGCATGCCGAGCTGCACGTAGGGCCCCTTGACCCAGCTCGGGTCCTCGATCAGGCGCCGGACCGCGTCCTTGAACAGCTCGGTGGACGGCTCGAACTGGACCCGCAGGGTCTCGGCGACACCGTGGCGGACCTCGTCGACGACCAGAGAGGGAAGCATCTACCCGATCCTCATCCGTCGAGCCATTCAAAACCGTGTCGATCAGGTTTGCCATGCCGCTTCGATCATATGTCCGATGCGCCAGCGGTCATCCGGCGACATACTGCACCTCGGCCGTACGCAAGACATCGTTGCGGAAGAACCGGCTCAAGTCCTCGGGCGTGCGCACATCCACCTTCTTGCCGCCAAGCGCCCGCGAAAGCTCGATCTCGATCTGGGCCAGATCCAGGAAGGTCGGATGCGCGTCGGGCTCGAACTCCACGAGCAGGTCGATATCACTGTCCGGGCCCGCCGTGCCTCTGAGCTGAGAGCCAAACAACGACAGCCTGCGGATTCGGTGCGCTTCGCACAGGCGAGCCAAGGTGGCCCGATCGATGTCCAGTGCCCGGTGCATTGTCTGCCTCCCCGATTACGAAACCCGTCGGACGCCCACGCGGCAGGCATCCTACCCTTACCTGCATCTGAGGGTCATTGATGACCCTCTTCTCGGCCGTCCCCCTTCGACCACGGGACACCCGCGCCGCAGCCTGCGCGAGCAGCAAGGGCAAAGGTACCCAGGTCCCGACCCCGCCGCGGGCGCTCCACGCGCTCGCCATGCTCGATGATGTCCGCCAGGACGAGCTGCGAGTCACGGGACACGGATCAGATCCCGCTCCACGCTGGCCCGTGCAAGGGCCTTCAGGCCGCGCTCGGTGACCAGATCGACCGGATGTCCCAATGCATCCTCCAGGAAACCCTTCAGTCCGAAATAGCCGTCGAGCGTCGCGGGGCCACGGAAGCTCACCAACACATCGATGTCGCTGTCGTTCCGCAATGCGTCGCGAGCCGCCGAGCCGAACAGCGCGATGCGCTCGACCCCGAAGCGGTCCGCGATCTCCGGTCGAAGCCGGCGGAGCTGCCGCAAAATACTTTCTCGATCGATGTCTTGCACGCTCATTGGATCAACTCGTCTTCGGTGGCCGTTGGGTCTTTCGCATTCTGCATGGGCGGGCGGTGTCCGTCATCGCCGTGCTCGCGCTCGAAGAACGCCCAGGCGACGCGGTAGTCCTCCTCCCGGTCGGGCCGGACGAAGGGGGCCTGGTACGCGATGGTGCGCTGCACCGGGCCGCCGGGCAGGGTGTCGTCGGGGAAGGTTTTGGTGACGGTGCAGCCGGCGGGCAGGTCGCGGACGTCGTCCCAGCCGAGGGCGATGCCCTGCTGCTGGTTCTCTTCGGGGCGGTCCGGTGTCCGAAGGCCATAGGAGATCCCGGCCTTGAGGTCCGCCTTTCGGGCCATGCGGGGCAGGCCGACGCCCACCAGGCCCTTGCTCGGCGTGAAAATGATCCGGCCGGTCTGGTCGTACCAAGTGTGCATATTCCGGCCCATCGTGACCACCCATGCTGTTTGATCGTGACCGCTGATTCTGATTGATCGTGACCGATTTCCGGGCTGTTTCCGGAATGAGCGGTCACCTTCGCCGGAATACCCACGGCACCGCCGGAGGTCGCAATCACCCCGCCGTGGAGACGCAACATCTCGCTGAGGGACAGGTAGCGGATCACGCGAGTCGCCGGTACAGCTCCCGATTCTTCGCCAGAACGTCATCGACACCCGAATCGAAGTCGGCTTCCGGCTGATTGATGATGTCGTCGATGATCTCACTCAGGAGTTGTTCCGGCTCCAGTCCAATCTGCCGCGCCTTCACACGGAAAGCATCTGCTTTGGAATCGTCGAGCTCCAGGGTCATGATGGTCATAGGACGAGGCTCCCGGTTGTATGCGGAGATGGCGCGTCGCATCTGCGTTCGGACAGCATCTTACCCTCAAGCTTACCCTTATTCAGAGGTCATCCATTAGCCTCTCGACGACGCTCGCGCCTCGACCACAGGCCACCCAGGGCAATCACATCAAGTTTCACGAATATTCGGAGTCTCTGATGCGGCTTTTCCCTGCCAGCGCCAACGCGAGCCGGTCATTGAACCCTGGCTCCTCGCCGTATTGCTCGCCCAGCCTGATGGCATACTCAATGTATTCCCCGCTCACTACCAGCGTCTGCAGGCCCATCTCGACCAAGTACGGACTCGCCGCCTCAATTTCCTCTTCATATAACAAATCCGGCATAGCGAACCGAGACGGAAGCTTGAACAGCACCTCCACGATCTCGCCGGCTTCAAGATCGATGATAATATTGGCATCACTGATGAGCAGCAGCATCCAGCGGTTCCATCCAGCGTTGACGACAGAACTGCAAGCGCGGAATACCAAGCAAATCAGCCGCCTTGGCCTCCGTGATCAGTTGCTCCGCCAATGCACGATACAGGAGTTGATCGAACAATCGCGGGGTTTTCGATGCCAACGCATCTCCCGGTTCCCAACGGTGCCAACCACGCACCGAGAACTGCTTCATCAGCGACTGAAAGTAGGCCTGAGTGATGACGCCACACTGCCGCGCACGGATGGCCCATCCCTTCATCGAAAGACCGTACTCACACTTGAGACGATACAGCTCACGCGGCTCCAGGCGATGGCGCTGCTTGCCAAGCTCACGGATGACCGCGACGCGCGGTACCAAAAAGGCACCGGCGAAGCGGTCGCAGGCCTTCTCCTCCGAAAGCGCCTCAACCAGACGGCCGGCCAGCAGCACATGGCCCAACTCGTGCGCGAGGGTGAAGCGCTGGCGGTCGCCCGGCCAGGTGGACGATACGGCAATCACCGGATAACGCTGGTGGTCCGCCGATACTGCCATCGCAGTCATGCCGGAGAACGCCTCGTGCGCCTCGTCGACCGTCAGCAGCAATAGCCCGAGGGATTCCAGCGTATCCGTAAGATCGCCGATCGGGTTCAGACCCAGCGCCCAAGACCGACGAACAGAATCCGCGATGGCGTCGATCTGCCTCATCTCGGTCACCTGCGCAGGTACCTCATCGGGCACCGAGAACCGAGCAATGGGCGAATCAGGAAAGGCGTCCAGTAGCGCAAAACGCTTCTCGACCTGCTCTGCCACACGGATCCGGATGGCATCTGCCCGCTTCAGGCCAAACGCGCGAGTCTTGCGAAACTCGACCTCCTCCAGCTGGACTACCTGCTTGCGGAAGAAGTACTCGGTGCGCACCCCGCAGGCCTTAGCGATCTTGAGCAGCTTTGCCGAGTCAGGGGTGACGGTGCCCTTCTCGTACTTCTGAATCGCGGCCTTGGTCACACCCAACTGCTGGCCCAACGCCTCGAGCGTCAGACCCGCGGCTAGTCGCGCCTGGTGAATCCGCTGCTCCAGCATGGTGACCACCTGTAGTTTACTTTTCCTTTGATCTTACAATAAAAGTAAACCACGCGAGACATGCTGCGGCCTTAGTGGCAATTTCCCAAGCCGCTCTCCGGCAAATCCCGGCGCCTGGCTGCTGGTAAATGCAGACTGGACTTAGCCGTCTGGCCCCAAAACACGGTCCGCTATTGAACAGTCGATGCCAACTGTCTGTGCCAGAGCAGCTCCTGCACGACGGAACCAAATTATGCTGCCGAGAACTGCTCCGAGGAAACGACTCGGGGCAGTAGCCGTCCAGAAGGGTCAAGGCGCATCTCCACGATCTGCCGGCTGTTTTCCGGTCCGTAGCTGACGTGAATCGGCCGGTACGACCCGTAGTAGTAGAGCCGGTCGAAGAGCGTGTTCCCGGCCACCCACCGAGCAAATTCCAGCATATCTTCGTCGTCCACCACGAAGTCCGCCGCCGCACCAAGTCGCGGGCAAACAGGGGCGCCGAGGCGGTGAAGCTCATGGGCTGCGTGCCGGTCGCGCTTGGCGTCGACGTGACCACCGCCGAGCGCTCTGATGGACCGCGCAAGCTCCGTCGAGCAGAAACCGTAGGTCAGATGGATCATGCCGAACCAGTGGATCAAGGGGTCGAGCACCTGGTCCGCCAGGTCTTATAGTGCGTTCGAGCTCTGGACCCGTTTAGGAAGGTTCGCAAGATCGGTTTCCCTCTGCGAGGCTCGGCTTCACTCAGCATGCGATCACGGAGTGTCGGGTGCACTGTAGCCTAAGAAAGGGCTGATCTATGCCCACTTTCCGGTCGCGTCACCGTTTGTGTTCAAAAGGAGAGCGGAATTGCCCCGTTCAGCCGGTTTTCGAGCCGAATTCGGGTGTTTCTTCCCCCGTTTCCGAGCTACGCCCGAATTCCGGGCGCACCTCGGCTGCGCTCACGCAGCAAGCGCTCGTCGCAGCAGGTAGAGATTGGCCCACGCGAACAGCAGGTGCATCTGGTTGGCGTTCTTCTTCAGCCCGCGGTAGCGCACCTTGCGATGACCGAACAGGTTCTTGACGACATGAAACGGATGCTCGACCCGCGCGCGGGTCTGCGCCTTCAGGCGTTCGGCCTGGC
>JAIPFF010000015.1 GCA_021736785.1 Thiohalocapsa sp. | reverse complement strand
TCGAGCCTATAGGGACATATTTACGGCGTGTCGCGGCGGGGCGCACCCGGCCCACGGGCAACAAACGACGCGCGGGTGCCGGGTGCGCCCCGACGCGACCGTCAGCGGCAGGGATGCCGCTGTCGAGCCTATAGGGACATATTTACGGCGTGTCGCGGCGGGGCGCACCCGGCCCACGGGCAACAAACGACGCGCGGGTGCCGGGTGCGCCTCGACGCGACCGTGAGCGGCAGGGATGCCGCTGTCGAGCCTATAGGGACATATTTACGGCGTGTCGCGGCGGGGCGCACCCGGCGCCCGCGCCACAACAACCAATGCGAGGAAGGACATGTCACGTCCGGCACGGGCGATGATCGATCTCGGCGCCATTCGGCACAACTACCTGCTCGCCAAGGCCCTCGCGCCCGGCACCCGCGCCGTCGCCATCGTCAAGGCCGACGCCTACGGCCACGGCGCCATCCCCGTCGCGCGCACCCTCGCCGGCGTCGCCGACGCCTTCGGCGTCGCCTGCCTCGAAGAAGCCGCACAACTGCGCGACGCCGGCATCCAAACCCCCATCCTGCTCCTCGAAGGCCCCTTCGAGCCCGCCGAGCTCCCCGACATCGACGCCCTCTCCTTGACCAGCGTCATCCACACCGCCGAGCAAATACACTGGATCCTCGACGCCCGCCCCGCGCGAAAGCTCCACACCTGGCTCAAAATGGACAGCGGCATGCACCGCGTCGGCCTCGACCCCGCCGACTACCGCGACGCCTACAACCGCCTCGCCCGCTGCCCCCATGTCGGCGACATCGTACTGATGACACACTTCGCACGCGCCGACGAGCTCCAATGCGACAGCACCGCGCGCCAACTCACCTGCTTCAGCGAGCACACCGCCGGCCTGCCCGCACCACGCAGCCTCGCCAACTCCGCCGCCGTCATGGCCTGGCCCGACACCCACGGTGACTGGACACGCCCCGGCATCATGCTCTACGGCGCCACACCGCTGCCCCCGCAACATCCCGCGGGCACCGACCTGCGCCCCGCCATGCACCTGCAATCGGCCCTGATCAGCATCCGCGAGCTTGCCGCCGGCGAGCCCATCGGCTACGGCGCACGCTTCATCTGCGAGCGTCCTACCCGCGTCGGCGTCGTCGCCCTCGGCTATGCCGACGGCTACCCGCGCCACGCCCGTGACGGCACACCCCTCGCCGTCAATGGAGAGGTTACACGCCTCATCGGGCGCGTCTCCATGGACATGCTCACCGTCGACCTCACCGACATGCCCGCGGCCCGCATCGGCGACCCCGTCGAGCTCTGGGGACCGACCATCCCCGCCAATCATGTTGCCGCCGCCAGCGACACCATCGCCTACCAACTCTTCACCGGCGTTAGCCGCCGCGTGCCGCTCCACTACCGCTCGCCCTAGCCGCCGGAGACCTCGATCGGTCGATGACGCCACGCGGATCGCGCCCCGCCTGACCCGTCAACGCCGCCGCGCCCTTGCGCCCCGAGCCTACCCGTGACCGGGGCAATTTCCGACAACGATACCGGTAATTTCACCGATTCGGTTTTCGGCCGTTCACGTACGCTTTAACGATCGGCACGCGCCGGAACTGCCGCTCGAAATCAGCGCCATCGAACGCCGGCAGCCGCACCGCCGCCACAAATCCGCGGTCCCGACCGTCCGCATACCGACCCTTCGACGAGGAACTCGCCATGTCGAAATCCATGAAGCTGCTGCTCCTGCTCCTGCTCTTCCTGGGCTGCGCGGGCAATGCCAATGCCCTAGGCGCCGCGTTCGTCGAGCTCGACCGCAACTTGCCGTGCAACAGCATCGACTAATACTGCGAATCCGGATCGAAGCAGAGCCCGGCCGCACCCGCGGCGACTCTCCTCGCATTTGGATCGACCGGGACTCCGACAACGGCTCACGCGCGCTCGACACGCGCCGCAACCAGTGGCTGGACCAATGAAGACATTGACGGCACCAGGCTTCGGCACACCGCCGGTCACGACCGCGGCGGCCGCTGCCATCGGCATCATCATCGGCGCCGCGGGCGCCGCGGCGCTCTTCGGCCACAGCATGCAATCGGCAACGCAAGCGGCGGAGACCCAGGAGACCCACCTGCGGGACACCGGCGACGACGCAGTCGCCCTTCTCCGCACGAACCATTGGCGGGCTAGTCCCGAGGCAAGACTCGACGCCGTCGAGCATCGCCTCGAAGGCCTCGATGCGCTGCGCCGGGAGCAGCGGCACCTGGCCGCCCGTGTCGGTCGCATACTGGCCGATATCGAGACCCTGCGAGCGGCGCAGGACGCCGCCGGCCTCGGCTTGGACGACGGCTACCTCTATCCGGGCGATGACATCCAGGCCTCGGACTTCGGGTCTGCTCGTCGATGACCCGGGCCGGTCGCCGTCCCATGCCGGGCTTGCCCGCCGGAAGCACCCGGCTCGCCGCATAAGACACACCGGCCTTGCCCGACAACGCCCGTGCCGAAGGCCGCAACGGCGGCCGAAGGGAGTGCGCGGCTCGCCGCGCAAGACGCGGCGGTTGAGCTAGTCCGGCGCGGTCGACGGGGGAGCGGTGGTGGCGGCGGGCGCGCCCGACAACGCCGACTTCACGCGCTCGCGCGTGCTCTGAACGACAAAGTACGTCACCGGAATCAGCAGCGTGCCGACCACGGTGGCGGCCAGCATGCCGCCGAAGACGGCGGTACCCAGCGCGACACGGGAGCCGGCGCCGGCGCCGGTGGCGAAAACCAAGGGAATGATGCCGAGCAGGAACGACAACGCCGTCATCATCACCGCACGAAAGCGCATGCGCGCGCCCTTCACCGCCGCGTCGTAAATCGACAATCCGGCGTTCTCGCGCTGCTCCTTTGCGAACTCGACGATCAGGATCGCATTCTTCGCCGCAAGCCCGATCAACATCACCAGCCCGATCTGCGTGTACAGATTGACGTCCAGGCCCGACGCGCCGACGGTCGCCAGCGCACCGAACACCGCAACAGGCACCGCCAGCAACACCGCCAGCGGAATCGACCAGCTCTCGTACTGGGCAACCAGAAACAGATAAACGAACAATAAGGCCAGCCCGAAGATAAGGGGCGCCTGCCCGGCCGCCTGAATCTCCTGGTAAGACATGGCGGTCCACTCGTAGCCGTAGCCGGACGGCAGCGACTCCTCGGCGGCCTGCTCCATCGCCGCGATCGCCTGCCCCGAACTGTAGCCGGGCGCGGCGCCGCCGGAGATGTCGGCGGAGCGGAACAGGTTGTAGCGCGACACGATCTGCGGCCCGGTGCGCGTCTGCACCTCCGCCAGTGTCGCGACCGGCACCATCTCGCCGTCGCGGTTGCGAACGAACAGCCGGGCGATGTCGCTCGGCTCATCCCGGAACTCGCCCTCCGCTTGAGCAAGCACCCGCCAAGTACGGCCGAATTTGTTGAAATCATTGATATACGACGAGCCGAGCTGGGACTGCAGCGTCGCGAACAGCTCGCTCATGGGCACTTGCAAGGCCTGCACCTTGTCCCGATTCACGTCCAGGTAGAGCATCGGCACGTCGGCACGGAAGGTGCTGTAGGCGCTGCCGACGGCCGGCTGCTGATTGGCGGCCACGACAAACGCGCGCATCACCGACGCGAATTCGCCGATATCCCCGCCGGAGTAGTCCTGCAGCACGAACGAGAAGCCGCCGGAGGCGCCGAGACCGGGAATGGCCGGCGGCACGAAGGGCACGATATTGGCATCCACGCTCTGCCCGGCGATCCGCCGCGCCTGCGCCACGATCGAGCCCAGCCGCAATGCCTTGTCGGTGCGCTCGTCCCAAGGCGCCAGCACCGGGATCATCAGCGCGCTGTTGGAGCCGAAGGCGCTGTTCAACAACGAATACCCCGACACCGAAATGACATTCGTGACGCCCGGGATCTCCAGCAACTGCTGCTCCAGCCGGTCGAGCACACTCTCGGTGCGCGCCAGCGAGGCCGCGTCGGGCAACTGGACGTCGACAAAGAAGAAGCCTTGGTCCTCTTCCGGGAGGAAGCCCGAGGGCAGACTCGTGAACATCCATGCCGTCGCGCCGATCAGCGCCGCGTAAAGCACCGTCATCAGCGCCGCGCGGCGCACGGTCACCTGGACCGCCGCCGTATAGCCGCCGGTCAGCTTGGCGAAGAACCTGTCGAACCAGCCGAGCCACTTCAGCGGCTGGCGCCCAGGCTTCAGCAGCACCGAGCACAGCGCCGGACTCAGCGTCAGCGCATTGATGGACGAAATCGCCACGGCCACCGAAATGGTCACCGCGAACTGCTGGTAAAGCTGACCCGTGATCCCCGGCATGAAGCCCACCGGCACGAACACCGCCAGCAGCACCAGTGTCGTCGCGACCACGGCACCGCCCACCTGATCCATGGCCTTGGCCGTTGCGGCCTTCGGGTCCAGCCCCTCCTCGTCCATCAGGCGCTGCACGTTCTCGACCACGATAATGGCGTCGTCGACGACGATGCCGATGGCGAGGATCAGCGCGAACAGCACGATGGTATTCAGCGTGAAGCCGAGCACCGCCAGCAGGGCAAAGGTACCGATCAGCGACACCGGGATCGCGATCGCCGGAATCAGCGTCGAGCGCCAGTCGCCGAGGAAAATGAACACCACCAGCACCACCAGCGCGACAGCGATGTAGAGCGTCTCCTGCACCTCGGCGATGGAGGCTTGGATGAAGTTGGTGGTGTCGTAGAGGATGGCGTAGTCCATACCCTCCGGGAAGCGGTCGGCGAGATCCGACAGCGCCGCCTTGACGTCCTCGGACACGGACAACGCGTTCGCGTCCGGCGTCTGGTAGACCGCCAGCACCACCGAGGGCTTGCCGTCGAGCCGCCCGCTGGCGGAATAGGCCTGCGCACCGAGCTCCACCCGCGCCACATCCTTGACGCGGATCGCCGAGCCGTCCGGCTCCATGCGGATGATGATGTCGCCGAATTCCTCGACCGTCGCCAGCCGGCCCTTGGTAGTCACCGTATACTGGAACTGCTGGTCCGCCGGCGCCGGCGGCGCGCCGATCTGCCCCGCCGGCACCTGCACATTCTGCTCGGAGACGGCCCGCTGCAGATCCCCGACGCTGACGCCGAGGGACGTCATGCGGTCGGGCTTCAGCCAAAAGCGCATGCCGTAATCCATTACGCCCATGATCTCGGCCTTGCCGACGCCCTTGACCCGGCCCAGCGTGTCCTTGACGTTGATGGTGGCGTAGTTGTTCAGGTACAGCCCGTCGTAGCGCTCGTCCGGCGAGAAGATATTCACGATCAGCAGCATGTTGGTCGACTGCTTCTCGGTCTTGACCCCCTGGCGCTGCACCTCTTCCGGTAGCGACGGCATGGCGGTGGAGACGCGGTTCTGTACCTTGACCTGCGCCATGTCCGCATCGGTGCCGATGTCGAACGTGACCGTCAGGCTGTAGCGGCCGTCGTTGTCCGACTTCGAAGACATATAGAGCATGCCCTCGACGCCGTTCACCTGCTGCTCGATCGGCGCGGCCACGGTCTGCTCGACCACATCCGCACTGGCGCCCGGATATTGGGTACCGACACTGACCGTCGGCGGCGTGATCTCCGGAAACTGCGCCACCGGCAAGCTTATCAGCGCCAGCAGGCCCGCCAGCGAGATGACGATGGAGATCACGAACGCGAACTTCGGTCGCGTGATGAAGAACTTGGAAAGCTGCATGCGTCTGCTCCGTGGGCGGCGGGCTATTGCGCGGCCCGCGCGGCCGGATCGTCACCAGCACCCGCGGCGTCTGCCGCCGGCCCCTCGGAGGAGCGGGCGTCGGTCGATGCGGGCGTCGGCGCCTGCTCCGTCGCGCCGCCGCTCTGCAGATCGGGCATGGAGGCGGCCATCGGGTCGACCGGAGCCGCCGCCGGCTCCGGCTTCACGGCGATGCCCGGGCGTACCTTCTGAATGCCGTAGAGCACGATCCGCGTGCCCGCCTCGAGCCCCTGCGTGACCACCACGTCCGGCCCGAACCGCTGCCCGATTTCGATGCGGCGCGCCCGGACCTTGTCTTCGTCATCCACCTCCAGCACATAGGCACCGCCCTGATCCGTCAGCACCGCGGCCTGCGGAATCGTCACCGCCTCCACGGCATCTTCACGCGCCACCACGACGGTGACGAACTGCCCGGGCAGCAGCAGGCGATCGGGATTGGGAAACTCGGCCCGGATCAGCACCGTGCCGGTTCGCTCGTCGACCTTGTTGTCGACGAAGTCGAAGCGCCCGCGATGCGCATAAAGACTGCCGCCCGGCAGTTTGATCATCGGAACCCGGCGCAGCGTCGAGTCGTCCCCGCCATTGCCATTGCCGTCGCCATTGCCCTCGGTCTGCTGGCTGTTCTGCACCAAGCTCAGGTACCAGGTCTCCGCGATGGAGAAGGTGACCTTGATCGGATCCATGCGGTTGATGGTCGCCAGCACCCCCGACTCCGGCCCCACCAGGTTGCCGACGTCGAAGGCGGCCAAGTCGATCCTCCCGCCGATCGGCGCGGTGATCTCGGTGTAGCCCACGCTGAGCCGAGCCTTCTCCACATTGGCCTGCGCCGTCTCCACCGCGGCCTTCTGGACCTCCACCTCGGCCTCGGCCTCGTCCACCTTCTGCTGGCTGACGTTCTTCGCCTCGACCAGTTCCCGATAGCGCGCCAAGTCCACCTGCGCCCGGTTCAGGGATGCCTCGGCCGCGGCCAGCTCCGCCTCCGCCTGAGCCAGCGTCGCGAGATATTGCTGCGGCTCGATCTTGAACAGCACGTCGCCGGCCTCGACCACCGCGCCTTCCTCGAAACTGCGCTCTTCCAGGAAACCGGTCACGCGGGCGCGCAGCGCCACGGTCTCGGCGGCGCGCGTCTTGCCGACGAATTCGACATAGGGATTGACCGCCGACGCGGTCACTTCGATGACCCCCACGGCAGGCGGCTCGGGCGGCGCCTCGGGTGCTGCGCCCGGCCCGCAGCCGGCCAGCAAGCCGCCCAGCAAACCGCCGAGCAGACCAACGGCCACCGCGGCCCCGGCAACCGAATGTATCCCTGCTTCGCCGGTGGCGACGAAGCGACGACGGGCGGCAGATCGCCCGGAGAAAATCAGCCCAAACAGCTTCATGGCGCGATGAACGAACAGTAGTGGCGAAACACGGGTGGAGACGGGAGCGCGGACGGCGGAGTCCCCGGGAAGACCGGATACTAGCAGACCGACCAGGCCCGCGAAGGCCAGATCGGCGCCTCGCATTCCCGGATGGCGGTTAACCCGGCGCCGAGCGATTTAACCGCATTTAAACCACGTTGACTCGCATCGGCTCGCCGACCACCCTAGCACTGAACGGGTCGCCATCAATACTCGCGCGGCGACGCCAGAGTCGTCCGCGCAAACGCCGGAGAACAGGCTTGCATCAACTCGATTACACCACCGTGACAGGTAGCGGCGAAGCGCTGGACATTCAGTTCCCGCTGCATGAGGAAACCCGCTCCGCCGACGACGTCGCGGGGATGCTCTCCGCGGTGCTGGAGGCACTCAGCAAGCAGATCGAGGGCGGCGGAGAAACCAGCGACGGAGATGTGCTGCAGGCACTGGCCATGGCCATGGCAGTACGCGCACGAATGGTCGACGTGTCGCCGGCGGTCAGCCTCAAGCTGATGAACGAGCTCGTGGAAGGCGCGTTCGAGGCGACCCTGAAGGCCGAAAGCTACCGGGCCGCGCGGGCCTGAGAGGTACTGACGGGCGCACCGGCAGACGCACCGGCATTCCTACGGCGCGGCGGCACCGGCATTCCTACGGCGCGGCGGCGCCGGCATTGATACGGCGCGGCGGCGCCGGCGGCGCCGGCGGCGCAACGGCAGGGTCGGGCCTCGCGCTATGCGCGCCGTGTCCCGCGGGCAGCGCGCGAGCGGCATCGACGGCGGCCGACGACACCCCGCCGCCTCACCATGGGCGGTAAGTCAGCCCCGGAATCGTTTTCTCGTCGAAGCTCGCCGGCAGCGTACGAACCAATGCCTCGAGCTCGGCGCGGTCGACATAGCGCCCGAAAGACGCCTTTGCGGCCTCGATCGGCACTTCCACGTAGTAGCGTTGCTTGTCCGGCTCCGGGAGGACCTGCAATGTGTTGTCCTCGGCATCGAGGATGCCGAGGTAGTCGTCTTCCGACTGCAAGCGGTCGAGCATTTGCTCGCAGATGGTCCTTGCGCTCATGGCAACCGCGCTGGTTGACGAGACGCACTCGCCGGAGCGGTTGATCAGATAAAAGACTCGAAAATGCATGTTGGCGGTGACTCGCATCGGCCGCCCGGAACCGCAGTCCCTGGACGATCCCGGCGCACCCAGCGGACCGATGTGCCGGTCCGCAACGTGGCCCGCGATCCGCGGGACGGCGACCGAAATCGCGTCCCGTGCCGGCCCTGGCGTGTACCGATCGCGAGCCCGTAACCGCCAGATGGTACCATTCGGTGCTCGTTTGCGTAAGTCGGGGTCTTCCGTGCCCCGGCGCGCCGGACTTCACGGTCGGCGGACTGCCCCGAAGCCGTTCCGAGCCTGACGGGGCCGCACTGTTGCCGAGCGATAGCCGGCCATCACGGCGAATAAGCCATCACGACGAATAACAAGGAGCCTCAGATGGGACTGCTCAAGATGAAGCTGCACTGGCAGATCCTGATCGCCCTGGCGCTGGCGGTCGTTGCCGGCCTGCTGGCCGGCGAGGACGGCGGTCTGTTCGGCGTCACCTTCTACGCCGCGTTCGACTTCGTCGGACAGCTGTTTTTGAATGCGCTGAAGATGCTGATCGTGCCGCTGATCGTCTCCTCGATCATCGTCGGCATTGCCGGCATCGGCGACTCGGACAATCTCGGGCGCCTCGGCGGCAAGACCATCGGCTACTACGCGCTGACCAGTACCCTGGCGATCGTGGTCGGCCTGTTCGTGGTCAACACCATCCAGCCCGGCGTGGTCGACGGCTCGGCCGAAGCAGTGTTCGGCCTGACCGCCGACGCCGCACAACTCGAAGAGCAGTTCGCCGACAAGGGCGCGGACGACATCGTCGGCATCTTTCTGCGCATGATCCCGACCAATATCGTCGCCGCGGCGAGTGCCGGGCAGATGCTGGGGCTGATCTTCTTCAGCCTGCTCTACGGCTTCTTCATGACGCGCATCGCCAATCAGTACGCGGAGGCCCAGTACAACTTCTGGAACGGCATGTTCCAGATCATGATGCAGATCACCGATCTGGTCATGAAGTTCGCCCCGATCGGCGTCTTCGCGCTGGTGGCCAAAACCGTCGCCAGCACCGGACTCGAGGCCTTTATCCCGCTGGCCAAATTCTTCTTTACGGTGGTCATCGCGCTGGCCATCCACTTCTTCATCACCCTGCCCCTGCTGCTGCGTTTCCTGGGCCGCGTCAAGCCCATGCGCCACTATCAAGCAGTCAGCCCCGCGCTGCTGACGGCCTTCTCCACGGCGTCTTCGTCGGCCACGCTGCCCATCACCATGGAATGCGTCGAGAAGAACGCCGGCGTCTCCAACAAGACCACCAGCTTCGTGCTGCCCCTCGGCGCCACCGTGAACATGGACGGCACCGCGCTGTACGAATGCGTCGCGGTCATGTTCATCGCCCAAGCCTACGGCGTCGATATGAGTCTCGGCACCCAGTTCACCGTCGTCCTGCTGGCGCTGCTGACGTCCATCGGCGTCGCCGGCATTCCCGCCGCGAGCCTGGTGGCAATCGCCATTATCCTGGCCGCCGTCGGCCTGCCCCTCGAAGGCATCGGGCTGATCCTTGCCGTCGACCGCGTGCTCGACATGATGCGCACCGCCGTCAACGTGACCAGCGACTCCTGCGGGGCCGTGATCATTGCCAAGTCGGAAGGCGAGGAAGGGATTCTGGAAGGCGAGCCGAAACCGGCGTAGCAAAGCAACGCGCTCCCGGCCAACCCGGCCGAAAATCAGGCGGAATCGGAAACCCGGATTCCGGAGTCGTTCATGTTCCAGCGCTCGGGCGCTTGAACATGGCGCGGCGTCCTGCATCGCAAGGCCGGCACCGCCTCTGTCAGTGCTTCGCCGCCCGAGCGCCCGGCGCAAAATCTCCCGATCGACTGCCGCCGCCCATCGGCCACCCATGGTCGCCGCTCCCGCCGGTCACCGCCTCCGATAGAGCGCCCGCGGTCGTCACTCGCCTGCCCGCGGACCGCCCGGGTCCGGGGCGAGAAGCGAGCGGTGAATGGCTGCCGTCGGCGAATTTGCTTTAGTTGGCTGCCGTCGGCTGCGCCGCCGGCGGCGGCTCGCCGGCCAAGATGCGCTCGGCGGTGCCGGGCGGCAGCCCGAACTCCTGCTCCACCATCGCGTTCCAGGCCTCGCGCTTGAAGGTCTGCTCGTCGGGCACCTTGCGGTGCACCAAATTGTAGTGGCAGTCGATGCAGGTCTTGCCCTCGGTCTCTTCCTGATGAATCGCCGCCGTGTTGGCGCGTGTTCCCTGGATCGCGTCGATCTCGTGGCAGCGCTTGCAAGTCGCCGAATCGCGTTTTCGGAACCACTCGCGCGACGCAAACGCGGCCTCGGGCAGATGCAGCAGGTTGACCACCGGATCGTCGTAGTCCGGCCCGAATAGCTGCTTGATCAGGTCCTTGGTCCCGATGGCATGGTCGTAAGTGGCCATGATGATGCCCTCGGAGACGTGGCAGTCGCCGCAGGACGCGCGCACGCCGGACGCCGAGTTGTAGTGCGCGGACTGCTGATAAACGTCCTGCGCATAGGTCATCGAATGGCAGGTGGTGCAGAACTCGTTCGCGCTGGTGGACTCGTCGAACTCGATCAGGAAGAACATAAAGATGATGCCGCCGATGCCGCCCGCGACCAGCGCGAACAGCACATGGCGAGTGATGAACAGCGGCTCGAAGAACTTCATCATTGCGCGCGCTCCCCGGACGCCAGCGCCGGCTCCCGCGGCACCCCGCCCGACCCGACGTCCGACCCGACGCCCGCTTCGGCGCCCGGCACCGATGCGGATTTCGGCGCCGGCTCGACCGCCGGCTCGAGCGTCTCGGCTTCCGCGGGCGGGGACTGCGCCGGGGCGGCCTCCGGCACTGCCGGCGGCCCCGGCTCGGGCGGCGGCACATAGCCCAGAATCGGGTTGTGCTCGGCAGGGCGCGACAACCAGGCGTGGTGCTCGCTGTCGCCGATGCGCGCGTCCACCAGTTGCGCAGCCCGCTCGCCGGCCACCGCGCGGGCCTCCGGCAGGAAGCGGGCGTAGAAGTTGCGCCCGACCAGATACATCCCCTCCCACCAGGCGTGGTTCGGGCTCGCCATGGACGCGCCGTGGCGGGCGCGCGCGCCCTCGTCGTGCCAGAGCTCCCAATAGGTGAACTCGATCGGCTCATCGAAGGGCAGCGGCGTCAGCAGGCCTTCTTCATAGAGCGACTGCATGATGGCGGATGCGGGCTCGCCGAACTTAACGTTGAACAGCTCGACGACATTGTCGAACTGGGTCATGAAGCCTTCGGTGAAGCTCTTCGAGTGGCACTCCAGGCAGACCATGCTCATGATCTGACGGCGGCGGTCGGGGGCGGCGACCACCTTCACCTTGCCGATGCTGCCGTCGGCCTTGGTGATCTCGCTGCCGCGCTTGGGCACCGGCGCGCTGGCGGGCAATTCCAGCTTCGAGCCGTCTTCGAGCACCACCAGGTATTGGCGCTCCGAGACCGGGGTATTCAGGTTCCACGCATTGCGCATGCCCACATCGTGGGTGCTCGGGATCTTGCCCGCGGCGCCCATGTGGCAGGTCACGCAGGTGGGCGCGGCGGTGTAGTCCTGCCCGGCAATCCACGTGTCGCTGTCCAGATTCATTTTGTCGCGCTGCGCGGCGTAGATCATGCCGTGCTTGGAGGCCTCGAAGATCTCCTTGTCCGGCGAGTCCGGGCCCGAGTGGCAGCGCACGCAGGCCTCGGGCTCACGCGCCTGGGCCTTGGAAAACTCATGCCGCCCGTGGCAGGACGAGCACGAGCCCTTGGAACCGTCCGGGTTGATGCGCCCGATGCCCGAATTGGGCCAAGTGGCCGGATCGAGCGTTCCGTCGCCGCGCACCTTGACCAGTGATCCGTGGCATTGGTCGCAGCCGGATGCCTGCATCGCGGCACCGGTCATGTTGTGCGCGAGTGCCGGCACGCGGTCCGCGATGATCGCGTAGGCCTCCGCATGCACCGAGCCGGCCTGCTCGGAATACTCGGTTTCGTGGCAGCGCCCGCAGTCCTTCGGCGAGACGATGGTCGCGATCACCTGCCCTTCGTGCTCGATGGCGTCCGGCTCGGCGGAATCCGCCTGGTGGCAATCCATGCAATTGACGCCGGCGGTCTTGTGGGCGCTGTCGTGCCACTGCTGCGCGAGTCCGGGCGAGGCCTTGTCGTGACAACTGACGCAGGCCTCGCCTTCGGGATGCCCCCAATTGCTCGGGTCGAGCTCGACCTTGGCAGCCGAGACCGCCCCGCAAAGCGATAGCGACAACAGCACAGCGAACAGGCGTCGGCACATGACGAGCCGCGATTGACGATCAGCGAGATTCATTTGGGACCCTCGATCCTGGTGGAGAACGGCATCGGGCGACGGCGCATCACGCTTAATTTAGTGAACTCTTATTTAATAATACGCTTTCATTTGTCCATATCAGCGCATTCGAGCGCCCGCGCCTTGCATTGGCGGCGAGGGCATTCGGGCCGCGCCGAATCGCTTGGCGTTTACCCGCAAAAAGCTGAAAGCGCAACCATTTGCAATCAGCTAAACAACTGGCAAAGGTAAGGAAAACCGCATTGTCATCGCTCTGCGTATTGTCCGCGGGCGGGGCCACCCAATGGCGCGTGTGCCCCTTCGAAAAGCTACAGCAATAAGCGGATTTCGGGCAATGAAGAATATTGACTTCGCGCATGTTCGCGCTCGGTCATCCGCGAAAGAATAAACGCGCTGCATCCAGCACCGCGTCCGATAAGCATAAGGAGGATCTTCATGAAATTGCGCCAGCGGGGCGTTCGCGCCCTGATTTCCGTCGCTGCCTGGTTGACCGCCGGTGCCATCCTGCCCGCCGCCGCAATGGCCGGCGAGTCGATTCACCACGTCTCCTCCGAGGTCTGCGCCAGCTGCCACAACGATATCTTCAAGCAGTGGAAGCAGTCCATGCACGCCAACAGCACGGCGCTGAAGGATCCGATCCACGGTACTTTCTATCAGCAGGTAGCCGGTTCGCCGACCGAAGAAGGCGTGCTGCACAAGGCATCCGGCAAGTACCCGGTCTGCCTGCAATGTCACGCACCGAACGCCGCCAAGGACAACACAACCAAGCTCGACGCCCACGTCGCCTATAGCGAGGGCGTCAACTGCGTCGCCTGCCATACCTTGAAGTCCTACAAGGGCATCCAGGGAGAGGACGGCAAGATGCGCCTGGGCCTGAAAGCCTACGAGATCGCCGACACCATCCAGGGTCCGCAAGGCGTCAACGACGGCCTGTCGAAGCTCGCCGCGGCCGGTGACGACCTGTTCGGCGGCGCCGGCGTCGGCGGTGCCGACTCGCAGAAGCCCAACCCCCACTTGGGCGAGCCGGTGGAGTTCGAAGGCAAGGAGATTCCGGCCCTGCCGATGGAATCGAACCCGCGTCTGATGAAGACCTCCGATTCCTGCATGGGCTGCCATGACCAGCGCGACAACCCCCAAGGCGTCCCGCTGTGCCAGACCGGCAACGAGTATCGGGACAGCGATTCGCAGGTGAACTGCCAGTCGTGCCACATGCCGATCGCCAACGGTATCGCCGATCACAGCATGGGCGGCGGCCATGATCCCGCCATGCTCAAGCGTGCGGTTCTGTTCGATGTCGACAGCGTCGCCGACGGCGACACGCTGAAGACCACGGTCTACCTGCGCAACCAGTTGCCGCATTCGATGCCCACCGGCGCGCCGTTCCGCAATATCTACGTCAAGCTCACCGCCTACGACGAAGGCGGCAACGCCATCTGGCAGAACGCGGAAGGTCATCCCTCCAAGGACGACCCGCAGGCCTACCTGTCCTACGCACTGACCGACGACGAGGGCATGCCGGCACCGCCGCCCACGGCGACCAAGCCCGGCGACGACACGCGCCTGAAACCGCACGAAGAGCGCACGCTGGAGTACGCGATTCCCGCCGAGGGGGTCGCGCTGGTCCGCGGCGAGCTTTACTACAACCTGCTCTGGCCGGGACTGGTGAAGAAGTTCTCGCACCTGCCCACCGAGCTGACCGATCCGGTGCTGGTGGCCGAGGCGGAGCGAGCCATCGCAGTGGAATAAGTCGTATTGCCGACGGCACCGCGCACGGGTATCCGCGCGCGGTCATCGACGCCGCGCACCAGCGCGGCGTTTTTTTTTGCCTTCGGGCCAGCTTCGCCCCGTCGCCGGCCGCCTGCCCCTGTCCGTTTTCGCCGCACGGCCGGCGAACGGACTGTCGACGCAGAGTGTTGCATCCGGCGTTGTTGCGATAGCCGTCACAACCCGGGCCGCGCGGCAACTTTAGACTCTCCCATAGGGACTTAACAGATCCGGCGCTGCCGCGCGCCGCCACTTGCCGACAACGGCGAGACCACCGGTCCCGGAGATCAGCCGATGACGCCATCCTCACGACAACCGCCACCTTGCCGGTGCGGCCATCCACGCGACGGCGTGCCGTTGCGAAGGGGCCTCCGCGCGCGCGGGATGACGCTGATCGAGCTGATCGTCGTCGTCGCGGTGGGCTTGGTGCTGCTGTCGACCGCGGTGCCGAGCTTCTACGAGGTGATGCAGAACAACCGTCTCACCGCCCAATCCAACGACTTCGCGGCAACACTGACCCAGGCCCGCAGCGAGGCCCGCAAGCGCCGCCTGCAGATCACGGTCTGCAAAAGCAGCGACGGCGAAAATTGCTCCACGTCCAATTCGGTCACCTGGGAAAACGGCTGGATCTCGTTTATCGACCTCGATCGCGACGCCGACATCGACACCGACGACGTGGTGCTGCGCACCGCCGACGCACTGACCCACGGCAGCACCCTGCGCGCCGGCGCCGAGTTCACCCGGTACATCGCTTACCGGCCCGACGGGCGCTGCATCGGCAACGGCAACACCACGCCGCCGGCCCAGGGCAGCTTCCGGCTCTGCGACAAGCGCGGCAAGGACGCGGCAAGGCAAATCCTGATCTCTCCCATCGGCCGGCCGTCGGTAAACCCGACTCGCGGCGTGACGGCCTGCCCGTAGCGCCGATCGGACGGAGGCGCGTCGACATGATGATTCCGACCGGTGATGACGCACACGGCAATGGGCCGAAGCACGCCGATGAAACGGCACGGCCAACAGGAGGCAGCCGATGAAACGACCCGCGCCGGCGCGTGCGCGGCCCTCGAGGCGGCGCGGCGCACAAGCCGGCTTCACGATGATCGAGGCGCTGGTCGCGACCCTGGTGTTCGCGTTCGGCGCCATCGGCGTTGCCGGCATGCAGACCATGTCCATGCAGTCAACCTACGAGGCGGGCCAGCGCATGCAGGCCACCTACCTGGCCAACGACATCATGGAGCGCCTGCGCAACAACGCCGAGGCCTTGGATGACTACGACAACGATATCGACACCGACTGGACCATCGTCGGCGACGGCAGCATCGGCACGGCACCGACACCCAACTGCGCCTCGGCGGCCTGCTCGCCGGCCGAGCTCGTCGACTACGACCTCTGGTCCTGGGAACAGGCCATCGACGGCGCCGCCATTCAACAGGTGGATATCGGCAACGTGGGCGGCCTGGTGAATCCGTCGGGCTGCATCCGTGTCACCGGCAGCGGCCAGGTGGAAATCGCGATTGCGTGGCGCGGCCGGCGCGGCATGAGCAATGCCACGGTCGCCACCGGCTGCACGCAAAGCGGGCTTTACGGCGACAACGACGAGTACCGCCGCGTATTTCTCGTCAGAACCTACATCGCGCCACGATGAGCGGAATTCGATGAACCGACAACGACCGCAACGACCAGTCCCCGGCGCAGTGCGCGGGCGCACGCAGCGGGGCTTTTCCGTCATCGAGCTGATGGTGGCCTCCACCGTCGGCCTGCTCATCGTCGCCGCGGTGCTCGGACTATTCATCAGCAACCGCAAGGTCTACAGCGAGACCGAGCTACAGGCAGAGCTGCAGGAAAACAGCCGCTTCGCGCTGGAATATTTGCTGAACGACCTGCGCCACGCGGGCTTCTACGGACGCGCGCGGTTCTTTTCCCTCGAGGTCAGCAGCAACGGCGTCTCCGCCGTCACCGGCGACTGCACCGGCGATGCGGGCGCGTTCGATTTCGAGCTGCCGATCTGGGGCAAAACAGCCGCCTCGGCAACCGAGATCGGCTGCATCACCGACGCCCTGGCCGTCGACGGCATTCCGTCGGACATTCTGGTGATTCGCTCGGTCTTGCCCCTGGCCTACCTGGACACCGACGACAGCGGCACCGTCGGCGATACCGAGGACAACAACGGCGACGGCAGCGTCAATGCCGCCGACGAGCTTGCCCTGGGCAGGGCCTATGTGGCCTCCAATACCCAGCAAGGCGAACTGTTTACGCTGACATCGGCGCACCCGCTGGCCGAGGTACCCACAGTCGGCGCGAGCGGCGACTATCCGGACGGCGCCATCTGGGAGTACAGCTACTCGGCCTACTACATCCGCAATCGGGGCACCCAGCCCCCCACCCTGTCGCGCAAACGGCTCACGTCGGTCAGCAACGGCATCAGCATGGAAACCGAAGACCTGGTGGAAGGCATCGAGGGACTGCGGGTCATGTACGGCTTCGACAACGACGGCGACGCGGTGGCGGACCGCTATGTCGCGGCCTCGGGCGTGGCGGCGGATCAGTGGTCCCAGATCGTCGGCGTGAAGCTCTTCGTGCTTGCGCGCGAGCTGCGCCCGGACCGCACCTACCAAGACACCCGCGACTACGTGATGGGCGACACCACGGTCACCGCCACGGCGGGCGAAACGGCCAGCCAGGGCGCCAAGCTGCAGAACTTCCACCGCACCATGATGATGTCCACTGTCAGCCTGCGCAACATGGCCTTCGTTGCCGAGGAGGGCGCGTTATGAAACCCGCCGAGCGCGCGAAACAAGCCGGCGCCGCGCTGATCGTCAGCCTGGTGATCCTCGCCATCCTCAGCATGCTCGGCATATCGACCATGCGCCGCAGCATCAACGAGCTGACCTACGCCGGCGACGCCGCGGATAGCTATCGCTCCTTCCAATTGGCCGAGGCAGGCACCGACGCGGCAATCGAGTGGCTGCAATCGGAATCCGGCCAGTTGCTGTTCTCCGGCAGCGAGAAGACGCTCGACTTCGCGGCCAAGGACCCGAATCCGCTGGATGGCTTCGGTGCCGACACGCCCGAAGTCACGGTGGCTCTGGTCGGCCGCCGCGACACCAACTGCCCACGCCGGCGCAACGGCTCCAGCGAAGACATCGTCGGCTGCACCTCGTTCGAGATCGACAGCGTGCACGCGCCCGCGACGGCGACCGCCGCCAAGGGCGCCGCGCGCACCAGCCTGACCGAAGGCATCTCGCAGCAGGTCATCCGCCGGCGCTGAGGCAAGCACCGACACAAAACAACACGAATCGAAAACGCACAGAGACCCGTTGCACCCGGCACGCAATCCGGGCCCAGGGATCGACGCATTGGAGGCTACCCAAGATCATGATCCGCAGAATCACCGTGACCTCGCTCGCCTTCGCATTGACCGCCGGCGCCGGTACCTCCAACGCCGAGGATATCGAGATTTTTCTCAGCCGCTACGACGCCAGCGGCGTCTCCAGCGGCCGAGCCAAGGTGCTGATCATCGTCGATAATTCCGGCAGCATGGCGGAGACTATTTTAACCGCGAAGCCTAGCTTCGACCCAGGCGCGAACTACCTGGACAGCGGCTATACGTCCCTCGACCCGACGAAAAACTTCAGTCAGCTCCGGTCGAACCGCATTTATTGGTCCGACGACGGCGTGCCGCCCCGGCTGACAACCAACCAATGGGTGCTGGCCGACTCCAACCACTGTGCCGCCTCGCAAACGCCGCTCTCGACCATCGGCAATTACAACGACTATGTCGCCGCCTGGTGGGACCCGAACTGGTTCAGCCGCGGCTGGTATTACTTCAATACTAGCTGGAATATCCGCAACGCCGGCGCCTGGGAATGCCAGCGCGACGTCGACGACAATAACTCCGACAACCTGACGCACACATCCGGCTTTCCGTGCAATACGGGCCCGAACTGCGCATCCGCCGGCGGCCCTTGGGACGACGATGGCCTGCGCGACTATCCCGGCACCTTCCGCAACCTGTACACGGCCAACTACATGGCCTGGTACTACAACGGCGGCATGACGAACGAGCGCTCGAAAATGGCGATCGCTCAAGAAGTCTTGTCGAATCTGGTCGACACGAACCCGAACGTCGATTTCGGGCTGATGACGTTCAATCAGAACGGCGAGATGCTCGACGACGACGGTGTATGGGATGAAGGCCGCAGTGGCGGGCGCGTGATTCGCCATCTCAGCCATATGGAAGATGCCGATCGTACGGCGATGATCGACACCGTCAACCAGCTCTATCCAGTAACCAATACGCCGCTCTGCGAAACCCTCTACGAGGCATTCCGCTATCTCGCGAAGCCGAGCAACATTGCCCAGAACGTCCATTTCGGTGATGACGACGTGGCCGTCAACCATGGCTGGGGAAGCAACCCGGAAGTATTGCCCTACCGCGATCCCTGCGCGGAAAACTCAACCGGCAGCTGCGCCCTCGACGGCACCTACGAAAGCCCCCTCGGCGACTGCGAGCAAATCTACATCGTCTACATGACGGACGGCGTGCCGTCGAGTGATCTCTCCGCCAATAGCCTGATCAGGAGCCTGACCGGTGCGTCGAGCTGCGGCGACTACACATCGGCCGTCCACCAGGGCGGATCCTTGTTCGTTGAACAGCCGCGAGAGAATTGCATGCCGGAGCTGGCCGAGCACATGTTCCAGAACGATCTCGACGACACCTGGCAGAACGGCGACAACATCGCCGTCACCTTCACCGTCGGTTTTCAGACGGACCAGCAACTGTTGGAAGACACCGCGGAGCGCGGCGGCGGCAAATACTTCACCGCCGCCGATGCGGTCGAGTTGAACGCGGCCTTCCAGAAGGCGGTCAACGAGATCCTGTCGTCGAACACCAACTTCGCCGCGCCTGCCGTCGCCGTGGATGCCTTCAACCGCACCCGCAGCCTGGATGATCTGTTCTACTCCATGTTCCGGCCCTACAACACGCCGCGCTGGCCGGGCAATATCAAGAAGCTGATCATCAACAACAGCGGCGAGGTGCTCGACCGCAACGGCACCCGCGCCATCGACGAGGAGACCGGCAATATCAAGGCCAGCGCGTCCACCTATTGGACGACCATCGGCCAGGACGGCATGAACGTCGAGACCGGCGGCGCGGGTGCGTTGCTGGCGGACCGGGACGTGGACACCCGCACATTGCTGACCAATACCGGCAGCGGCGACGCCTTGGAGGCCCTCGCAACATCCAACGCGGCCTTGACCGTCGAGATGTTCGAGGCCCTCGACGAAACCGAGCGCGACCTGCTGATTCAGTGGGTCCGCGGCGTCGACGTCGACGACGAGGACGAGGACGGCGACATCACCGATACCCGGCCCTGGATCATCGGCGACCTGATTCATTCGCGCCCGCTCGCAATCAACTACGGCGGCGCCACGCAAGATGATCAGGACGTGCGCATCGTGTTCGGCACCAACGCCGGCTTCGTGCACATGATCGACTCCGCCGACGGCACCGAGGACTGGGCCTTCTTCGCCAAGGAGACCGCGCCCATCGTCAAGATCCTGTACGAGAACAGCATCACCTCCGACCACCCCTACGGCATCGACGGCAGCATCGCGTCTTACATGGTCGACGCCAACGAGGACGGCGCCATCGCCTCCGCCGACGGCGACAAGGCCCATATCTTCTTCGGCATGCGCCGCGGCGGCAGCAGTTACTACGGCATGGACGTCACCGATCCGGGCAGCCCGGCGATGCTGTGGCGCACCGACGAGAACGACCTGAGCGAGCTCGGCCAGACCTGGGCCGAGCCCGAGGTGACCTACATCCCGGGCTACGACGATCCGGTGGTGATCGTCTCCGCGGGCTACGACACCAACAAGGATTTCCAGGAGGTCGGCACCGGCGATACCGTGGGCCGCGGTCTCTACATCCTCGACGCCGAGGACGGCTCGCAGGTCTGGAGCGCCACCCCCGGCGTCAGCAATGCCACAAACCGCAACGTGCCCGGCCTGATCGACTCGGTCCCGGCCGAGGTCACCGCCATCGACGGCAACAGCGACGGCATCGCCGACCGGCTCTATTTCGGCGATACCGGCGGCAATGTCTGGCGCATCGATATGGTCGGCGAAAAGGATCAGGACTGGACCGTCCATAAGCTTGCTTCCCTCGGCGGCAATACGACCGGCAACGACCGGCGCATCTTCAATCGTCTCGATGTCGTCTCGACGCGCTATCGGGGGCTGTCGTTCGACGCGGTGGTCGTCGGCACCGGCAACCGCTCGCATCCGCTCGAGGTCGACGTCGACAACCGCCTGTACGTGCTACGCGACTTCCACACCCGCAGCGCAATCCATATCCCCAACGACGGCGACCCCGCCACGGACGCCTGCGCCAGCGCGGTCAACAATCCCAAGGGCCTGCCCTGCGCCGAGGTCCCGGCGGTCATCACCGAGGCGGACTTGGTCGACGTCACCGCCAACCTGATCCAGCAGGGCACCGACGAGCAGAAGGCCACGGTCCAGGCCGCGCTGAGCGCCGCCAGCGCCAAGGGCTGGTATATCGCGCTGGAAGATACCGGCGAGAAGAGTCTCTCGCGCTCCATCACGCTCAAGGGCACCGTGTTCTTCACCAGCTATGTGCCGCCGGACCCGAACGACCCGAACAACGAGAACATCTGCCGGCCTTCCGAGGGCGCGGGCTATCTCTACGCCGTCGCGCTGCACGACGGCTCGGCAATGTACCCCTGGGGCGATACCGGCAGCGCGGACCTGTCGAAGGTCGACCGGCGCAAGAAGATCAAGTCGAGCATCCCGGACCACGCCGTCGCCCACTTCGGCGATCCGTGGATCCGGCTGGTCGGCGTCGGAGCCGGCACAGACGGCAAGGGCTCGGAGGACACCGGCCTGCGGCTGTCCACCGACACCATTTACTGGTACGAGAATCGCGCCGACGATGCGTACTGATGCAGTACCCAGATAGAGGAAACAGTATGAAAGCCCATTCCGTTGCACTGGCCTGCGCCGCCGGGCTGCTGCTGGCGCAAAGCGCCGGCGCCCAGCTCCCGGCCGACGCCGTCCCCTATAAATGCGCCGTAATCGAGACCTCCGGCAACCCCGGCGTCATTTACTTCCATGCCGTCAAGCCGGCGCCGGAGCGCTTCGTCGATCTGCATCTGGCCGCGGACGCGGGCATGACGAAGGCCGATCAGGCGCGGGTACAGCGCGTCATCGAGTGCGTGCGCGCCGACCAGGGCTTCCGAAATCCGGACGCGCAGAAACTGATCCGGGCAATGCCGCCCATGGCACGATGAGCACGCGAGTCCCCATGAGCGCCGAACTGCCCCGCCCCCCCGTGCGCAGGCATGTCCGGGGCTTCACGCTGATCGAGCTGCTGGTGGTCGTCGCGATACTGGGCATCCTGGTGTCCATCGCCGTGCCCTCCTATCGCCTGCAGATGATCAAGGCCCACCGGGCGGAGGCCATCAACGCCTTGATGGACGTGGCCTCGCGCCAGGAGCGGTTCTACAACGACAACCGGACCTACACGACCGACATGGCGGCGCTCGGCTTCGCCGCCGATCCGCTGATCACGGCCGGCGGCTACTACAGCGTCGACGCCGTGGCGGGCGATAGCGGCATCGGTACGAGCTATGTTGCGACGGCGACGCGCCGCGCCGGCCAAACCGCGGATGGCATTTGCGGCAACTTCAAGATCAATTCCGAGGGACGAACCTGGATCGCAAGCGGCTCGGCGTCTGCCGAGGATTGCTGGTAACGATAGACCGCAAGCCGATCCCTTCGAGGTCCTGTTTGATGGCACGCAAAACGATTCGTGTCGGCGTCGCGATCCCCTCCCTTGTCGCAGCGGCCGCCATGTCCGCCGCCCTGGCCGACGACACCGAAATCTTCCTGAGCCGCTACGACGCCACCGGCGTCTCCGGCGGCCGCGCCAAGGTGCTGCTGATCATCGACAACTCCGGCAGCATGCGGGACGAGATCGCCAGCGCAAAGCCGGCCTTCGATCCGAACGAGAATTACCTCGACCGCGCTTACACCTCGCTGGACCGGGGCTCGGATCTCAATCGCCTGCGCGCCGACCGGGTGTATTGGTCCTGCACCGATCCCGGCCGGGACGAGTGCGGCAAGCCGCCGCCGCCGGACAGCGATCAATGGCTGCCCGCCGACACCAACCATTGCGCCGCGGCGCACGCGTCGCTCTCCGCCATCGGCGCCTACAGCGACTATGTCGCCGCCTGGCAAGACGGCCGCGGGCGCCAAGACGGCACCTGGTATGTGGTCTCCGATCACTGGACCAGCCACACGGCAGACGCCTGGGAGTGTCAGAAGGACGTCGACGACGACAACGACGACAACCTGGGCCATCGCTCCGGATTCCCCTGCGCCTCCGATCCGGCCTGCCGCAATCCGGGAGGCCCCTGGGACGGCGACGGCCTGCGCGACTACCCCCACACCCTGCGCAATCTCTACAGCGCCCGCTACATGGCCTGGCATCACAACGGCGGCATGGCGCAGGGACGCAAGAAGCTCGACATCGCCAAGGAGGTGTTGACCAAGCTCGTCAAGTCGAACCCCAACGTCGACTTCGGCCTGATGACGTTCAATTCCAACGGGACGCTTTCGTGGAGCAGCAGCACCTGGCAGGAAGGACGCGACGGCGGCCGCGTGATCCGCCACCTGGCGCACATGGACGAGGCCGACCGCGACGCATTGGTCGATATCATCGACTCACTCGATCACGAGACCAACACCCCCCTCTGCGAGACC
Source organism: Thiohalocapsa sp. (assembly GCA_021736785.1). Classification (GTDB taxonomy): domain Bacteria; phylum Pseudomonadota; class Gammaproteobacteria; order Chromatiales; family Chromatiaceae; genus Thiohalocapsa. The sequence goes on along the minus strand of JAIPFF010000015.1, from coordinate 71,191 downwards.
TTCTACGAGGCCTACCGCTATATCGCGAAGCCCGACGGTATCGCGCAAAGCGTCTATTTCGGCGACGACGACTACGACATGACCCACGGCCCGCACCGCTATCCGAAGTCGTCGCCCGCGCGCGATGCCTGCGCGGAGAATTCGAGCGGCCGCTGCAGCCGCGACGGCACCTACGAGAGCCCCCTCGGCGACTGCGAGCAGATGTACATCCTGCTGATGACCGACGGCATTCCGGCCATGGACCAGTCGGCCAACTCCGCGGTGAAGGCGGTCACGGGGGTATCCTCCTGCGGGCGATACGAAAACTCGGTGCACCGCGGCGGCGATGATTGGGAAGTCTCCATGGCCGAAAACTGCCTGCCCGAGCTCGCCGAGCACATGTTCACCCACGACCTGGACGACCAGTGGGAGAACGGCGACAACATCGCCGTCACCTTCACCGTCGGCTTCGACATCGACCAGACCCTGCTCTCGGACACCGCCCGGCGCGGCGGCGGCAAATACTTCACCGCCGACGATGCGACCGAGCTGAACGCGGCCTTTCAGAAGACGGTCAACGAGATCCTGTCGTCGAATACCAACTTCGCCGCGCCTGCCGTGGCCGTGGATGCCTTCAACCGCACCCGCAGCCTGGATGACCTGTTCTATTCCATGTTCCGGCCCTACAACACGCCGCGCTGGCCGGGCAATATCAAGAAGCTGATCATCAACGACGACGGCGAGGTGCTCGACCGCAACGGCGCCCGCGCCATCGATCAGGAAAGCGGCAATATCAAGTCCAGCGCCGCCACGTTCTGGACCAGTGCCGGACGCGACGGCATGGACGTGGAGTCGGGCGGCGCGGGTGCCCTGCTGGCGGCGCGCAGCGTCGACAGCCGCACCCTCTACGTCAACACCGGCCGCACCAACCCGGGCCAGGGCAACGGCACCACCCGAAACCCGACCCTCGGCGAGGCGCTGACCCCGTTCGACACCGACAACGACGCCCTGACCCCGGAGCTGTTCGGCGTCGAGGACGACGACGAGCGCGACCTGCTGATCGACTGGGCCCGCGGCGTCGACGTCGACGACGAAGACGAGGACGGCGACACCGCCGACACCCGCCCCTGGATCATCGGCGACCTCATTCATTCGCGCCCGCTGGCGATCAACTACGGCGGCAGCGACGAGAACGACCAGGACGTGCGCATCGTCTTCGGCACCAACGCCGGCTTCCTGCACATGATCGACGCCGCCGACGGCAGCGAGGACTGGGCCTTCTTCGCCAAGGAGACCGCGCCCATCGTCGAGGTGCTCTACGAAAACAGCATCACCTCCGAGCACCCCTACGGCATCGACGGCAGCATCGGCGTCTATCTGCTGGACGCCAACGACGACGGCAGCATCGTCGACGGCGACGGCGACAAGGCCTATATCTTCTTCGGCCTGCGCCGCGGCGGCACCAGCTACTATGCGCTGGACGTGACCGACCCGGACAACCCCGCCATGCTGTGGCGGCGCGACGAAGGCTTCCTGGACGAGCTCGGGCAAACCTGGGCCGAGCCCGAGGTGACGCACATTCCCGGCTACGACGGCCCGGTGGTCATCATCGGCGCCGGCTACGACACCAACAAAGACTTCCACCAAGTGGGCAGCGCCGACAGCATGGGACGCGGCCTGTACATCCTCGACGCCGAGACCGGCGCCCGGCTCTGGAGCGCGACGCCCGGCGTCAGCAACGCCAATAACCTGAACGTGCCCGGCCTGGAGGATTCGGTGCCCGCCGCCGTCACCGCCATCGACAGCAACAGCGACGGCATTTCCGATCGCATCTATTTCGCCGATACCGGCGCCAACGTCTGGCGCATCGACATGGTGGGCCGCAAGGACCAGGACTGGACCGCGCACAAGCTCGCCGAGCTGGGCGGCGACACCGAAAGCAGCGACCGGCGGATCTTCAATCGCGTCGATGTCGTCGCGACCCAGTACAAGGGCCGCGCCTTCGACGCCGTCATCGTCGGCACCGGCAACCGATCGCACCCGCTCGAGACCACGGTCGAGAACCGCTTCTACATGCTGCGCGACGATCACATCCAGAGTGCAATCCACGTGCCGAACGACGGCAACGAAGCCCGCAACGCCTGCGAAGGTCCGGGCGCCAATCCCCACCGCCTGCCCTGCGCCGAGGCCCGGCCCGCCATCACCGAGGCCGACCTGCTCGACGTGACCGACAATCTGATCCAGGACGGCACCGACGAGCAGCGCGCGGCGGCCCGGCAGGCCCTCCAGGCCCCCGACACGCGCGGCTGGTATCTGCGTCTCGAAAACCCGGGCGAGAAGGCCTTGGCGCGCTCCATCACGCTCAAGGGCACGGTCTTCTTCACCTCCTACGTGCCGCCGAACCCGGACGATGCCGACAGCGAGAGCATCTGCCGGCCGTCCGAGGGCTCGGGCTATCTGTACGCCATGGGCCTGCACGACGGCTCCGCCCGCTATGAATGGGGCGCATCGGAAAGCGCCGGCCTGTCCAAGGTGGACCGCCGCAAGAAGATCAAGGCCAGCATCCCCGACCACGCCGTCGCCCACTTCGGCACCGAAATCCGCCTGGTCGGCGTCGGCGCCGGCACCGACGGCAAGGGCTCGGAAGATACCGGCCAGCGCCTCTCCACCGACCGCGTCTACTGGTACGCGACGGACTCCGCCGCGGGCTTTTGATCGCACGCGCTTTCCGCTACTGCGGTCTTCGGCGTCTGCCGTTCAAGCCGGCCTAAGCAACCGCCTCCGGCGGCGTCCGCCACAACGTCACTCGAACCCAGCGTTCCTCGCGATCCTGCTCCAGGTTAGGCACCGTACCGTTGAACTGCCGCATCGCGCGGATCATTCGCGGATAGCCGCTGCCGCGCTGCTCCATAAGGCCGAGATCGAACAGGAAGTTCGCCATCGCCTCGTTTCGCGAGCGCGGTGTGCCGCCGGCGAGGACCGACTCGGGCCGCTTGTGATTCGGCAGGGCGCCCGGACTAGTGACGGCGATCCTGTCGTCGAAGACCTCGACCAATATCCGGGAGCCGAGGATGGCGTAGTCCCGATGCGCCACGGCGTTGACCACGCACTCACGGAAGGCAGGGAGCGGTACTGACCACTCGTCGAGACGCCGCATCCCGGCATAGCGTTCATGACGCCCCAGAGCCTTGAACCAGGCCTCGGCTTGCGCGACCTGCTCCTCAAGCCGGCCGCGCCCTTCACCCGCGAACAGGACATCGTCCCCGCGGTCGGTTCCGGCATAGGTGACCAGATCGATCCAAAGGTTGCGGGTCGGCGCAAACTGCTGGGGGTTCTTTCCAAAGCACATCAACCCGAAAAGGGTCGCCCTCAAGTCGCCGTTGAAGTCGCGGTCGAGAATCTCCCGGTTGAACAGGTCCACCTCCAACGGCAAGCGCTCTGCATCCAGGTTCACGCCCTTACGCAGCATGTAAGCCCGAAACGCCTCGGCATCGATATCTTGGGCACCCGCGCCCGGAACGACGCGCTCCTCGGTGAAGACCAGACCGAAGGTGTTGTAGAGCTCCTGCAATTCGGTCGTCGAAGGCTCGCGGTTTCCGCGGTTTCCCCGCACGAGCACGCGTCCCCGATGCCGGAGCGGCTCGGGGCCACGGATGCGAGCGACCTCGATCCAGTGGACCCATCCGTTAGGATCCTGGTGATATCCCAAGCGGGCCTGAATCGGGGCGTTGAAGGAATTGTGCAGCGCATTACTGAGGCGCTCCTGCACCTCCTTCGGGTCCATCGGCACGCCGTCGATGGCACCGTCGTCGGTCACGCCAAGGATGACAAGTCCACCTTCGGTATTGGCAAAAGCACAAACCGCCTCCTGCCAATCCTTGTCGCCGAACGAGCGAAACCGCCCCAATTCCGTACGAGCGTCTTCGCCGGCCTGGATTCTTTGAAGTACGTCTATCCAGTCCACGATGTCCTCCTAGAAGCCATATTTCTTGCGGCGTAGACGGAACGCATCGGCGCCGCCGTCAAGGGTTCGGACGATCGCACTGCGGACTGCGCCATCCTCGATGGCGCCGGCGGCGTCGACTCGGCCATGCGCTGCGTCCGCTTCCAGCGCAATGACTTGATCCGCGTCGCCATTGACGACCAGGTTCGCGTTATGCGTGGCAAAGACGACCTGCCGCCTGCCTTTCAGTCTATGCAGGGCCGGGATGATGGTCTCGTTCAAGAAGCGGTTGTCCAGCTCGTCTTCGGGTTGGTCGACGAACAACGGTGTCTGATCATCGCTTTCGAGGATCAGCGAGAGAAGCACCGCAACCCGTCGCCCACCGGACAGGGCATCCAGATCCTTCGGCTCGCCGCCCTCCACCCAGCGGATGCGATAGCGGTCAGGACATCGCAGCGCAAAAATATCGAGTTGGCGCGCCCAAGGGGCGATGTGCTCGAGGAAGGAGGTCGCGACGGCATCGGACATCCCGAGCGCCTTGGCCCGAGTCTGCGCTTCCGCCAAGTCCGGCTTGCCGAGCGCGTCGATGACGTCGCGTAGCTTCGTCGGCGTGGCTGACTGCGCCCCGCCGCTATTCCACCAACGGGTGACTCCTTGGTTGCGTAATCCAAGCACCCAGGACTCCAAAGGGCCGCGTCTTCCCTCGGGATCGACGGACACCGACACCCGGCCCCGGAATCTGACTTCTACCTCGCCGCAGACCTGGCTGACGGCATCACGATGGGTGATGAGCAACGCATCCCGCTTGGCCAGGTCGGCGTTGAAGCCATCCAATGCCTTCTGGAGCTCCTGCTGTTTCTCCTGGAGCGCGGCCAGGAAGCTGTCATAGTGCTGCGCGGTCTTGGCATAGGCATCGAATTGGTTCAGATCGCTCGCGCTGCGACCGGCGGCGACCAAGGCGGTCTGAACTTCTGCCGTCAAGGTTGCCAGGCGAGCATTCGCCGCGGTCGCTGTCGCCTCGGCGATCTCAACGACGGACTCCAAGGACTCGACGACGGCCGTCGCCTGGCTCTTGGCCGCAATCAACAGCGATTCGGCGTCGGCGAATCTCTCCGACCCCGGAGGTGAAAGATATGTCGCAAGCTCCTCGCTGTTGAGCTCCGGCAGGGTCAACGCGTCGATCGCCTCCGCCACCTCCCGGGCGCGTTCGGTTCGCCCCCGCACATCCGCTGCAAAGGTCTTTGCGCGCGCAGCGTCCTGCTGAGCCGGCGGCAGAGCTGCGGTGCCGGCCTGCTCGAACTGCTTCATCGCCTCGCGGGCGGCAGAGGTGCGCTGGAACTCCTGCTCGGCCTCTGCGAGCTGCTCTTGAAGACGGGTCAACCGCGGCACCGTATCGGCGATGCGCCCATCCAGATCATGAAGCGCGTCACGCTGTGCCAGGAGCTCGGCGCCACGACCCGGGACGAGATGAAACAACAGGTGCTCGATACCGGCGTCGTCGTCGGCGAGGGACTTGAGCTCGCCCTGGGAGAAAAAACGCGGCGCGAAACGCTCGGTTACCGGTCGGGTCAGGTCGCCGGCCGGACTCTCCATCTCCACCAAGGTACCCCCCGACAGAAATCGATCCCTGGCACGCGCTAACGCCTCTCGCCCAATTGTTGTGGTTCGGTCCGGCATCGCCTGCTCGCCGCCGAAGGTTAGCCTCAGCCCGTCCAGCAGGGTCGACTTACCAGTCATGCTGCCGCCAATGATGCAGGTAAGGTCCGGGCTCAGCCGGAAGGTCTGGTCGCGCAGAAAGGATGTCCCGCCCTGTACGCGGATCTCCCGAATCCAGGGTCTGGCGTCTGGCCCCTGCGGAACAGGAACCGGAAGACCGGGGTCCAGAACGAACTGGTCCGCCGCATCTCTGACATACGAAATGCGCAACCTGGAGTCGCGACCCAGAAAGGCTTGGCGCAGGGCTTCCAGCGTCGGACTGGCGAGTTTCAGGAGTGTAAATCGGTGGCCGAGCGCCCGCTCGGGGGGCGCCGTGCCGGAGTCGGCCAGTTTAATGGCATCGCTGGTGTGATAGAGGGCAACGCGACCCTTCTCGAAGGCGTGACGAAGCTTCCCGTTAGCCGCCAGGTCTTCTTCGAGCGTCTTGTCCCGCCGCAGCTCCGTCGCGTGGATATGACCGCCGGCAAGGTCGGCAATGTAGTGGCCGGGCCGGGACAGCAGGCCATTTGGCTGTAGTGGATGTGCGGCGACGACCAGATAGTTGTCTTTTCCGACCCCCTTGGGGTCATCCAGATCCTTGAAGGCGTCTTTCGGATCCTTCTGCGTCCAGTTGAGGTTCTTGCCGTCGTGGGCCGGGCGGCCGCCCATGATGGCGCTGAATGCGTTGAGGTACCGCTCCTTCCCAACGGTCGGATCAAATAGAAAGATGAGGTGGATTCCGCTGTTGCCGTCGGCGAAGTTCGGCTCGAAACCGGGGTAGACGGCATAGATCAAGTCGCGATAGGTCCTTCCGCTGGATTCCTGGTGTCCAGTCTCCCAGATCTCGACAATGGTCCAGGCTGCAGAGATGCCGGCCTTGATGCAGGCCGCATGGGGGGTAAGCCCCAGTACCTCGATGCCCTGTGCGATGGCCGCGTCGAGGAAACGCTCCGCGTAGGCCCGCAGTACGTCAGGATCGCCGCGCTCGCCCTCGATGCCAGTTGGCAGCGCGACGTAGGGGTCGTCCAGGGTATGCAGGTGCAGATCCGCTCGGAACCAACGGGTTCCGGGAACCTCGTCGTGCCAGCGTTCCATCGGTTCGAGGGGCATGCTTTTCTGAGGTGCTCGTTAGGGGTGGTCCAGCGTGCGGTTCACCGGCCAAGATACACAGCGGGGCGGACCGTCTCAATGCAGGCGTTCACCTCCCGCATCGACTCAAGCCAGCGCATGCAGCGCGACGATGCGGACCATCGCTGTCTCGACGATCACAACGTCACCGAGAAGATTGTCGCTCACCCGCATAGACGAGGGGCTGAGCGCCAAACCCGTAGGCGCCGCCGTGCCGGGCGCCGAAGAGGTGGTTTATACTGCCTTGCGACCGTTTGTGGGCCGCCATGAATGGAAAAAGAAAAACAATTTCAGAGCTGATGCGTGTCGCACGACGTTAACCAAACGCCTGAGCAAGTTGCTCGAGACCGGATCGATGGACGCCTGCGGGCGTCTGGCTGGCAGGTTCAGGACAAGGACGCGCTCGATTTCAACGCCGGCCTCGGCATCGCCGTGCGTGAGTATCAGACAGATATCGGCCCGGCCGACTATGTCCTGTTCGCCGACCGGCAGGCCGTCGGCGTCGTCGAGGCCAAGCCCGACGACTTCGGCATGCGCCTCACCTCCGTCGAGGAGCAATCCGAGGGCTACGCCAAGGCCAAGCTGAAATGGGTCGCCAACGCCGAACCGCTGCCTTTCCTCTACGAAAGCACCGGCCGGATCACGCGCTTCACCAACGCCCGCGATCCCTACCCGCGATCACGCGAGGTCTTCAGCTTCCACCGTCCCGAAACCCTGAAAGCCTGGGTACAAGCGCCCGAGAGCCTGCGGGCCGGGATCGCGGCGCTGCCGGACCTCGACCCCGACGGCTTGCGCGACTGCCAGATCATCGCCATCACGAACCTCGAAACCTCGCTCAAGGCCGACAAACCCCGCGCGCTTGTCCAGATGGCGACCGGATCGGGCAAGACCTTCACCGCCATCACCCAGGTCTACCGGCTGCTCAAGCACGCGGGCGCGCGCCGCATTCTGTTCCTTGTCGATACGCGGGATTTTCGGGGACAGACCACAATTGATCTTGCGATTCATCTCGGTTACGCCCGGAAAACGTGGCCTGTCCCCATTTTTCGCCTGCAGCCCTTGCCAGCTTCGAGGCCGTGAGCGCGCGGTAAACAGACGCCCGCGGGTCCCGCTATGCGTTGAGAACCAGCCGTCTTCGCGAAAGCAGGTGCAATAGCGCCGATTGCCGCGCCGCGTCGTATGATGCGGACGCCCTGGAACAACCGCCCCTGCGATACCGCGCCATCGGTCCCTCAATCGCCCGTTGTCGTAGTACCGTACTTGACTCCAGGGTACGGCTCCTCCTCAATCGAATCACGTAAACTGTCCGCCGGACGCGCGCGCCGGCAAGTCCGTCGCTCGGGCTGATGCGCGCGCCGCGAGATAGTGGTGCGCGGAGGACGCCCTAAACACCCGCCCTTACCCGATTAGAAGCGATTTTCCCTGTGATGCCAGATACGAAGCACATAGACTTCCGTTTCGTGTACGAGATAACGAGCCAGATAATTTCCTAACACCAAATCGCGCACCGCTTCTGGATTGGGCGCTCGTTCAACTTTGGTGCCCAGCAATGGAAACTGTTTCAGCTGAGCAATGCCCTTCAGGATAGTGGCCGCTGCTTCCTGCGCTGCGCGAGGGTTCTTGACCTCAATGAACTCGCGGAGGCGGCGGAGATCGCCAACCGCCTCGGGGGAATAGCGGACATTCATTTGCCCGGCGGGCTCAACTCTTCACCGGAACCCCAACTTTCCAGCCAGGCATTCACCTCTTCCTCTGTTAGGCTCGAACCATTCTTTATCGAGTTCAGCGCTTCGAGCGTTTCAGACCACCGTACATCTTCGACAGACTGGCGCTCGATATACTCCCTAATCGCCTGATTTATGATGTAATTTTTGCTTCGATCAAGCTTCGCCGCCAATTCCTCCAGCGGACGCTCGATCTCGGGTTGCAATCTGATGCTCGTTACTCCCATCGCCAACACTCCCGGCCAGGATTACATTGTAATACAGTGTAGCCGCCTAATTCGGATGGTACAACTTGTTCCAGCTTCTCCGGCGTAGGGACGCCGGTTACCCGGCGCCCCCGGCACAGTCCCGGACGTGCGGTTTTCCCGTACACCGGCTCCTCGGTTGTACCCGCTTTCGCGCAAGCGAAAGAGATCATGCAAACACCGGTCGCACGTAGGGCTTCTCGGTGATCCGCGGCCGGGCGAGGCCAAGCTTCCCGAGGGCAGGGTTGAACACCGGCCAAGTGGAGCTTTTGCGCTTGCCGCCGCGACGGTTGAGCCACTTGAACGCACATTCGACGGCATGCTGGTAAAACGATTTTCGCGGACAGACCACAATTGACCTCGGATTTTCGGGGACAGACCACGATTGATCTCGCGATTGATGTCGGTTACGTCCGGAAAACGTGGTCTGTCCCTATTTTTCTCGATTGATCTCGCGATTGATGTCGGTTACGTCCGGAAAACGTGGTCTGTCCCTATTTTTCTCTGATGTCGGTTACGTCCGGAAAACGTGGTCTGTCCCTATTTTTCTTCGGTTAAGTCCGGAAAACGTGGTCTGTCCCTATTTTTAAGTGGCTGGCGTCCGCCCCGGCCGGCTGATCCGCAACCTCGCCTCCGGGGCGAGGAATCCCGATAGGGCGACCATCGTCGCTGCCGGCAGGTCGGCCCACCTTCGACCCGATGCCTCCGAGCGTGCCGCGCGGTGGGCCGCATGGCGGTCGAGCCCGTTCACGTTCTCCAGTCCGCGATCCTGCAGGGTGCGGCGCGATTCCGCGCGGTTGCACGCACACGTCTTCGCAAAACAGCGATCAGTTCTCAAAACGGCCCCGCGGCTCCGCTAGCCTTTAGGTTACATGTAGGTTTTTCACTGACGGTTTTTACCGCACAGCAACAACCGAGCAACGCGGTCTCCGATCCCCGCGCCCAAGCCAGCGCCGTCACCCGGCAGGCGCGGGGCCGTACCACCCGATTTTCCCCTGTCCGAGCCTTGCCGCGGGTGCGGCCGGGGACGTTGTCCGAACCGAGCCGCACGGCTTTGCGGCCATGCTCGAGCAAGAGGTTCGCGCGCTATGGTCCTTCGAATCGCCAGTCGCCTGTTACCGGCATTGCCGGCGTTGCTGGCAATCGCGGCAGGCACCGCGATCGGCGACGACACCGAGATTTTCCTCAGCCGATACGATGCCACCGGCGTCTCGGGCGGGCGCGCCAAGGTGCTGATCATTTTCGATAATTCCGGCAGCATGGACGAGAAGATCACGACCGCGAAGCCGGCCTTCGATCCCGCCGCGAATTATCTGAGCAGCACCTATACGTCTTTGGATCCCTGGGCCGACCTCGATCGGCTTCGCAGCGACCGCGTGTATTGGTCCGAAGACGGCCGCCCGCCGCCGGTCTGGACCAGCCAGTGGATCGTCGCCAACGTCAATCACTGCGCCGCATCCGTCACGCCGCTGGAGACCCTCGGCAACTTCAACGACTATGTCGCGGCGTGGATCGAAGGCAGTTGGCGCACCAGCGCCGGTTGGTACTACTTCGGCACAAGCTCCGGCGTGCAGGCACCCGACGCCTGGGAGTGCCAGAGCGACGTCAACGCCGGCGACAGCGACAACAACGGCTTCTCGTCGGGCATGCCCTGCAGCAACGGCCCCTACTGCTCCGGCGCGGGCGGCCCGTGGGATGGCCAGGGCCTGCGCGATTATCCGAATACCTTCCGCAATCTCTACAGTGCCCAGTACATGGCCTGGTACCACAACGACGGTATGGCCTCCGAGCGCTCGAAGATGGAGATCGCCAAGGAGGTGGTCACCAATCTGATCACGACCAATCCCAACGTCGACTTCGGCCTGATGACCTTCAACGTGAACGGCAGCTGGAACAGCTATCGGGGCACCTGGGAGGAGGGGCGCGACGGCGGGCGGGTGGTCCATCACCTGCAGCATATGGACGCCGCCGACCGCACGGCCATGATCGACACCGTCGACGACTTGGAGCCCATGACCAACACGCCGCTGTGCGAGACGCTCTACGAGGCGTTTCGCTACATCGCGCGCCCGGACGACATCGCCCAAAGCGTTCGCTTCGGCGACGACGATTCCACCGCCGACCCGGTGCGGGACCGCTGCGCCGAGAACCCGAGCGGCAGTTGCGCCTACGACGGCACCTACCACAGCCCGCTCGGCGACTGCGAGCAGATGTACGTGCTGCTGATGACCGACGGCGTGCCGACGCTCGACCTGAGCGCGAACGCCGCCATCAAGGCCCTTCCGGGCATCGGCAGCTGCGGCATACACGCAAACAGCAGGCATGATCCCTCGCGCGGCTGGATCGACTCCACCGCCGAGAACTGCCTGCCGGAGCTCGCCGAGTACATGTTCCGCAACGACATGGACGACCAATGGGAAAACGGCGACAACATCGCGCTGACCTTCACCGTCGGCTTCCAGACCGATCAGGCATTACTCGGCGAGACCGCCGAGCGCGGCGGCGGCAAATATTTCACGGCCGATGATGCACCCGAGTTGAACGAGGCGTTTCAGCGCGCCATCAACGAGATCCTGTCGTCGAACACCAACTTCGCCGCGCCCGCCGTTGCCGTGGATGCCTTCAACCGCACCCGCAGCCTGGATGACCTGTTCTATTCCATGTTCCGGCCCTACAACACCCCGCGCTGGCCGGGCAATATCAAGAAGCTGATTATCAACGACGACGGCGAGGTATTGGACCGCAACGGCGCCCGCGCCATCGACGAAGAGAGCGGCAACATCAAGAACAGCGCATCGACGTTCTGGACGTCGGTGTCCGGCGACGGCATGGATGTGGAGGCCGGCGGGGCCGGCGCCCTGCTCGCCGCCCGCGACGTGTCGGATCGCACCTTGCTGACCAATACCGGGGTGGCCAATACCGGCGACGGCGAGGCCCTGGAGACCTTCGACACCGACAACGACGCCCTGACCCCGGCGCTGTTCGGCATCGAGGACGACGCCGAGCGCGACCTGCTGATCGACTGGGCCCGCGGCGTCGACGTCGACGACGAGGACGAAGACGGCGACACCGCCGACACCCGCCCCTGGATCATCGGCGACCTCATTCATTCGCGCCCGCTGGCGATCAACTACGGCGGCAGCGACGCCAATGACCAGGACGTGCGCATCGTCTTCGGCACCAACGCCGGCTTCCTGCATATGCTCGACGCCGCCGACGGCAGCGAGGACTGGGCCTTCTTCGCCAAGGAGACCGCGCCCATCGTCAAGGTGCTCTACGAAAACAGCATCACCTCCGAGCACCCCTACGGCATCGACGGCAGCGTCTCGTCTTACATCGTCGATGCCGACGACGACGGCGCCATCGCCGTCGCCGACGGCGACAAGGCGCATATCTTCTTCGGCATGCGCCGCGGCGGCACAAGCTACTATGCGATGGACGTGACCGACCCGGACAACCCCTCGATGCTCTGGCGGCGAGACGACGACACGCTGAGCGAGCTCGGCCAGACCTGGGCCGAGCCCGAAGTCACCCGCATCCCCGGCTACGACGACCCGGTGGTCATCGTCGCCGCCGGCTACGACACCAATAAAGACTTCCAGCAGGCGGGAACGGCGGACAATGTCGGCCGCGGCCTGTACATCCTCGACGCCGAGACCGGCGCGCTCGTCTGGAGCGCGACGCCCGCCGTCAGCAACGCCTACAACCTACAGGTACCGGGACTGGAAGATTCGGTGCCGGCCGCGGTGACCGCCATCGATGCCGACAGCGACGGTATCTCCGATCGACTGTACTTCGCCGATACCGGCGGCAACGTCTGGCGCATCGACATGATCGGTGCAAAGGATCAGGACTGGACCGTGCACAAGCTCGCCGCCCTCGGCGGCGACACCGAGACCGACGACCGGCGCATCATGAACCGCGTCGACGTGGTGCAGACCCGCTATTACGGCCTGTCCTTCGACGCCGTCATTGTCGGCACCGGCAACCGCTCGCACCCGCTCGAGACCACGGTGGACAACCGCGTCTACGTGCTGCGCGACTACGGCATCAAGAGCGCCATCCATATCGCCAACGACGGCAACGACGCAGTGGACGCCTGCGCCAGCGCGGTCTCGAATCCGAAAGGCCTGCCCTGCGCCGAAACGCCGCCCGTGATCACCGAGTCGGCGCTCATGGACATCACCGACAACCTGATCCAAGACGGCACCGGCGAGCAGCGCGCGAGCGTGCAGTCGACGCTGCGCGCCGCCCGCACCAAGGGCTGGTACCTGCGCCTGGAAGACAGCGGCGAGAAAAGCCTATCGCGCTCCATCACATTGAAGGGCACGGTGTTCTTCACCAGCTACGTGCCGCCGGACCCCGACGACCCCGAGAACGAAAGCATCTGCCGTCCGTCGGAGGGCGCGGGCTACCTGTACGCCGTCTCGCTGCACGACGGCTCTGCCCGCTATGATTGGGCGTCGCCGACCGGCGCGACCTTGTCGAAAATCGACCGGCGCAAGAAAATCAAGTCCAGCATCCCGGACCATGCGGTCGCCCACTTCGGCACCGAGATCCGCCTGGTCGGTGTCGGCGCCGGCACCGACGGCAAGGGCTCGGAAGACACCGGCTTCCGGTTGGATACCGACGAGCTGTATTGGTACGAGAGCCTCCTGTTCGGGCCATAGCGCCCGAGCGCCGCGATCGAACGTCACTCTGCTCAGGAGCACGCCCGAACACCTCAGACATGCCCAAACGCGACACCATCAAAACCGCCTGCGTGCAGATCCGACATCGCGCCGCCGCCGGCGCCAACCGCGGCGCCATCGAGCGGCAGCTGCGCGAGGCCGCCGCGCAAGGCTGCCGTCTGGCACTGCTCCCGGAGCTCCACGAGGGGCCGTACTTCTGCCAGCGGGAGGAAGCCCGACTGTTCGATGCCGCGGAGCCGGTGCCGGGACCGACCACGCAATGGCTGGGCGCATTGGCCGGCACCCTCGGCATGGTGATCGTCGGCTCCGTCTTCGAGCGCCGCGCTGCCGGCGTCTACCACAACACCGCGGTGGTGCTCGATGCGGACGGCAGCTTGGCCGGTGTCTACCGCAAGATGCACATCCCCGACGATCCGGGCTTCTACGAGAAGTTCTACTTCACACCCGGCGACCTCGGCTTCGAGCCGGTGGACACCGCCGCCGGGCGCCTGGGCGTGCTGGTCTGCTGGGACCAATGGTTTCCCGAGGCCGCGCGGCTGATGGCGCTGGCCGGCGCCGAGCTGCTGCTGTATCCCACCGCCATCGGTTGGGACCGCACCGACCCCGCGGACGAGCAGCAGCGCCAGCTCGACGCCTGGATAACGGTGCAGCGCGGTCATGCCATCGCCAACGGCCTGCCGCTGCTTGCCTGCAACCGCGTCGGCTTCGAGCCGGCCCCGGAGCCGGCCTCGGAGACGGCGGCGGAGACGGCGGCGGAGACGGCGGCGGAGACGGCGGCGGAGACGGCGGCGGAGACGGCGGCGGAGACGGCGGCGGACGGCGTCGACGGCATCGCTTTCTGGGGCCGCTCGTTCATCTGCGGCCCCCAGGGCGAGCTGCTGGCGAGCGGGTCCGATACCGAAGAGCAACTGCTGAGCGCCGAGATCGACCCGGCCCGCTCGGAGCAGGTCCGCCGTATCTGGCCCTTCCTGCGCGACCGGCGTATCGACGCCTATGCCGATCTGCTGAAGCGCTGGCGGGATTGAGCAGACAACCCTCGCCCGGTTTGCGCGCCGCCGTTGATGCCGCTCGCCAACCCGACCGACGAGCGCAATTGAGCCGACACCCGGCGCCCGGTTTGCGCGCCGCGCTCTCCCGGACCGCCGGCTGTTGCGAGCCGGCAAGCGGCGAGGCGCCGACGCCGTCCGCCGTCGCGGCTTTGCGCCGGTCGGCGCATCCACGCCGCTTGAAGGTCCGCGCGAAGACCCCGACCTCCTGCGCCAGCTAACATCTTCGCGAGCGCCGCCCGCGGCGCGCTCACCACATGGACAACGAAAAGGCACCCCACCGATGAGCAGTATCGAACTGACCGAAACCCAGCGCGCCATGCGCTCCATCATTCAGCGCATCGCCACCGGGCCGGAGCTGTCCAAGGACATCTCGATGGAAGAGGCGCGGCTCGGCATGAACGCGATCCTGGACGGCGCCGTCGATCCGGTACAGGCGGGTATCTTTTTGATCGCCCTGCGCATGAAGCGCGAGACCGACGACGAGCAGCGCGGTGTGCTGGACGCGGCCCGCGATGCCACCGATCATGTGCTGGCCGATGTCGACGAAGTCGTGGACATCGCCGACCCCTACGACGGCTACAACCGCTGCCTGCCGGCGGCACCGTTCCTGCCCGTGGTGCTCGCCGAGTGCGGCGTTGCGGCGGTGAGCCACGGTGTCGATGCGGTGGGTCCGAAATTCGGCATCACCCATCGCCATGTCATGGAGGCCGCCGGCATTCCGGTTGACCTGTCGCCGACCGAGGCGTCGGCGCGGTTGTCGGACCCGGACATCGGCTGGACCTATGTGGATCAGCGCGCCTTCGCGCCGAAGCTGCACGATTTGGTACCGCTGCGCGGCACCATCGTCAAGCGCCAGGTGATCACCACCGTCGAGGTCATGACCCGTCCCATCCACGGGCGCAAGAAGACGCACCTGGTCACGGGCTACGTGCATAAGCCCTATCCGCGCATCTATGCGCTGCTCGCCCGGCACGCCGGCTTTGATTCGGCGCTGCTGGTGCGCGGCGTCGAGGGCGGGGTGGTGCCGTCGCTGCGCCAGCAGGGCGTCTGCTTCAACTATCAGCAGATGGGCGAGGAGCAGTCGTTCGAGATCGACCCGACCGCCATCGGCATCGAGCAAAACGTGCGTGCCGTGCCGCTGCCCGATGATCTGCCGACCGCATCGCGGCCCGGCGACGACATCGCCGTCGCGGTGGATGTGCGCGCAACGGCGCAGGCCGCCGCCCGGGCCGGCATGGCCGCGCTGGAGGGCGCCAGGGGGCCGACCTACGACAGCCTGGTCTTCTCGGGCGCCATGGTGCTGTGGCACTTGGGCCGCGAAGCCACCATGCAGGCGGCGGCGGATCGCATCCGCGCGGCACTCGATTCGGGCGCTGCCGCGCAGCGGCTGCGCTGAGGGGCGGGCATGAACAAGCCATTTGTCGCCGTAGCGGCGGTTGATTCGATCGCGCCGGGCAAATTCGTCAAGGTCGAGGTCGAGGGCCGCGCCTACATCGTCGCCCGCGTCGACGACCGCTTCTACGCGGTCGAGGACAACTGCAGCCACGAGGACTATCCCCTCTCCTACGGCTGCCTGGACGGCAAGCGCATCAAGTGCTCCCTGCACGGCAGCCGCTTCAGCCTGGAAACCGGACAGCCGGAGGACGAGCCGGCCGACGAGCCGATCGCGGTATTCGCCGTCGAAGTCGAGGGCGACCGGATTTGGCTCGATCCGAGCCGGGCCGTCAACCGCTGACCGGCCCGGGCGGCGTCTCAGCGACGGCCAGCGCGGGCGGTCCCGGGGCCGTCGGGCTCCTGCATGGCCGCCGCCAGCGCGGCCAGCGCGGCCTCTTCGTCTTCCTGATGCGGGTTGGGCGTGTCGGTCAGGCGCAGGTCGGCGGTGGCCATGGCCTCGCGCAACGTCCGGCGAAGCTCGGTGATCTCGTACTGATCGCGCAGCGCCAGCGAGACCAAGGGCAGACCGGCGTCGCTGCAGGCCTTGGCCACCGCCGCCCGGGCGGCTTTCCGCGCACGCCCGGCGCGCTCCTCCTCGATGGCGATGGCACAGAGCGGATACAAATCGGAGTCGGCGCAGACCAGGAAATCCAGCACCCGCCCGCGCAGCGCCGCTGCGCCCTTGCGGCGTTTGCGCCGCCCGACCCCGCTCTCGGGCTGCAGCACCGAGGCCGCCGAGACCTGCGCCAGCACGCGGTAACCCTCGCCCACCGCCTGCTGCGCGGCGCCCATGAAAAGACGCGCTTGCTCGCTTAGAAACGGGTCGCGGCGCTCGTAAGGACAGCGGCCGGTGCCGATGGACGCCGTCGCGCGCAGCGCATTCAAGAGCAGATTGGCGACGAGCAGGCCGGCGATGAAAACGAGCAGGTAAAACGGCTCCAACAGTCGACTCCGCGCAAGGACAGCGAAATATCGCAGTTTATCTCAAAGTTGTCCGGCGCCGGTCGACGCTGTATCGTGCCGAGCGGCGCCGGCCCTGGCCACCGCGACAGACGCGGCAGGCGGCCTCCGCCTCGGTTTCCCATCAGGATTGCCCACTCCCCGAATGTCCGCCCCCGCGCCCAACCCCTTGCTCGACGTCGATGCGCTGACCTGCCGCCGCGGCGACCGACGACTGTTTTCCGGGCTCAGCTTCGGCGTTCAGGCAGAGAGCCTGCTGCATGTGCGCGGGCGCAACGGCAGCGGCAAAACGACATTGCTGCGCACGTTGTGCGGCCTGCTGCGGCCCGATGAGGGCGAGATCCGCTGGCGGGGCGAGAACATCCGCGCCCTGGCGGAGGACTACAATCGCAACCTGCTGTATTTCGGCCACCTCAACGGCATCAAGGCCGACCTGACCGGCCTCGAGAATCTGCGCGTCGCCGCGACGCTGGACCAGGACCCGCTGCACGACGACGACATGCTCGACGCCCTGGAGCGCATCGGGCTCGCGGGCTTCGAGGATCTGCCGACACGGATGCTCTCCCAGGGCCAGAAAAAGCGGGTCGCGCTGGCGCGCTTGATCTTGAGCAAGGCGCCGCTTTGGATACTCGACGAACCTTTCACGGCGCTGGACACCGACGCCGTGGACCTGCTGCAGACACTGATCGCCGAGCACGTCGCCGGCGGCGGTGCGGTGGTCCTCACGACCCACCAGGAGGTGGCGCTGACCCGCGGCGAGATCCAGCGCCTGACGCTCGGCGCGGCCGACTCCGATGTCGGCGCGCCGGTCGATGTTTTTTAGGCCGAATCGATGCTGAAGGTCTTCACATGCATCCTCACGCGCGATCTGACGCTGGCGCTTCGCCGGCGAACCGACGTGCTGACGACGCTGTTCTTTTTCGTCATCGTCGTCAGCCTGTTCCCGCTCGGCGTCGGCAGCGAGCGCGAGATGCTGCGCGAGCTCGGCCCCGGCGTGGTCTGGGTCGCGGCGCTGCTGGCATCCATGCTGGCGCTGGAGCGCCTGTTCGCCGCGGACTTCGACGACGGCACCCTGGAGCAGATGCTGCTGACCGGGCAACCGCTGTCGCTGCTGGTGCTGGCCAAAGTGATCGCGCACTGGCTGCTGACGGGTTTGCCGCTGGTGATCGTCGCGCCGCTGGTGGCGATGCAGTATCACCTCGATCCGGCGGCGGTCTGGATCATGATGGCATCGCTGCTGGTCGGCACGCCCATCCTCAGCCTGCTCGGCGCCATCGGCGCGGCGCTGACGCTGGGGCTTCGCGGCGGCGGTATCCTGCTGTCGCTGCTGATCTTGCCGCTGTATATCCCGGTGCTGGTCTACGGTTCCGGCGCGGTGTCCGTCAGCATGATCGAAATCGCCGACACCGTGCCCTACTTCTATCTATTGGGCGCGTTTTTGCTCATGGCGCTGCTGTTCGCGCCGCTGGCCTCGGCGGCGGCGCTGCGCATTTCGACCGAATGACCGCGAAGCAACGACTTATCGGCCGCGGCCCGCAACGGAACCGAGCTGCTCCCGCGGCGGTCGGATTCGGCACGAGGCGCTTGCGCGGCGCGGCGGCTGTCCCTCCGCCGCCGCACTTCCCACCCGGGTCGCTCGCGCACCCATCGGATTTTTCGATATATTCAGCGTGGACAGACAGCGACCGAACCGGCCGTGGTCGTGGGGCCGATGCCCGCCGGATGCTAGACTGCCACGCTCGGTGAAAGTATGAAGATCAATTGGTTCAAATACGCCTCTCCCACAGCGTTTTACCCGCTCGCGGGCCGGCTGGTGCCGGTCCTGTTCGGGGCGTCGCTGGTGCTCATCCTGTTCTCGCTGTACTGGGGCTTCTTCGAGACGCCCGATCGCCTCGGCGGCACCAACCCGCAGAAGGAGTACTACCGCATCATCTTCATCCACGTGCCCTCCGCCTGGATGTCCATGTGGCTGTACCTGGTGCTTGCGGCATGGGCGGCGATCGGCCTGGTGTTCAACACCCGGCTCAGCTTCATGATGGCCAACGCGGTGGCGCCCACCGGCGCGATCTTCACCTTCATCGCGCTCTGGACAGGCGCCTTCTGGGGCCGCCCGAGCTGGGGTACCTATTGGGATTGGGATCCGCGCCTGACCTCGGAGCTGATCCTGTTCTTCCTCTACATCGGCTACATCGCCCTGCACTCGGCCATCGACGATGTGCGCCGCGCGGACCGTGCATCGGCGCTGCTGGCCATCGTCGGGCTGGTGATGCTGCCGGTGATTTTCTGGTCCATCAATTGCCCGGACCCGAACCAATGCGCGGCGCTGCATCAGCGCTCGTCGCTGTCCGACATCGAGAGCAATATCCTGACCGCCATGCTGACGATGACGCTCGCGTTTTGGATCTACTCCTTCGCCGCCGCGTTCGCGCGCCTGCGCAGCATCATCCTCACCCGCGAGGGCGACTCGACCTGGGTGCGCGGTGTGCTCGAGCGGGAGGCGTCCGCATGATGGAATTTCTGCGTCAGGGCGGCTATGCCTTTTTCGTCTGGAGCGCCTTCGGCATGACCTTCCTGTTGCTCGTCGCCGAGGTCGTACAACTGCGTCTCAGCCGGCGAACCATACTGTCGCGAATGGGTCGATTGGCCCGACTGCGCGAGCGCAACGCACCGCACCGAGGAGAATCGAGATGAAAGCAAGACAAAAACGCCTGGTCTTCGTCGGTTTGGCCATCGCCGGTGTCGGCGCCGCGGCCTCGATGGCGCTGAGCGCGCTGCAGAGCAATCTATCGTACTTTTTCAGCCCGACCCAGGTGGCGGCCAACGAGCATCCGACCGACGCGGTATTCCGGGTCGGTGGCCTGGTGGTCGAGGACACGCTCAAGCGCCAGGAGGATGGCCTGACCGTGCGCTTCGATGTCACCGACAACGCGGCCACGGTGCCGGTCAGCTACACCGGTATCCTGCCGGACCTGTTCGGCGAGGGTCAGGGCGTGGTCGCCAAGGGCCGCATCGGCCAGGACGGCATGTTCTACGCCGAAGAGGTGCTGGCCAAGCACGATGAGTCCTACATGCCTCCGGAAGTGGCGGATACGCTGCAGACGGCACACGTGGAAGGCGTCATCGAGTCGACCGGCGAGTCGGTCAAGAGCGGAGCCGCAGCACAATGATCCCCGAGCTCGGACACTTTGCACTCATCCTGGCACTGACCATCGCCATCGTTCAGGCCGCCTTTCCGCTGGCGGGCTCGCTGGTGGGCAATCGTCAGTGGATGGCCATGGCCCGGCCGCTCGCTTACGGCCAGTTCACATTTCTGCTCATCGCCTTCGCGTGCCTGGTGCAGGCCTTCCTGACCGACGACTTCTCGGTGCTGTATGTCGCCCAGCACTCCAACTCGCTGCTGCCGGAAATCTATAAGGTATCGGCGGTCTGGGGCGGCCACGAGGGCTCGCTGCTGCTGTGGGTGCTGTTCATGGCCGCCTGGGGCGGCTTGGTGGCCCTGTTGAGCAAGGACTTGCCGGCCACCGTCATGGCCCGCGTGATCTCGGTGCAGGGCATGATCGCCATCGGCTTCCTGCTGTTCACGCTGCTGACCTCGAGCCCGTTCGAGCGGCTGTTCCCGGTGCCGGCGGACGGCCGCGACCTGAATCCGCTGTTGCAGGATCCCGGCCTCGCCATCCACCCGCCGATGCTCTACATGGGCTATGTCGGCTTCTCGGTGGCGTTCTCGTTCGCCATCGCGGCCCTGATCGGCGGCCGGCTCGATGCAGCCTGGGCACGCTGGTCGCGGCCGTGGACGACGGCGGCCTGGGTGTTCCTGACCATCGGCATCGCGCTCGGCTCCTGGTGGGCCTACTACGAGCTCGGCTGGGGCGGCTGGTGGTTCTGGGATCCGGTCGAGAACGCCTCCCTGCTGCCCTGGCTGGTCGGCACCGCGCTGATGCATTCGCTGGCCGTGACCGAAAAGCGCGGCGCGTTCAAGAGCTGGACCGTGCTGCTCGCGATCTTCGCCTTTTCGTTGAGCCTGCTCGGCACCTTCCTGGTGCGCTCCGGCGTGCTGACCTCGGTACACGCCTTCGCCACCGATCCCGAGCGCGGGCTGTTTATCCTGATTTTCCTCTGCATCGTCATCGGCGGGTCGCTGGCGCTCTATGCTTGGCGCGCGCCGGAGGTCTCCGAAGGCGGTCGCTTCGACCTGCTCTCGCGCGAGAGCGCGCTGCTCGGCAACAACCTGCTGTTTGTCGCCTTCACCGTTCTGGTGCTGTTCGGCACGCTGGCGCCACTGATCTACGAGGCCTTCGACTGGGGCAAGATCTCGGTCGGCTTCCCGTGGTTCAACAAGATGTTCCTGGCACTGGCGCCGTTCCTGGCATTGCTGGTCGGCTTCGGCGCCGCGACGCGCTGGAAGCATGACGAGCCCATGCGCCTGGTGAAACTGCTCTGGGTCGCGTTCGCGCTCAGCATCGCGGTGCTGGCCATCACCTCCCTGCCGACCTTCAGCGGCGGCCATCTATGGGTGCCCATCGGCTTGGCGCTGTCCGCCTGGCTGCTGTTCAGCCATATCGCCATCGTGCGCGAGCGGCTGAAAAACAAGCAAGGATGGCGCACCGTAGTGGCCGATATGCGCGGCAGCGGCCGCAGCTTCTACGGCATGGTCGTCGCCCATGTCGGCGTGGCCGTATTCGCGGTGGGCGTGACCATGGTGTCCAACTTCGAGGGCGAGAAAGACGTGCGCATGTCGCCCGGCGACAGTCACGAGCTGGCCGGCTACCGCTTCGAGTTCCTCGGCGCCCAAAAGGCGCCCGGACCGAACTACCAGGCCGACCGCGGGCATTTCATCGTCTACAAGGGCGATCGCAAGGTCACCGAGCTGTTCCCGGAAAAGCGTGCCTATCTGGCCGGCGGCATGCCCATGACCGAGGCCGCCATCGATGCCGGCCTGTTCCGCGACATCTACGTCTCGCTCGGCGAGGCGGTCGGCGGCGGCGACTGGGCACTTCGGCTGTACTACAAGCCCTATGTGCGCTGGATCTGGCTCGGCTCCATTTTCATGGCGCTCGGCGGCATTCTCGCCTTGACCGATCCGCGTTATCGCACCGCCCGGGTACGCGCCTCCGCGCCGGCCGGCAGCGCCGTCGGCGCGAGGGCCTGAGCCATGTCGCGATCCATCCGCGCCCTGATACCGCTGTTCCTGTTCGCCGGGCTCGTGGCTTTGCTGGTCTTCGGGCTCGGCAACGATCCGCGCAAAGTGCCCTCGCCGCTGGTGGGCAAGCCCGTGCCGGACTTCAGCCTGCCCGAGCTCACCGATCCGAGCCGCAGCGTCAGCGACGAGGACCTGAAGGGCAAGATCTCGCTGGTGAACGTCTGGGCCTCTTGGTGCAATTCCTGCCGCGCCGAGCACCAGGCCCTGATGGCACTGTCCGAGATCCCGGACTTCCAGATCGTCGGCCTGAACTGGAAGGACGAGTCGCGCGACGCGCTGACGGTGCTGCGAATGACCGGCAATCCCTACGATATGAACGGCTACGATCCCGACAACACCGTCGGCATCCATTGGGGGGTCTACGGCGCGCCGGAGACCTTTGTCGTCGACCGCAAGGGCATCATCCGCTACAAGCACATCGGACCGATCGACAAGCAGGTCTGGGAAGAAACCCTCGAGCCATTGGTAGCGCAACTGAAGGCGGAGTAGACAATCAAATTCCACACTACGATGTCACCACTGATCAAAACGCTTTTCCTTGCCGCGGCCCTCGCGCTCGGCACGGCGGCCTCGGCCTATACGCTGGAAGAATTCGAGTTCGACAGTCCGCAGCAGCAGCAGGAATTCCGCGAGCTGATCGCGAAGCTGCGCTGTCTGGTCTGCCAGAACGAATCCCTGGCCGGCTCGCAGGCGGAGCTGGCGCAGGATCTGCGCAACGAGGTCTATAAGATGATGCGCGCGGGGCAGTCGAAGGATGAGATCCTCGACTTCCTGGTCTCGCGCTACGGCGACTTCGTGCTCTACGACCCGCCGCTGAAACCCTCCACCTATATCCTTTGGTTCGGCCCCTTCGTGCTGATCGGCATCGGAGCCGTTTTCCTGCTCCGTACGCTGATGCGCAAGAAGTCCACCACGGACCAAGACTTGACTGACGAAGACCGCGAACGGCTTCGGCAAATGCTGACCGCCGAAGGCGGCAAAACGGATCAGCCCTCATGACCATTTTCTGGATTCTCGTCGCCGGGCTCGCCGGCCTGGCGGCGCTGTTCGTCGTCGCCCCTCTGCTGCAACCGCAGGCTACGACCACGGGCACCGATGACGACCCGGACGACATCGATCAGGACCAGGTCAACCTGGCATTGTTCAAGCAACAGCTCGCCGAGCTGGAGACCGACCTCGTTGCCGGCAAGCTGGATCAGAGCCAGTACAGCGCGGCCAAGGCCGATCTGGAGCGGGAGGTGCTGCGCAACGTCGGCAGCCCGACGCCCGGCAGCTTCGTAGCGGTACTGCCGGGGCCCAAGGTGACCGGCCTTGCCTTGTCCATCCTGGTGCCGGGATTGGCGCTGCTGCTGTATCTCGGTATCGGCGAGCGCGACATCATTCCGCGCCTCGCCGAGAGCGCGGGCGGGCAGTCGGCCCCCGGACACGGCGCCGGCGGCGACGGCATGCCGCCGCTCGATGTACTGGTCGAGCGGCTCGAGGCGCGCATGGCCGAGGCGCCGGACGATGCCGAAGGCTGGCTGATGCTCGGTCGCACCTACTTCGCCATGCGCGACCCGCAAAAGGCCGAGGGCGCCTTCGAGAAGGCCTATGCGCTGACCCCCGACGACCCCCAGCTGCTGCTGGCCTACGCCGAGTCCCTCGCCGCGAACAATGGAAACTCCCTGGAAGGGCGCCCGTCCGAGCTGATCGCGCAGGTGCTGGAACAGGATCCCGAGAATCCCACGGCACGCTGGCTGACCGGCATGGCCGCATTCCAGCGAGGGCAGTTCAATGCCGCCACGGTCGCTTGGAACAAGGTGCTCTCGGTGATCGACCCGGCCAGCGAAGAGGCCACCGAGCTGCGCGAGCTGATTGCCGAAGCGCAGCAGCGCGCCGGCCTGCCCGCCGATATGCGCTTGGCGGAGAACGCCGCCGCCGAGCTGCCGGTCCCGGCCACCGAGGAACGCGCCGACGACGCCGGCACACAGGCGGGCGCCGAGGTGACCGGCGATGCCGCGCCGCCCGACGGCCAAAGCGCCGACGGCACGGCCGCGCAGAGCGCCCCCGAGCCCGCGGCCGAGGCCAGCGCCGGGGCATCGGTGCAGGTCAGCGTCTCGCTGTCGCCGGGGCTGGCCGCCAGGGCAGCGCCGGACACCACGGTATTCGTCTACGCGAAGGCGGCGGCAGGCCCGCCGATGCCGCTGGCCGTGCAGCGCGTCACCGTCGCCGATCTGCCGGTCACGCTGCGGCTCGACGACAGCATGGCGATGATGCCGGCGATGAAGCTATCGAGCTTCCCCGAAGTCATAGTCGGCGCCCGCGTCTCGCCGAGCGGGCAGGCCATGGCGCAGCCCGGCGATCTCGAGGGCGAGTCCGGTCCCATCCCCAGCACTGCCGGCGACAGCGTCGCCGTGGTGATCGACAGCGTACGGCCCTGACGGGCCGAGTCTCGGCCAGCCGCCGCGTTATCCGGCGCAACGCAATCCGTTGCACCCGATAACGCGGGTGGAAACGACGGGCCGAGGCCCGCGCCCGCATAGGCACCCACGCCGAGGATTCCAATGCCGAGAGCCTTGCTGCCGCTTGCCGCGGTCATCGCGCTGACCCTGCTGCTGCCGCTGCTCGGCGCCGTGGCGGGCGGGCAGCCGTTGTCCGAATTGCTGCGGCTGCCGATGACGGCGCGGGCATGGGATCCGGCGCCACCGAATGCCGCAATCACGCTCGCGGCCTCACTTGCCGCGGCGTTGACGGTGCTTGCAGTGCTCTGGCTCGCCAGGCCGCGGCATCGCGCGGGGCGCGCCGTCGAGACACGCACGCCGGCGCCACTACCGCGCTATGTCTGGTTTGCGCTGTTCGCGCTCATCGCCGCTCTGATCGCAGTGGACGGCGACGCGGTCAATGCCGCCTGCGCGCTGATCACGCTGGCAGTGGCGCTGCTGGCCAATGCCGACACCCAGCGGCGAACCGGCAATAGCCTGATCCGCCAGCGCCCCGGCTACTTCTTCAGCCTGTTCGCGGCCAGCCTTGCCGTCGGCTGGATGTTCTACTGGCTGAACCTATTCCTGCAGCTGTGGACCTATCCGCCCGCCGTCGAAGCCGTGCCGTTCGTGCTCGGCAAGTCGTTCCACTATGCGGTGCTGTTGCCGGCGCTGCTGAGCCTTCGCCAATGGCTGGCGTCCTTCGAGCCGGTCCTGCGATGGACCCGCGCCGCGGCCCCCATGGGCGGCGAGCCGGCTCCGCAAGAGGGCTGGATGCTGATCGGATTCGCGGCGCTGGCACTGGCCGCCGCCCCGCTCTGGCCCGACTGGCTCTACCCTGTCGCTTTGCTGGCGCCGCTGCTGCTTGCGCTGGGTTTGCAGCAGGTGCGCGCCAGGCCGACGCTGCTCTCGGGTCTGGCGGCCGGTGATTGGAGCCGGGTGCTGCTGCCCGCCGCCGCGGCGCTGATGCTCGGCGTATTCGCGCAGGCCTGCAACTGGCTGCTCGGGCCCGCCTGGCGCTTCGAGCTGCCCCTCATCGGCGGCCCCGAGTTGTTCGGTCTGCCGCTGGCGGCCTACACCTGGCTATTTCCTCTCGGCCTGCTCGGCGTCTGGGTCGGCGATCAACTGACCGACCCCTGGAAGAACCGCCCGCAGCAGCCCACCTACCGCCCGCGTTTTCCGGTGAAGATCAGCGTCACCGACCTGCTCGGCAAGCGCCGCCGCTGAATCCCGCGAGCGCTTCGGCGCCGCGGCCCCCATGCCTGACCCGGCGAGAAGCCGCTTCATTGGCCTTACGGACCAAGAGTCAGCGGCGACCGCAAAACGCGGTTTCCGAGCGCCCCGCCCAGTATGGAAAGCGCTGCATCGTTTCAGCGTTTTCGAGCCGGCGCGGAGTACACGCATTTATCGCAGGTGTATCCCCCGGATAACACTGTGACGGTCGGTTTGTTTGCGCGACTCGGCAGCGTACACGCATTATGATATGCGGCCTTGGTTCTGCGCGTGGCACCTCATGGAGGCTCGCCTCGGACATGACCCCGTTACATCGGTCGAGCTGACCGCCCGGCGCCGGCCCTGTGCCGGGCCCGCGCCGAACAGGTCTTTCCGCCGCCGGCGCAGGCGGCCAGGACGCACAACGCATAGCGCTCCCGTGCTCGATCCACGTTACCGGCAGCGGCCCGAATGGATACGCTCCGCGGGCCTCGGTCCGGTCGGCGGGCAGAAACGCCTGCCGCGGCGCGCGGCGGGCCCGCCACTCGCGCAAAGCGCCCAAAGTGGCACCCAATATGCTTCAAGCATGACAGCTATCCGAGACGCGCAGCAGCGGCCAACACTCCCGACACCGGGCACCTCGGATCCCGGACGCGGCCAGACAATGAAGAACGACAGATTTTTCGGCAGACAAGAAAATGATAATCGCCAATAAAACCAGGACGCATACCTGCCGGGCGGCGCGCCGCGTGCATGCTGCCGCGACGCAAGCAAGGCAGCCCGCGCAGGGGCGCCGCAGACCATGATTTGCCAGCGTACCGCCAGGCTCGGTCCCTACCAACAAGCCGGCGCACTCGACGCTGCGCTCGTCAAGGCCCTTTGGCCCGGGCTGCTGCTTGCCGTGCTGTTCTTCTCGAGCGGTGTCCCGGGCCTCCAGGTTCAATCCGCACAGACCGGCGTGAGTCCGATTTGGCCGCCCTCGGGCATCACGCTGGCGGTGCTGATCATCGCCGGCTACCGTGCCTGGCCCGGCGTGATCGCCGGCATGCTCGCGCTGGCGCTCTATGCCGGCGTACCGCCTTGGCTCGCGCTGATCGCGGGCGCGGCCACAGTCGCCGAATCCGTCTTGCCGCTGATGCTGGCACGGCGCTTGGGCTTCGAGGGCCGGCTGCACAACGTCCCCGATATCCTCCTGTTCATAGGCATCGCGACGCTCGGCCCGCTGCTCAGCGCCGCCACCGCCGGGCTCGCGCTGCACGCCTTTCTGCCGAGCCCGGGAGTGCCTGCCGCGAACGTGGTCCTGACTTGGTGGATCGGCAACAGCCTGGGCATGCTGATGGTCGGCGGCACCGTGCTGACTTTGCGCAACGTATTCTGGCGCGATGCCCTGATGCGCCACTGGCTCGAAACCCTGCTGATCGCCGCGGTCGCGCTCGGCATCAGCATCGTCGGCCTCCTGCTGACCGAGGGCGTCGCCTCCGCGTTGTGCATGAATCTGCTGATTCCGATGGTGTTCCTGGCCGCCATGCGCACCGGCGCGTTGGCGGCGTTGCTGCCCGGGCTGATCGCACTGCTGACCCTGCTCGCGCTGGCGCCGCACGTCTCCACGGAGTTGCTCGACATGCCGGCGCCGAACGTCCTGACACTCAACCTGGTCAATATCTGGTTTACCGGCGTCGTCGGCCTGGTGGTCGCGGCGGCCTACCGCGACCACAGGATTCATTCCCAGACCCATTGGCTGGCGCACAACGACGCGCTGACCGGCATCCCGAACCGGCTCGCCATGGACAATCGTATCCGCCAGTCCATCGGCGGCAAGCGGCGCGGGGATGCCAGCGATAATCTGCTGTTCCTGGATCTCGATCAGATGAAGGCGGTCAACGACAAGGCGGGACACGCGGCGGGGGATCTGCTGCTGAAAAAGGTCGGCCAGTTGCTGGTCGAAAACGTGCGCGACACGGATCTGGTGGCCCGCTGGGGCGGCGATGAGTTCGCAATCCTGCTGTCGAACTGCCAGCGCGGCGACGCCGTGCGGATCGCCGATAAGATCCTGCGCGAGCTGCGGGCCATGCGCTTCTCTCTGGGCGACGGGGCGGACTACTCGATTACGGCCAGTATCGGCGTGACCGCCGCATCGGACCAGGATACGCCGGAAAGCCTGATGGCCCGAGCCGACGGTGCCGCCTACGAGGCAAAGCGTGCCGGCAGAAACCGCGTGATCTACCGCTCCCCGCCCTGAATCAGGCGGCTGCAGCCCCGGCGAGGGCGCGAAGATCGGCCGCCACCTGTTCCGCGTGCTCGCCGACCGGCACCCGTAGATAGCGCTTGGCGATTCGCCCGTCGGGGTCGATGACGAAAGTTCGCCTGCGGGCAAACGGCCGCGCAAAAGGCCGCGGCCCCTTGTCCCAGAGCACGCCGTAAGCGCGCGCGACGTCGCCGCCTGTGTCGGCGAGCAGCGGAAACGAGAGCCCATGATCGGCGGCGAAGCGCGCGTGGGCGGCCTCCTCGTCGGTGCTGACGCCGATCACCGCCGCACCGAGCCCCGTCACCTCGGCCAAGTTGTCGCGGAAGCTACAGGCCTCGGCGGTACATCCCGGCGTCTCGTCGCGCGGATAGAAGTAGAGCACCAGCCAGCGCCCGCGGTAGTCACCCAGCCGGTGCCGCGTGCCCTGTTGATCCGCCGCGTCGAAGTCCGGCGCGGCGCTGCCGGGCGCCGGCATCGCGCTGAAGCGCCCGCCCGTCGCCCGTGTCCAGACCTCGGAGAGTTTGAGCATCATATCGCCGACTTGCTGGCGCATCGTGGACACATCCTCGGGGCTGACCCCATTTTTTTGGTTTGCCGAAACCGCACCGGGAGGTGCTTCCGCGCCGCCGCGAAGTCAACCGTGGCGGTATCACCGCGGCGGCATGCGCGGCACGCGGCGTGCATCGGCGATGATCCGATCGAGATCCGGCGTGCCCGCCGAGATCGGCACGGGTATGCCCCGCGCCTGCTCGGCAACGGCCCGCGCCTTGTCCCAGTCGACACTGTCCACGGCGTCTCCGGCAGCGGCTTTGACCACCTTCTCCATCGGCTTCAGGCTGCCTTTCCAACGCCGTGCGTCTTCCGACAGCGGCGCATGGGCCTCCAGGTAAAGCACGCCGTCGCGCCAGCCCGCAAGGTAGGGCTGATTGACGATCCGCACCGTGGCATTGACGTCCACCTCGCCGAACAACTCGGCGATATCTTCCGGATACAGCCGCACGCAGCCATGACTGACCCGCATGCCGACGCCATAGGGCTTGTTGGTGCCGTGCAGCAAATAGCTCGGACGGCTCAGGCGCATGGCATGGGCACCGAGCGGATTATCCGGTCCCGGCGGCACGACCGCCGGCAGTTTGTCGCCTTGCTTGGCGTGCTCGCGACGCACCGACGCGGGCGGGGTCCAGGAGGGATTCTCGATCTTCTGTGTGATGCGCATACGCCCGACCGGCGTCCGCCAGCCCTCGCGTCCGATGCCGATGGGATGCGTCACCACCGCCGGCATTGCGCCGTCCTCGACGTCCGGATAATAGAACAGGCGCAGTGTTGCCAAGTTCAGCACCAGCCCCTTGCGGGGGGTGTCGGGCAGCACGAATTGCGTCGGCAGCACGACACGGGTGCCGGAGCCCGGCAGCCAGGGGTCGACGCTCGGATTGGCGGCGACGATCTCGTCGTGGCCGAGGCCGTAGCGGCGGGCGAAATCGGGCAGCGTATCCTCGTGGCGGGCAACGGCATATTGCACCGCGCCGATGACCGCCGTGTTCTCGTCGGGCAGCAGGAAGCGATCGTCGGGCAGCGGTTCCCGGGCGAACAGGTCGAAGCCCGGCATCGTCGCACAGCCCGTCAGCATCGATGCGGCAAGCAGCAGTGCCGCGGTCGCCGGCCACGCCGCTATCGGCCTCCGCCCCGGCACCGGGCCGAAACGCCCGCGTTCTTTGAGCAGTCGCAGCATACGCGTGCCCTCGTCAAGTCAGGTCGTACGCGCTAGGTTGACCTGCGCCGGGCGCGCTGACAAGCGCCGCGCGGAGATCGGCGCGATGCCGATCGTTCGACGACTGCCGCCGGAAACCTGTACGGAAAGCGACAATCCGTTTTTCACCGACAAACGTGCTCGAACGCTCGGGCTCCGTAACATGGCGCGGCGCATCGAGGCGAGCCAGGCGCACGCTCCGGCACCACCCTCAGAGCGTGCTGATGTCCACCGCGTAGGCGCCGCCGATCACCACGTACTCACCCTCGCCCTTCAGCATTCCGGGCAGCAAACTGTTGAAGAACAGGACCTTCGGCAGCGGTACCTGCGCCGAGAGGATGTAGTCGCCGAACTCGTCCGCGCGCTCGCGTGCGCTGGTGAAGCTGTTGAGATTGTTCAGCAGCACCCGCCAATGGCCGTCGCCGCCGCGCTCCAGCACCTCGTGCTCGTCGATACGGTTGATGCCGCGATAAAGCGTCAGGTGCGTTTCGTCGGGGTGCTGGCGAACCAATTCGTACTGGCAATAGGTGTAGAGCAGATCGAGCTGAGCCTCCAAAGCGTTGGTGGCATACAGCCCGCGGCTGCCCTGTGACAGATAGAGTTGATAGGCCTCGCTGTCGCGGCCGTCGAGCGGTCCCCCATGATGGCGCGCGCGCAGCCCGAAGCGGGTCTCCACCCAGTGCTTGAGCACCGCGCCCTCGCGGCCGTCGGAGTCGAACGACCAGCCGCGCACCATCCGCAGATAGTTGGCGTTGCGCCGCGACTTGCGCACCCGCCCCGGCGACAGGCCCGCCTCCTCCAGGTCGTCCAGGCAGAAATGCACGGCCATGTAATCGACGAAGCGCTCGGCGCGCTCGCGGTGGATGTCGAGCGGCGCCAGCATTTCGAAGAGATCGCGGTGGAACGCGCGCACGCCGTCGATCTCCAGCGGCACCGGGTGGGCCTGGTAGGTCAGCCCGCCGAGGATGACGGCCGGTAGGTTGCAGCGGTTGATGGGAAGGCGCGCCTGCGGCGGCAGCGAGGGCGGGTGCATCGGTGCATCGGATGGCGGCGAGGGCGTCCGCAAGACGGCGGACGGGTGCGGCATATCGGGCATGGCGGGATGTCGGCTCCGGCTGTTGTTATACGCACAAGCCATGTGGCTTTGTCGCGTATGCTACCAAGACAACGAGACCCGCGTCACAGAACTCTTTCCATTTAAATCATTGCTTTAGGAACAAACACACGCCTTGGCACAGCGGTTGCTTAAACCCCCGGTGAGTGCGAACTATCCACCGCCCGACAGGGCAAACAACCGGGAGACAACCATGGCACTGCGTCAATGCGCAATCTACGGCAAGGGCGGCATCGGTAAATCGACGACCACCCAGAATCTGGTCGCCGGCCTGGCCGAGCTCGGCAAAAAGGTCATGATCGTCGGCTGCGACCCGAAGGCCGACTCCACCCGACTGATTCTGCATGCCAAGGCGCAGAATACCATCATGGAGATGGCCGCAGAGGCCGGCTCGGTGGAGGATCTGGAGCTCGAGGACGTGCTGAAGGTCGGCTACGGCGACATCAAGTGCGTCGAGTCCGGCGGTCCCGAGCCGGGCGTCGGCTGCGCCGGCCGCGGTGTCATCACCGCCATCAACTTCCTGGAAGAAGAGGGCGCCTACGAGGCCGACCTCGACTTCGTCTTCTACGACGTGCTCGGCGACGTGGTCTGCGGCGGCTTCGCGATGCCCATCCGCGAGAACAAGGCGCAAGAGATCTACATCGTCTGCTCCGGCGAGATGATGGCCATGTATGCGGCCAACAACATCTCCAAGGGCATCGTGAAGTACGCCAGCTCCGGCGGCGTGCGTCTGGCCGGCCTGATCTGCAACAGCCGCAACACGGCCCGCGAGGACGAGCTGATCATTGAGCTGGCCCGCCAGTTGGGCACGCAGATGATCCACTTCGTGCCGCGCGACAACGTCGTGCAGCGCGCCGAGATCCGGCGCATGACCGTCATCGAGTACGACCCGAAGGCCAAGCAGGCCGACGAGTACCGTACGCTGGCGCAGAAGATCATCGACAACAAGATGTTCGTGATCCCGACGCCGATCTCGATGGATGCCCTGGAAGAGCTGCTGATGGACTTCGGCCTGATGGACGAAGAAGACGAGAGCATCGTCGGCAAGACCGCCGACGCAGAAGCCGTCGCATAGCCGACATCGGGCGAGACCGCCCTTCCCTCTCCCTTTTCCCTCTCCCGAGGGGAGAGGGAATCCCCTTGGTTCTTCAATGAGCGACTGTCCGCGGATTAGCGGCGGCGCCGACGAGGAAAGCCGAAATGGCAGCAATGACACGCGAAGAGACTCAAGCCCTGATCCAAGAGGTGCTCGAGGTCTATCCCGAGAAGGCAAAGAAAGACCGCGCCAAGCACTTGGCGGTCAACGATCAATCGGTCGAGCAGTCGAAGAAGTGCATCACCTCCAACCGTAAGTCCCAGCCGGGCGTCATGACCGTGCGCGGTTGTGCCTACGCCGGCTCCAAGGGCGTGGTCTGGGGTCCGATCAAGGACATGGTGCACATCTCCCACGGCCCGGTCGGCTGCGGCCAGTACTCGCGCGCCGGCCGCCGCAACTACTACGTCGGCATGACCGGCGTGAATACCTTCGGCACGATGAACTTCACCTCGGACTTCCAGGAGAAGGACATCGTCTTCGGCGGCGACAAGAAACTGGATAAGCTCATCAGCGAGATCGAGACGCTGTTCCCGCTGGCGAAGGGCATTTCCGTGCAGTCCGAGTGTCCGATCGGCCTGATCGGCGACGACATCGAGGCGGTCTCCAAGAAGAAGTCCAAGGAGCTGAGCAAGCCGGTCGTTCCGGTGCGCTGCGAGGGCTTCCGCGGCGTGTCGCAGTCCTTGGGCCACCATATCGCCAACGACTCCATCCGCGACTGGGTCATCGGTAATCGCGACGGCGACGAGTCCTTCCAGACCACGCCCTACGACGTGGCCGTGATCGGCGACTACAACATCGGCGGCGACGCCTGGGCCTCGCGCATTCTGCTCGAGGAGATGGGCCTGCGCGTGGTCGCCCAGTGGTCCGGCGACGGCACGCTGAGCGAGATGGAGCTGACCCCCAAGGTCAAGCTCAACCTCATCCACTGCTACCGCTCGATGAACTACATCAGCCGCTTCATGGAAGAGAAGTACGGCGTTCCGTGGATGGAATACAACTTCTTCGGCCCGACCAAGATCGCCGAGTCCCTGCGCGCCATCGCCGCCCGCTTCGACGAGAAGATCCAGGCCAACGCCGAGAAGGTCATCGAGAAGTACACCGCCGAGTACGAGGCCATCATCGCCAAGTATCGCCCGCGCCTGGAAGGCAAGCGCGTGATGCTCTACGTCGGCGGCCTGCGCCCGCGTCACATCATCGGCGCCTACGAAGATCTGGGCATGGAAGTCGTCGGCACGGGCTACGAGTTCGCGCACAACGACGACTATGACCGCACCGTCAAGGAAATGGGCGACTCCACCCTGCTCTATGACGACGTCACCGGCTACGAGCTCGAGGAATTCGTCAAGCGCGTACAGCCCGACCTAATCGGCTCCGGCATCAAGGAAAAGTACATCTTCCAGAAGATGGGTGTGCCCTTCCGCCAGATGCACTCCTGGGACTACTCGGGTCCGTACCACGGCTACGACGGCTTTGCCATCTTCGCCCGCGACATGGACATGACCATCAACAACCCTTGCTGGAAGTCCATGCAAGCGCCTTGGCAGAAGCCCGCCGAGGGCGAGGCCGACGCGGTCGCCGCCAGCGCCTGAGCGGTGTAGGCCACTCTCTCGCGATACCGTCGCGGCGCCCGGCCCGGGCGCCCAGGCGGCTCGCGGAGCGGGTGGCGCGACCCGGCCCGATAGACAACTCGTATTACCCAGGCCGTTGTCCGCGGATTAGCGGCGCGGCAGGAGCACATCCATGAGCCAGACAGCCGACAACATCAAGCCCAGCTACCCGTTGTTCCGTAACGAGGAATACAAAGAGAACCTAGGCGCCAAGCGCAATACCGTCGAAGAAGTCGCCGACAAGGCGAAGCTCGACGAGGTCTTCGAATGGACCACCACGGAGGAGTACAAGGAGCTCAACTTCTCCCGCGAGGCCCTGACCATCAACCCGGCCAAGGCCTGCCAGCCCCTCGGCGCCGTGCTGTGCGCGCTGGGCTTCGAGAAGACTCTGCCCTACGTGCACGGCTCCCAGGGCTGCGTCGCCTACTTCCGCACCTACTTCAACCGCCACTTCAAGGAGCCGATCGCCTGCGTATCCGACTCCATGACCGAGGACGCGGCGGTGTTCGGTGGCCAGAAGAACATGTTCGACGGCCTGGAAAACGCCAAGGCGCTGTACAAGCCCGAGATGATCGCCGTCTCCACCACCTGCATGGCCGAGGTCATCGGTGACGACCTGAACGCCTTCATCGGCAACGCGAAGAAGGCAGGCCACATCCCGGCCGAGTTCCCGACCCCGTTCGCGCACACGCCGAGCTTCGTCGGCAGCCACACCACCGGCTGGGACAACATGTTCGAAGGGATTCAGCGCTACTTCACGCTGAACTACATGGACGACAAGGAGGTCGGCAGCAACGGCAAGATCAACCTGGTGCCGGGCTTCGAGACCTACCTCGGCAACTACCGCGTGCTGCACCGGATGATGCAGGAGATGGGTGTCGGCTACTCGCTGCTGTGCGACCCGACCGAGGTGCTCGACACTCCGGCCGACGGCGAGTACCGCATGTACGACGGCGGCACCTCCATCGACGAGATGAAGGACGCCCCGAACGCCATCGACACCCTGCTGCTGCAGCCCTGGCAGTTGCCGAAGACGAAGAAGTTCGTCGAGATGACCTGGCATCAGCCCTGCAACCACGTCGACATACCGATGGGGCTGGAGTGGACCGACGAGTTCCTGATGAAGGTCTCGGAACTGACCGGCAAGCCGATCCCCGAGTCGCTGGCCAAGGAGCGCGGCCGCTTGGTCGACATGATGACCGACAGCCACACCTGGCTGCACGGCAAGAAGTTTGCCCTCTACGGGGACGCGGACTTCGTCATGGGCCTGACCAAGTTCCTGCTGGAGCTGGGCGCCGAGCCGACGCACATCCTGTGCAACCACGCCAACAAGCGCTGGAAGAAGGCCATGGACAAGATGCTGTCCGAGTCGCCCTACGGCCAAGGCGCGGAAGTGCATATCAGCAAGGACTTGTGGCATCTGCGCTCGCTGTGCTTCACCGACAAGCCGGACTTCCTGATCGGCAACAGCTACGGCAAGTTCATCCAGCGCGACACGCTGCACAAGGGCAAGGAGTTCGAGGTGCCGCTGATCCGCATCGGCTTCCCGATCTTCGACCGCCATCACCTGCATCGCATGACCACCTACGGTTACGAGGGTGCCATGTACATGCTGACCACATTGGTCAACGCAGTGCTCGAGCGTCTGGACGACGAGACCCGCGAGATGGGCGTGACGGACTTCAACTACGACCTGGTCCGCTGATCGAGCAGCACCGGGACACGCGAAGGTAAACCGACACGCCCGTCTGCCGACGGGAGCGGGAGGGAGGAAGACGCCCCGGCGCGGCCCCGCGCCGCGGGTGGTCTCCTCCGCTCCTTCCTCGCCCGCGCGAAAGCGCGCACCCGGCGGCCGGAGCGGCCCGGGAACGCCCACAGAGATGCAAACGATGCCCAACGTAATGATCAGAAAAAAAGACGATGGCGCCCTGCTGTTCTATGTCGCCAAAAAGGACATGGAAGAGACCATCGCCTCCGTCGAGACCGACACCGCCGAGACCTGGGGAGGCGAAGTCGAGCTGACCGACGGCTCGCGCTGGTACATCGACCCCATCAGCCCACCGCCGGCCTTTCCGACGACGCTGCGCTTCAAGCGCGCGGACGGCTGAGCACCCTCTCATCGTCATGGATCGCGCCCGGCGCACCGGTGCGGCCGACTCGCCGTCGACCGGTTGCGCGCCGCGACCCAACCAAACACCGGAGAACGACCATGGCCCTACAAATCGTCCGAGACGTCTGCACCGCCTGCGGCGACTGCGAGCCGATCTGCCCCACCAACTCCATCGCCGCCTGGAAGGGTGTCTACAAGATCGACGCCGACACCTGCAACGAGTGCGAGGGTGAATTCGACGTCCCGCAGTGCCTGGATGCCTGCATGGAAGACGACTGCATCGTCCCGGCCTAAAGGACTCGGCGCCTCGGCCCCGGCGCGACCAGCCGCAAGCTCCCGGCAACACGGGAGTCCGGGCTTCAGCCCGGGCCTAGCGCGCCGAACCGGGCGAGTGCGCCGACACTTCGATCGGAGCATGCATCGGGCGCAGCGAGGCGCCGGAAGCAACGGGCCGGAAGCAACAGGCAACCCGACGCATAGAGGTGACCAGACATGACCGACCAATCCCTTTCAGACGAGATCGCCCTGCGCATCGGCCTCGCCGCCCGCACCCTCCCCGACACCGACCCCGCCCGCCTGCTGCGGGTGCTGGCCGATGCCGTCGGCCTGCCGCCGACCGCGGCCAAGCTCGACGGCCTGACCGTGAAGGCCCTGCGAAGCGCGGCCGATGGCGAGTTGGCGGAGATGGACGCCGGCCCGCTGAAGAGCGCGCTCGCGCTGCTGAAGGGCGAAGGGACCGATGACATCGAGCCCGCCCCTCTGCCCCAGCCCTACAGCGAAGGCGATATACCCGGTTCCATTCGCGTCGCCTGCGCATCCAACGGCGGCGAGTTGCTCGACGGCCATTTCGGCTCCTGCCGGCGCTTCTTGGTCTATCAGGTATCGGCGACCGAGGCCCGGTTGATCGACTGCCGCGATATCGACG
This sequence comes from Thiohalocapsa sp., assembly GCA_021736785.1. Classification (GTDB taxonomy): domain Bacteria; phylum Pseudomonadota; class Gammaproteobacteria; order Chromatiales; family Chromatiaceae; genus Thiohalocapsa. The sequence continues at coordinate 34,628 of JAIPFF010000015.1, read as the reverse complement.
ACAGCAAGGCCGAGGACGACAAGAACAGCTACCGCGCGTCGTTGATCGAGGACTGCCAGGTGCTCTACGTGGCATCCATCGGCGGTCCGGCCGCGGCCAAGGTGGTCAAGCGCGAGATCCATCCGATCAAATTCCCCGACGGCGGCGACGCGCGTGCGCGCATTGCAGCACTGCAGCAGGTGCTGGCCGACAAGACGCCGCCCTGGCTCGCGAAGATCATGGGGCATGATGCGGACGAGCGCGTGCGCTTCGAGCGCGCCGAAGACGAAGCCTGAGTCCCGGCGCCGCCCGGAGGTCGCCAGCGATGATTACCGAAGCGTTTCTCGATCAGATCAGTGCCATTGTCGCCCGCGCGGGGCTGAGCACCGAGTCCGTCGCGGCCCTGCGCGACGCCTTCCCAGAGCTGCACTTCACCTATTGCCTCGACGACGACATCGGCGCCGGCATCGAGCCGCAGCGCGAAGGCGAGGGCTTCAACGTCTACCTGATCAACGGCAGCGAGCACTGCATCCGCTTCACCCGCGATCCGGACTCCGCCACCGGCCTGGTGCTGGCCGAGGTCAGCGACGAAGGCTGATCCCGACCCTGGCCCCGGCCGGCGTGCGCCCGCCGCGCGGGCGCCGCTTCACACCCGCACCGTCACACCCGAACCGCCTCCCGCCCCGCGAACTGGCGCTCTTCGTTCTCCAGCGCCTGCCTGGCGATATCCCGGTATAGCCTCACGACGCGGGCAAACAGCTGCTGGTACTCCGGTGCTTGGCTCACCAGACGGTGGCTGTGCAGAGCCTCCTGAAAGACGTCTTCGAGCAGTCCGTGCTCGTAGTCGCTCAGCAATGCCCCGTCCGCGACGCTGCGGTGGATCTCGAGCACACGCCCGAGATGCTCTCTCTCGAAGCGTTCCATGAGGACATTGACCAAGCCTTGCACCTGTTGCGGGTCTTTCATAATCGCTCTCCCGGAAAGCTCTTCGAGAAAAGGTCGAATTCAGGAGCGACCGCAAGCGCGGCGCCCCCAGCGGCAAGCACAAGCTAGGAACTTGGCTCGTCAGGGAAGCGTGGAACGATGCAGGATCCTGCGCCGCGCGCGGATCCCGCGGCGCGGAGAGTCGCCTGCGTACGGTCGGCCTCGAGCCCGATAAACGCGCCGCCAATAAACAACCATCGCCGAAAGCGACCTGCCGCCGGCTCAGGAAGCCAGAAACACGCTGGCTTCCTGCAAGAAGTCTCGCTTCGGCAACAATTGCTCGCGCGGGAAAGACACCAGGCAGGCAACCCGTGGCCGCCGGCCGAGCACGTGGACCTCGGAGATCGCCAGCTCACGCGCGTTGGCCGCCTCCGGCCCCCCGTGCTTCACCCCGAAGTGATCGACATAAATGCTGTGTTGGCAGCAGCGGATGATGTCCTGCGGCGACTCCAGCATGTCGAGCACGAAGCGAAACTGATCCTCCAGCGATTCGAGCCGCGGGCGCGGCGCATCGAGCTCTGCTTCGATCTCCCGCAGCTCGCTTTCGAAAGCGCCGCGGTCGATGGAGGCGCGATGGCGCCGAGCCAGGCGTGCACGCAGTGCCCCGGCCCGCGCCCGCAGCTCCGCGTCCCGGTGCCGCGCCCCGATCGATCTGATCCGGATGTGACCCAAAAGGCTCATGAAGATGCTGCACTTGAGCGCGGCGCGGGCGTCCTGCTCGGCGAGCCCGGGGGAGACGAGCTCATGGTCGGTGAAACTGACCGAGGTCTGCATGACGTCCCTGCGTACCCGATCACCGTCGACGGCCATGCCGATTTGGCGGCGCTCTTCTCGATGCATGCACAGCAGCGCGAAGCACTGATCGGCTTGCGCATTGGCATCGAATAGGTCCCGCACCTCTTTGCTGAGGCTGAAGACCTGCTGCAGATCCGTGGGGCCGACGAAGAATGCGTTGACGTGGGGATCCGTCGAGAAAGTCTCCCGGCGGCAGTGCAAGACGCCGGGAATACGATCGACCATCTCGTCGATACAGCGCAAGGCAGTGACGATGGGACCGCGCAGCCGGCGCGAATAGCCGGGAATCGCGCGCAGCCTCGACGAAGTGGCGTCGACGACCAGCTCCGCGGCCTGCTCCATCGTACTGACACAGGCAGGCGCCGGCTCCGGCGCGGCCCATTCATCGAGCGCGCCGCCGAACGCATTGAAACGGCGGAGCGTCTCCTGCAGAAACGCAGCAACCATACACACACCCTCCTAAAGGCATTATTTTTCTGGGCGTTGCAGGACAAGCCCGGTCGATCTCTTACGGATCGATGAATCACCTATAGCAGATCGCACTTCCGTCTGCCATGGTTGTAATCAAACGGATGCTGTTCCACGAAATGTCGTGGGCCGTCCATTCGCGGCGAGCCCCCTCACGGACCTAAGGAAGCCGCCACCCGCGAAGCCGGCGGCGAAGTGGACAGCGTAGCGGGCAGCGCCGGCCGGCACCGGCTCGGGCAGTCACCGCGTAACCCAGAGGCACTGCAACGTGTTGCCGCAAATCATTCATAAAGCCGAGTCCGCCGGCTGGCCGGCACCGAATCTCGCCGACTATGCGGCCGTGTGCTCGGACTTCTCCTGGGAGCGCGCCCGCTCGGCATTGCGCGGCCTGCCGTACGGCGGACTCAACATCGCGTTCGAGGCCGTCGAGCGCCACCTCGAGGACGGCCTCGCCGATAAGGTGGCGATCCGCTGGCTGGCGCGCGAGTCCGACGGGCCCGGCGGCGGCACCCGCGATTTCACGTACCGGGAGCTGGCCGCGCTCTCGAGTCGTTTCGCGAACCTGCTCGGACACCTCGGCGTGTCACCGCGCGAGCGAGTTTTCACGCTGCTCGGGCGCGTGCCGGCGCTCTACATCACCGCGCTCGGCACGTTGAAGGCCGGGCGGGTGTTCTCGCCGCTGTTCTCGGCCTTCGGCCCCGGGCCGGTCAAGGCACGCATGGAGATCGGCGACGCCCGTGTGCTGGTCAGCACCCGAAACCACTACCTGCGCAAAGTGGCACCCTGGCGCGCCGAGCTGCCGCGCCTGCGCCACGTGCTGCTGGTGGATTGCCCGGCGGATGCCCTGCCCGAGGGCACGCTGTCTTTCGACGATGCCCTCGCCGCCTCGGCGGACACGGGCGGCCTGGCACCGACGCAAGCCGGCGACATGGCCCTGCTGCATTTCACCAGCGGCACCACCGGCCGGCCGAAAGGCGCCGTGCATGTGCACGAGGCGGTCCTGGTGCATCATCTCACCGGCCGCTACGCGCTCGACCTGCACCAGGACGATGTCTACTGGTGCACCGCCGACCCGGGCTGGGTCACCGGCACCAGCTACGGCATCATCGCGCCGCTGTGCGTCGGCGCCACCATGATCGTCGACGAGGCGGAGCTCGATCCGGCGCGCTGGCTCGGCATCCTGCAGGATCAGCGGGTCACGGTCTGGTACACCGCACCCACCGCCATCCGCATGCTGATGAAGATCGCAAGCCGCGACGACCCGGGCATGGTCGCCGACTACGACCTGTCGCGGCTGCGCTTCCTGGCCAGTGTCGGCGAGCCCCTGAACCCCGAGGGCGTGATCTGGGGCCGCGACGTGCTCGGCCTGCCGTTTCACGATAACTGGTGGCAGACCGAGACGGGCGGCATCATGATCGCCAACTACCGCTGCATGGACATCAAGCCGGGCTCCATGGGAAAGCCGCTGCCCGGCGTCGAGGCCGCCATCGTGCAGCGCGACCCGCACACCGGCACGGTCTCGGTCATCGACACCCCCGACACCCCCGGCGAGCTCGCCCTGAAGCCCGGCTGGCCGTCCATGTTCCGCGGCTACCTGAACGAGCCCGGACGCTACGCCGAATGCTTCGCCGGCGGCTGGTACTTGAGCGGCGACCTGGCCCGGCGCGACGCGGACGGCTACTTCCACTTCGTCGGCCGCGCCGACGACGTGATCAAGTCCGCCGGTCACTTGATCGGGCCGTTCGAGGTCGAGAGCACGCTGATGGAGCACGCCGCCGTGGCCGAGGCCGCCGCCATCGGCATCCCGGAGCCCACTGCCGGCGAGATCGTCAAGGCGCTGGTCGCGCTGAAGCCCGGTTTCGTGCAGAGCGAAGACCTGCGCCGAGACCTCCTGGCCCACGCCCGCAAGCGCCTCGGTCCGGCCGTCGCTCCCCGCAGCATCGACTTCCGCGCCAACCTGCCCAAGACCCGCAGCGGCAAGATCATGCGCCGCCTGTTGCGCGCCCGCGAGCTGGGCCTCCCGGAAGGCGACATCTCCACGCTCGAGAGCGACGAGCGGTAAACCGATGAGCACCCCCGACAAGCTCCACCTCAACCGCGACCACGCGCTGCACCTGCTGCGCGGGATGCTGCGCATCCGCCGCTTCGAGGAGCGCTGCGCCGAGCTCTACACCGAAGAGAAGATCCGCGGCTTCCTGCATTTGTATATCGGCGAAGAGGCCATCGCCGTCGGCGCGATGCAGAGCCTGACACCCGAGGACGCCGTGTGCGCCACCTACCGGGAGCATGGCCACGCGCTGGCCCGGGGCCTGCCCATGACCACGCTGATGGCGGAGATGTACGGCAAGCGGGCCGGCTGCAGCGGCGGGCGCGGCGGCTCGATGCACCTGTTCGACGCGGCTTCCCGCTTCTACGGCGGCAGTGCCATCGTCGGCGGACTGCTGCCGCTTGCCGTCGGCATCGCGCTGGCCGACAAGCTGCAGGGCCGGCAACGGGTCACCGCCTGCTTCTTCGGCGAAGGCGCCGCGGCCGAGGGCGCGTTTCACGAGAGCCTGAACCTGGCCGCCCTGTGGCAGCTGCCGGTGCTGTTCGTCTGCGAGAACAACCTGTATGCAATGGGCACGGCGCTGGACCGGTCCGAGTCCGAGACGCATATCTTTCGCAAGGCCGAGAGCTACCGTGTCCCCGCCGAAAGCGTGGACGGCATGGACGTCATCGCGGTGGAGGTGGCCGCCCGCCGCGCCGCCGCGGACATCCGCGACGGCGCCGGCCCGCGCTTTCTGGAGTGCCTGACCTATCGCTTCCGCGCCCACTCCATGTTCGACGCCCAGCTCTACCGCGACAAGGCCGAGGTCGAGGCCTGGAAACAAAAGGGACCGATCCTGCGCTTCGGCCAATGGATGCAAGAGACCGGCATGCTCGACGCCGCCGAGCGCGATGCCATGGAGGCAGACATCGCCGCGGAGTTGGACGAGGCCGTCGCCTTCGCCGAGGGCGGCGCAGCGGAGCCGGTCGAAGAATTGACCCGCGATGTCTACACGGAGCCACGGTCGTGAGCGATGCAGGCGTCGAGATGACTTACCGCGAGGCGCTGCGCGAGGCCATCCGCGAGGCGCTGAACCGGGATCCCCGGGTGTTCCTGATGGGCGAGGACGTCGGGCGCTACGGCGGCTGCTACGCGGTCACCAAAGGCCTGTACGACGAATTCGGCCCGGAGCGTATCCGCGACACGCCGCTGTCGGAGTCGGCCTTCACCGGCGCCGGCATCGGCGCCGCGCTGGGCGGCATGCGCCCGATCGTCGAGATCATGACCGTGAACTTCAGCCTGCTGGCGCTGGATCAGATCGTCAACAACGCCGCCACCATCCGCCACATGTCCGGCGGCCAATTCAACGTGCCCCTGGTCATCCGCATGGCAACCGGCGCCGGCAAGCAGCTGGCGGCGCAGCACTCCCACAGCCTGGAGGGCTGGTACGCCCACGTCCCCGGCCTCAAGGTGGTCGCCCCTGCCACAATCCGAGACGCGCGGGGCATGTTGTGGACAGCCCTCGAAGATCCGGACCCGGTGGTGATCTTCGAGCACGTGATGCTCTATAACCGTTCCGGCCCGCTGGCCGCGGACGCCGGCGCGGTACCGATCACCGGCGCCGCGGTGCGCAGGGAAGGCACCGACGTCTCGCTGATCACCTACGGCGGCTCGCTGTTCAAGGCACTCGAGGCCGCCGACGCCCTGCAGCAAGAAGGCATCGCGGCGGAGGTCGTCGACCTGCGCAGCCTGCGGCCGCTGGACGACGCGACCATCATGGGGTCGGTCGGCAAAACCCATCGCGCCGTCATCGTCGACGAGGGCTGGCGCACCGGCAGCCTGGCCGCCGAGATCAGTGCGCGGATCATGGAGCAGGCGTTCTGGGCTCTGGATGCGCCGGTGGGCCGCGTCTGCAGCGCGGAGGTGCCGATCCCATACCCCAGGCACCTGGAGGACGCGGCGCTGCCGCAGGTGCCGGACATCGTCGCCGCCGCCCGCGCGACCCTGGGCCGATGAGCGAAACTCCCGCGCCGGACACCTACCGCATGCCGTCCCTCGGCGCCGACATGGAGGCCGGCACGCTGATCGAATGGTGCAAGCAGCCGGGCGAGCGATTGCACAAGGGCGATGTGATCGCCGTCGTCGAGACCCAGAAAGGCGCTATCGAGGTGGAGGTCTTCCGCGAGGCGGTGCTCGGCAAGCTGCTGGTGCAGCCCGGCGAGACCGTGCCCGTGGGCATGCCGATGGCGGAACTGGGACCGGCCGGAGCCGGGGTCGACGCCGGCGGCGACGCTGCCGCGCGCGTCGAAGCCGCGCCGAGCGCACCCGCCGCACCGACCGAGCTTGCCGCACCGACCGAGCTTGCCGCACCGACCGCACCTGCCGCGGGCGAGCGTGCCGAGCCGGCGCCGACCGGCGAGCCCTCCCCCAAAGCCGCCCCTGATGCCGCCCCTGAAGCCGCCCCTGAAGCCGCCCCTGAAGCCGCCTCTGAAGCCGCTCCGGACGCGGCGGCATCCGCCGGCCCGAAGCCCGCGTCCCCATCCGCATCGGCGCCGGCAGCAGGAGCACGCCGGCGGATCAGCCCCGCGGCACGCCGTCGCGCGGACGAGCTCGGCGTCGATCAAGACTGCATCCGCGGCAGCGGCCCCGCCGGGGCGGTCGTGCTGGCGGACATCGAGACAGCCGGCGCGCGGGCAGCGCGAGCGGAGCCCGAAGGCGCCGCCGACGCCGCGGCGGCCAGGCCGGCCGCTCGCCGTGCGCTCGACCTTGCCGAGATGCGCAAGGCCATCGCGGCGGCGATGAGCCGCTCCAAGCGCGAGATCCCGCATTATTACCTCTGCCACGACATCGACCTGACAGCCGCCGTCGACTGGCTCGCCCTGCGCAATGCGGACCTCACCCCGGACCGCCGGCTGTTGATGGGCGTCCTGCTCATCAAGGCCGCCGCGCTGACGCTGCGGGACTTTCCGGAGCTGAACGGCTTCGACCGCGCGGGCCGCTTTCAACCGTCGGAGGCGATCCACGTCGGCACCGCCACCGCCATCCGCGGCGGCGGCCTGATCGCCCCGGCCATCCACCACACCGACCGGTTGGACCTTGCGGATTTAATGGAGCGGCTGCGGGACCTGGTGGCGCGGGTGCGCTCCGGATCGCTGCGCGGCTCCGAGCTCTCGGACCCCACCGTCACCGTCTCCAGCCTCGGCGAGCGCGGAGTCGAGCGGCTCTACGGCATCATCTACCCGCCTCAGGTCGCCATCATCGGCTTCGGCACGCCACGCCAACGGCCTTGGGCCGTCGGCGGCGAGGTCGTCGCCCGTCCCGTCCTGTCGGCCACGCTGGCCGCCGATCACCGCCACAGCGACGGCCACCGCGGCGCGCTGTTTCTGAACCGCCTCGGCCAACGATTGCAGGAGCCGGACACCCTATGACACGCGACGAGTTGGGAAAGATCGCATTGACGGCGCTGCTCGATGTCGCCCCGGACCTTGCCGGCGAGTCCATCCCGGAAGATGCCGACCTGCGCGAGACCTTCGACCTGGACTCGATGGACTTCCTGAACTGGGTGGCGGGGCTGCATCGGCGCCTCGGCGTCGATATCCCCGAGCCGGACTACCCCCGGCTTCGCAGCCTCGGCGCAGCCGCCGATTATCTTGCCGTTAGACTATCCGCCGAGGGCTCCGACGGGGACTTGAAAGGAGGCTGAAACAAGCCATGGCGGCCCCTGCGCATGGCCGCGGCCCGATAAGCGCAGACGCGCCGCGGCGTCAGCTCACGACGCGCGCCTCGCCGTCGCGGGCGGCAGGTGTCGATGTAATGGTCAGCCGGTAACCGCGGCCCCGCACCGCCGCGATCATCAGGTAGCCGATCCCCGCGCGCTCGAGCTTGCGCCGGATTTGGCCGATATGAACGTCGACGGAACGGTCGCCGGGGCTCCAAACCGCGGGCTTCGTCAGCTCCCGGCGGTCGACCGGCTTGCCGCCGGCTTTCAACAACGCACTCATGATGTAGCACTGGCGATCGGTCAGCGCGACGGCGGCCCCGGAATCGAAATGCAGCACCCCGGCGCCGATATCGAGCTGCAGCGGTCCCATGCCGATGCCGGTCTCCCCGCTCAACGGCTGCTTGCGGCGCATCACCGCACGCACCCTTGCGCTCAGCTCGTTCATCGAAAAGGGCTTGACCAAATAGTCGTCCGCGCCCGCGTCCAACCCGCGCACCCGGTCTTCCACTTCGCCGCGGCCCGTCATGATGATGAGCCCGAGCGTGGTCGTACTCGCCAGTTCGCGGGCAAGGTCCATTCCGTCGTCCATGCCCAGGTTCAAGTCGAGCAGCACCAGATCGACATCCTCGTTGCGGTAGAGACGCCGAAACTCCGCGACGCTCGGGGCGAGCGCCGATTCGTAGCCGTCGCGCGCCAGCCAGCGCGCGATCGACCTGGCGTAGGCCACGTTGTCTTCGACGATGATGATGCGTGCGCCGACGGTCATTGATGCGATTCTCCCCGAGCCGGTCATTTGCAGCCGCACACTTCGCCCTCGGTCGACACCCGTTCATCGTGGGCTCGAGGTCTCACCGCGGCCATAGCGGTCTTGTTGGCGGTCGGCAAACGGTTCGCGACGGCGTGGAAATATAGACGGCTTTTCGCCTACAAAACGTCGACCAGTGCACGTAATGCGAAGATTTACATAACTTTACGCAGCGACTTCGAATTCCGGGATAGCGTAGACGGGGGAGTGCGGGGATGGCGCGCTGCTCGACGCTCGCGCGCCGGCAGCCGGCCAATCCATGCCGGGGCCGAGGGGCAGCGATCGGCGCTTCGACCGGCCCGTAGCGGCCCGCGGCGGCCCGAGACAGCGCAATCGGCACCCGCCGGCGCCTGGTCGGGGATGCACCCTCCGGCGCCACCGGCAACCAGCGCCGTGCATCCCCTCGACGCTCCCGCCGGCATCGCAGCCTCTCGACCGGCGCGGCGCCGAACGAGAGCTCGGGTGAGGCGTGCGGGCGGAGCTGATGCTCGCGCGGCGAGCGATTCGAAACGCACCCGACGGTTGTTTTGCAGGAGCCTCGCATGTACCTGATTTGTCTCGATGACGACCCGCGCCTGGAGGCGACGTTACAACGCTTCGCCAAGCAGCTCGGGCATCGGCTCGGCTTTCATACGCACTCCCGGTCGTTCAAGGCGGAGCTCGAATGGCAGGAGCCCGACCTGGTCCTGCTCGACCTGCAGCTCGGCAGAGAAAGCGGGATCGACATCATCAACTGGCTCGCGGATCGGCCGGCCAAGGTGCCGCTGGTGCTGCTGTCCGGACATAGCGCAGAGGTGCTGGAGACGGCCAGACGCATCGCGCGCTCGGCCGGCCTCGAGGTGCGCGGCATCGTCGGCAAGGCCGATCTGGTGCGCGATCTGCCCCCGCTGCTCGGCACGCGGCCACGCTGCTGCCGGCTCAACACGGAGGCCCCGCCCACCGCCAATGTGGCGATCAGCGCCGAACTGCTCGAAAGGTATATCGGCCAGAACCGCATCGAGCCCTACTTCCAGCCCATCGTCGGCGCGGCGGATAGCCTGCCGAGGAGCGCTGAGGTGCTGGCCAGACTGCGCCTTCCCGACGGCACCGTCGCCTCCGCCGATAGCTTCATTCCGCTCGCCGAGGCATCCGGGCTCATGGTGCCGCTGACGCAGGCGCTGTTCGCGCGGCTCGCGCAGCTGCGGGACCGGCTGACGTCGGTTCCCCTGGAGTCCCTCTCGGTCAACGTGTCTACCAAAGACCTACAGCCGCAACGAGTCGGTGACCTGGTTCGCGGATTGATCGGCGCGATGGACGGATACTGTGCAATACAGGTAGAGCTGACCGAAACCGGCGGGGCGGACAACTTCGATCAGGTTCGCGAGCTTGCCGCCCAACTGCGGCTGGTCGGCGCGTCGCTCGCGATGGACGACTTCGGCAGCGGTTACGCCTCGCTGAAGGCGCTCGCGGATCTACCCTTCGACACCGTCAAGCTGGACCTGACGTTTACGGCGTCCATTTGGGAATCGGAGAAGTCCCGCAAGCTGATACCGGCACTGGTCATGATGTGCCACGGCTTGGGCATCAAGATGATTGCGGAAGGCGTCGAAACCGATCTGCAGCGCAGGCAGCTGCGGGCCGCCGGCGTGGACAGGCTGCAAGGCTTTCTGTTCGGCCATCCGATGCCCATCGACGCGTTTCTGGCGGCCTGCGGCGAAGGCGCGTCGGCGCCGAGCCTGGCTTTCGTGATCTGAGCAGAAGCAGCGCCGACAGGCCGTTTGCCGCGGCCGCGCACATCGTCCCGCACTCTCGAGCAGCCCGGTGGCTCGATGACGGCGTGACGTCCCGCCGCATGCGGCAAGCGCACGCCCGGCTTAAACGACGAAGCCGATACCGCAACCGACCCGCGGCGGCCATGCAGGAGTAATCATGCCCGAGATGCACCAACCCAGAATCTACGTCATCGACGATGACCCGCGCCTGCTGAACGCGGCTCTTCGCCTATTGCCGAAATGGGGCCTGCAATGTGTCGCCTACAGCGACCCCCGCGCCGCGCTGCAGGCGATCGAAACTGATCCGCCGGATCTGGCCATCATCGACATCTACATGCCCGAGCTCGATGGCTTCCAGGTCATGTCGCGCCTGCGCAAGTCCAGGCCCGGCACGCCGATCATCGCCGTCAGCGGCGATGTGCTCCGCGGCGAGCCCACCAACGTGCTGCGCATGAGCTCGCACCTGGGCGCGGATGCAACGATCCCCAAGCCCGTCGAGCCCGAGCACTTGCGTGCCGAGATCGAGCGATTGCTGACCATTTCCCGCTCGGCGGCGAATTCCGAGCCCTGATTTCGACGGGCATCCGGGTCACGGCACCTGCCGCGGCAGCGCCGAGCCCCCACGCGATACGCCCGGCGCCGGGCGGAGAACAGATTGAACGCAGCCGCTCCCTCCGGCATCACGCGCATGGCCGACCCGGCATCCAACAGCCCGCGGCCGTCGTTCGCGGGCTTGCAGACAGTTGCGCTGACTGCCCTGCTCGCGCTGGCGGCGCTTGCCGGCAACTATTTCCATCTGAGCCTCTTCTTCGGCGTCGGCCTGCTGCTGGGACCTATCGCCGTCTATCTTGCCGTCATTTGGCTGGGGCTGGCTCCGGGACTCATCGTCGCGCTGGTCGGCGGCGCCTACACGATCGTGCTCTGGGATCATCCCTATGCACTGCTGATTTTCCTCGCGGAGGCCGCCTTCGTCGCCCTGCACCGGCGATACCTGATAGCGGCCGGGCAAACATTCCCGGCCGTGGCCGTCTCGGCGAGCATGTACTGGCTGCTGATCGGCATGCCCCTGGTGCTGCTGGCCTATCGCTTCGGGCTCGGCATGCCGTGGGGGGCAACCTGGCTGATCGTCGCGAAACAGGCATTGAACGGCATTCTGGCGGCCGCCCTCGCCGGCATGATCGCCGTCTCGGTGGCGGCGATACGTCGCCAGCGCCCGCGTATTCCGCTGCGCCAGCTGCTGTTCAAACTGCTGCTGATCGCGATACTGCTGCCGTCGCTGCTGTTCGCCATCTGGGAAAATTACGACCTGAAACAAAAGCTGGAAGCCGATTTTGCGCGGCGCATCGAGCTCAGCGCGGTGCTTGCCGCCACCGATCTGCTCTCGCACCTGGATTCGGCGAACATCGACCCGGTGCTGCTGGAGGCCGGGATCGAGGCGCAGAATTGGCGCCTGCTCGACGCTTTCGGTCCGGAGCTGGATGCCCGCTTGTCGCTGCGCCAAGCGAGTGCCGCCGCCGAGCGCACCGAGCCGGACATCGGCACGCCACGCGGGCAGATCTTGGCGACGCATGTCCCGTACCTGAGTATCCAGCTGCCCGAAGTGCCGGCGACATCGCGCATGACCTTGTGGCGCCAGGCGCGCTACCAGCTGGTGCTGCCCCTGCGCCCATCCTTCGGCGACGGGCAGTTCGTCGTCGCATTCAGCGCAGTGCCGCTCATCGAGGAGGTCCAGCAGGCCCTCTTGCACATCATGACGGGCCTGCTGCTGCTGACGTTGCTCGGCGTGGCCCTGGCCGATGAAATCTCCCGCCGGATGATCGAGCCGCTGGGCCGACTCACGCGCTTGGCCCGGGCATTGCCGGACGCCATCCAAGCCGGCCAGCCGCTGCCCGCGAGCGCGCACGGCCTCACCGCCGAGATGGCCGAGCTGTCCGACGCCGTCGGCCGCATGGCACGCTCGCTGGACAAGCACTTCAGGGAACTGCGTGCGGAAAAGGATCTGCAGGCGCGAAGACGCGCCGTCACCGCGCTGCAGGCCCGAACCCTGGGCCGATTGGTCCAGGCCGGCGACGACGACAACGACGTCGCGGACCAGCTCTGCCACGGTGTCCGCGCGCTCTTGCCGCAGACCTTCTGTGCCCTGGTGAGCGCAGACGACTCCGGTGCGCTGCAGCTGTGCAACTTGTCGGCGGTCCCCGGCCATGCACCGGCCGCGGTGGCGCGCATTCTGGCGCTGCCCGCCGTGGTCGCCGGCTACCGGGAAGCCTTGGCGAGCGACGCCCCGGTCGAGATTCGCGACGAGACCGGCAGCGCCGAGCCGGACACGCCCGGGGGCATCGAAGGCCTTGCGCTTCGCGTGCCCGCCACCGACGCCGTGCTGTTGGGCCTGGTCGCGCCGGGGCAGGACGGAACCGGCCGACTAGCCGCGCCGGAGCACGAGGTATTGGAAGCCGCGGCCGCGCTCGCCGGTTCGGTGATGGAATCGAACCGGCTGCGGCGGCGCCATCGGGTGCTGATCGATGCCCTCTCGCAGGCGCGTACGGGCGTCGTCATTGCCGAGCACAACGGCGACGACTTCCCGATTACCTACGTCAACCGCGGATTCGAGGAGCTGACCGGATACCGGGCGGACGAGGCCGTCGGCCGGGACTGCCGCTTCCTGCAGCGCGACGACAGGGACCAGCCGGACGGCATACGCATGCGCGATGCCCTGCGCCGGGGCGAGGCCTGCCGGGCCGTGCTGCGCAACTACTGCAAGGACGGCACGCGCTTCTGGAATGCCCTCAACCTCTCGCCCACCCGCGACGCGCAGGGGCGGATCTCCCACTACATCGCCGTCCAGCAGGACGTGACCGAGGCCGTCGAAAACATGGAGCGACTGCGGCGCAGCGAAGCGCGGCTCACCGAGGCCCAGGCCATCGCCCATGTGGGCAGCTGGGATATCGACATGCGGACCGGGGCGTCGAACTGGTCGGACGAGACCTTCCGCCTGTTGGGCTATGCACCGGGCGCGGTGCAGGCATGTGTCGAAGCGTTCCTTGATGTCGTCCACCCACAAGACCGCGAGCGCGTCGAGACCGAGATGGCCGCGGCCGCCGAGCGTCCGGACGGAAATTACCGGGCCGAGCATCGCGCCCGCGGACCCGACGGCATCCCGCGGGTGTTGCTGGAACAGGGACGTATTCTGTTCGACGCCGACGGGCAACCAAGGCACTTCATGGGCACTTGCCTCGACGTCACCGAGCAGCGGCGAACCGAGGAGACATTGCGCCGGCAGGAAGAGCGCTACCGCTTGCTGGTCGACAACATGGAGGATCTGATCGTGCGCGCCGACGCCGACGGGCACCTGGAGTTCGTCAGCCCGTCCTACTGCCGCACGTTCGGGCGCAGCGAAGCCGAGCTGATCGGCAACGCCCACATGCCGTTCATTCACCCGGATGACCGAGCGGCCACCGCCGAGGCGATGAAGGCCCTGTCCGTGCCGCCGCACACCTGCTCCATGGAACAGCGCGCGCACACCGTCCACGGCTGGCGCTGGCTGCAATGGTTCGACAAGGCCATCGTCGACGAGAACGGCAACATCGAGAGCGTCATCGGCGTCGGCCGTGATGTGACCGCCCGCAAGGCCGCCGAGCAGGCGCTGCGCGACAGCGAGCAGCGCTTCCGGGGCTTGTTCGAGCACATGGCCGAGGGCGTGGCCTACGTGGACAGGGAAGGCAATATCATCGACGCCAACCCCGCCGCCATCGAAATCCTGGGCCTGCCGCTGGAGGAGATCCGTGCCCGCCACGTGCAAGCAAAGTCTTGGGCCGGAATCCGGGAGGACGGCACCCTGCTGCCGGCGAACGAGCATCCGGTGATCCGCGCACTGCAGGCATCCGACCCCGAGAAGCGCCAATCGGTGGTCGGATACCGGGCCGACGCGGACCATGAAGTGCGCTGGCTGCTGATCAATGCCCAGGCCGACCTGTCCCGCGGCAGCGGTTCCAAGGAAGAGGTCTTTGTCACGTTCTCGGACGTGACGCACTTGAAAAAGACCGAGAACAAGCTCAAGGCCGTCATCGACAATTCGCCGCACGGGATCGTGGAAGTCGACCCCGGGTCGAGGCGGCTACTGTCCTGCAATCAGGCCATGGCGGCCATGTTCGGCTATACGCTCGAGGAAATGATCGGCCTGGAGCTCGACGTGCTGCACCCGCGGGATCAGTTGCCCGTGCTCGCGGAGACCCTCGACGGCGTGGTCGAGGACGCCCGTCAATCACTGCTCGATCTACCCGTCTATGTGCCCTGCATACGCAAGGACGGCAGCCTGTTCTATTGCAAGATCGCGCCGGGGCTGATGCGTCTCGGTCAATCCGCGACGCTGACGGCCTTTTTCACCGATGTCACCAACGAATTCCAAAGCCGCCGCGCGCTGGAGCGCAGCCGCGAAACGTTGCTGCAGGCACAGGCGCTGGCCCACGTCGGCTCCTGGGAGCACGATGTCGAAAGCGACGCGTCCGTTTGGTCGGACGAAACCTACCGCATCTTCGGGGCCTCGCCGGACGGGCAGTGCAAGCATTTCGACATCATCCGCCGGTCTTTTCATCCGGAAGACAAGGAACGTGTCGAGCGGGCCTTTCGCGACTCCATCGGCCGCGCCGAGCCCGCCGAGGTGACGCACCGGCTGGTCACACCCGACGGCTCCGTGAAATGGGTCTATGTGCGTTGGCGCCACGAGCTCGACGCCAACGGGCGGCCGGTGCTGACCCGCGGCTTCCTGCAGGACATCACCGAGCGCAAGACCGCCGAGCTGGCTTTGGCGGAGGAGCGCGAGCGGCTGGAGAACGTGATCCAAGGCACCGGTGCCGGCACCTGGGAATGGAGCCCCGTCACCGACAGGCAAATCATCAACGAGCGTTGGGCCGAGATGATCGGTTATCGACGCGACGAGCTCTCGCCGCTTGGCTGGAACCGCTGGTCGGAGCTGGTGCACCCGGAGGACTTCAAGCGCAGCGCGGCCGCGCTGCGCCTTCATTTGAACGGGCAGAGCGAGCTCTACCAGTGCGAAGTCCGGCTGCGTCACAAAGCGGGCCACTGGATCTGGGTGCTGACAACGGGACGCATCACCGAGCGCAACAGCGACGGCAAAGCCCTGATGCTGTCGGGCATCCATCAGGACATCACCCCGCGCAAGCTCGCGGAGCTGGAATTGGCCGAGCGGGAGGCCATCATCGGCGAGCTGCTCGAGCTCGCGACCCGCTTTGTCGCCGTCACCGACGAAACCGTGGAGGGGGTCACCGAGTACGCCATCGCCCGCATGGGGCGCTTCATCGGCGCGGACCGAAGCTACGTCGTGCGCATCGGGCACGAGACCCGGACCTTCAACAATACGCTGGAGTGGGTGGCCGACGGAGTGGCACCGATGATCGAGCACACGCGCCACTTGCCGATGGCGCGAATCCCGCAAGTGAGCGAGCGGCTGCTGTCGGGAGAAGCCGTCGTGATTCCGAGCGTCGCCGATCTCGGGCCGGAATGGTCACAAGAACGCGAGATCCTCGACTTCCAGCAGATCCGCGCACTGCTGTTGGCGCCCATGACAATCGACGGCGAGCTGCTCGCGTTCGTCGGCTTCGACATCATCGGCGGGCCGCGCGCATGGTCCAACGCCGAGGTGCATTTTCTTCAGACCTTCGCCAGCATCCTGTCCGCCGGCGAAGAGCGGGCGCGCTCCATCGGCGAGCTGCGCCGCAGCAATATCCGCTATGACGAGCTCGCCCGCCAGAGCCGAACGCTGACCTGGGAGGTGGATGCAGAGGGCCGCATCCGTTACGCGAGCCCCGTCTGCGAGCCGGTGCTCGGCTATCGGCGAGCGCAACTGCTCGGCAGCGCGTTGATGCGATTCGTCGATTCCGAGGCGCAGCCCGATGCCGCGAGCATCGGCGCCCTGATCGAGGGCCGAAAGGAAATCAGAGACGCCGTCGCACCGGTGCGCCGGCGCGACGGCGGCATCGCATGGCTGTCGACGAGCGCGGTGCCGCTGTTCTCCGCGAGCGGCGCCTTTATCGGCTACCGGGGCGTGTCGCAGGATGTCACCGAGCGCCATCTGGCCCAGGCCCGGATCGCCGAGAGCGAGGCCCGGCTGCGCGCCGTCGTCGACAACGCGCCGATCGGCATGGCCCTGTTCGGACCGGATCAGCGGCTGGTGCTGGCCAACCGCGCGCTGTCCGCCTTTTTGGGCCGTACGCCCGAGGAGATCACCGCCCGCGGCGTCGAGCTTGTCACGCATCCGGACGACATCGAAAAGGACCGCGAGCAGTTCGATCGGCTGCGCGAGGGCAAGATCCCCAGCTACCGCATCACCAAGCGCTACTTGCGCGCGGACGGCAGCGTCGTCTGGGGAGACCTGCGGCTGACGCTGCTGCCCTCGCGACCCGGCGAGCCGCCCATGCCGCTGGCGATGGTCGAGGACATCACCGAGCTGCAGGCGGCCATCGAGCGCCAGCGGGCCGCCGAGCAGAGCTTGTCGGACTACACCTCGCAGCTCGAATCCTTGATCGGGCTGGTCAATTTGTCGTTGCCCTACGGCGAGCAGCTGCGCGTGCTGCTGCGCCTGGCCTGCGTCAACACGGGACTCGGCGCGGCGCGGCTGTCTCTGATCGGCACCGGCGGCGCCGAGGTCCCGGTGCTGGCTTTCGATATCCGGGATCGGAACGCGGAGGTGCCGGCTCTGCCGCCGGCGCTGCGCAGCGCATCGCTGAGCGACCTCGGCGAGCCGATTGTCGCGCCGCTGGAAGGACGGTCGGGGGAGCGCCCTGCCGGCCACGACGACGTTTGCATCGGACTCGCTGTCGATCTGACGCGGGACGACGGCAGGCAAGAAGTGCTCCTGATCGCGCTCTGGGGGAGGCGGCAAGAGCTCGATCTACAGAGTCCGCAGCGCCAGATGCTGCGGCTGATCGGGCACCGGTTGGCCGCCGTACGTCACCAGCATCAGTTGCAGCGCGACCTGGTGCAGTCGCGCGAGCGCGAGACCATCGGCCACCTGGCAAGCGGCATCGCGCACGACTTCAACAACCTCCTCGGCGTGATCGACGCCAACCTGTATTTCGTGGACATCAGCCTGGCGGAGCAGGACGCCCCCGATCCCGAGCTGCAACAGGTGATGGAGGAGACGCGCAGCGCACTCGGGCAGGCCAAGGTGATTACCTCCGGCATGCTCTCGCTGAGCCGTGCCG
Organism: Thiohalocapsa sp.; assembly: GCA_021736785.1. Classification (GTDB taxonomy): domain Bacteria; phylum Pseudomonadota; class Gammaproteobacteria; order Chromatiales; family Chromatiaceae; genus Thiohalocapsa. The sequence goes on along the minus strand of JAIPFF010000015.1, from coordinate 16,882 downwards.
GCGGCGTACCGCTGGCGCAAGTCGACCTGCACGGGACCGTCGACGAGCTCGCTCGCATCCTGCTGCATATCCTGCCGCCGACGATCACCCTGCAGACCCGCATCCCGGCGGGGGCGACGGCCTGGACCAACGCGGCCTTTCTGCAATCGGCGCTGCTGAACCTGGTGTTGAACGCGCGCGATGCGATGCCCGACGGCGGGCAAATCCACATCGACGCCGGTCCACGGCACTGGGGCGGCGACCCACCCCTCGATGCCGGCAGCCTGCCCGCCGGCAACTACATGGCACTGCGCGTGCGCGACAACGGCGGCGGCATCCCGCCGGAGCTCCGGGGCCGCATCTTCGACCCACTGTTTTCGACCAAGGCGCGGCGCCGCGGTCTCGGTCTCGGGCTGTTCATGGTGACGGAATTCATCAGCCGCTCGGGCGCCGGGCTGTTGCTGGATTCGGAGGTCGGCCGCGGCACCTGCTTTCGGCTGCTGATACCCGTCGAATTGCACGAGCAAGGCCGGGCGGCAAATTCGGGCGGCGATCAGCTGCTGCTGGAGGCGCCGGCGCCGGAGGCCGCCGGGCGCTCGGAGCAAGCGCCGGGCCTGCATGCCGTGCTGGTGGAAGACGACCCGCGGGTGCGCGACGCCGTCTCGCGGCTGCTGACGCTGCAGGGCATCGGCGTCAGCATGGCGGAGCACGGCCAGGCCTGCCTGGACTTACTCGCCCGCGGCGCTCGCTACGACTTCGTATTGTCGGACATCGCCATGCCGGTCATGGACGGTCTGACGCTGCACCGGCGGCTGCGCGAGCGCTACCCCGCGCCCGGCGTCATTCTGATGACCGGCCAACAAGGCCATGTGGACGATCTGCACGAAGGCGAGGCGCCGCTGGTCCTGCGCAAGCCGCTGGAGCCGCAGGCGCTGCGCGACGCCATCGGCGCGGTGGTCGGCGACCGCCGGCAAGCGAGCGCCGCCGGCCCGCCGCGGGCCGACTCCGAGCCCTAGCGCCCGAATGGGCGCGTCGGGGCGCCGCCGGCGCGGCTCGAGCGGGAGCGCGCCGGCGTCACCAAGGCATCAGCAGGCGCAGCGGCGCGATGACCAGGCCCGCGGCGACGGCGATCAGGCAGGCGGTCAGGATCAGCCGCAGCGCCCGGCGCAGGTCGTCGCCGTCGAGCTCCGCGGGCCATTCCGCATCGCCCATGTAGGCCTGGTTGACCAGCGTGCCGCCGTGGTAAATCGGGCCGACCAGGCGCACCCGCAGCGCGCCGGCGCAGGCGGCCTCGCTCCAGCCCGAGTTCGGGCTCGGCAGCATCCCGTGATACTTGAGCGCGGCCGGGAGAACCAGCCAGGGATGCAGCCGCAGCAACGCCGCCGCCAGTGCCAGCACCGGCACCGACAGGCGTGCCGGCAGCCAATGCACGAGGTCGTCGGAGCGCGCGCCGGCCCAGCCGAAGCGGGCATAGCGGGCGTTCTTGTAGCCGACCATGGAGTCCAGGTTCGAGACCGTCTTCACCAGAATCAGCCCGGGCAGCCCGAACAGGCATAGCGCCCACAGCGGTGTCAGCACGCCGTCGGTCAGGTTCTCCGACAGGCTCTCGATGGTGGCGCGCACGATACCCGCGCGCTGCAGTGGCTCGGTGTCGCGGCTGACCAGCATGCGCAGCTCGGCGCGGGCCGCCGGCAGGTCGTGCAGCGCATCGAGCACGCGCCGGCCCTGGCTCAGCAGATCGCGCGCACAAAGCAGGCTGTAGGCAATGAAGATGTCCCAGCCGAGCGCGAGCCAGGGATGCAGCAGTCCCAGCGCGGCATGCACGGCCCACCAGGCGCCGAGGGCGCCGGCAACCGCGGCGAGCCACAGCAATACGCCGCCGAAGCGCCCGTCGAGTCCGGCCCGAAACAGGAGCCGCTCCCAAAGCAGCGTCCAGGCGCCGAGGATGCGGATCGGGTGCAGCCGGTAGACCGGATCGCCGATCAGCGCGTCCAGCACGCAGGCGGCGACGATCAGCAGCAGGTGCTCGCTCAGCGCCATTTTTCGGCGAAGCCCAGTGCCATGGCCAGCGACGCCAACTCCGCCGGTGCCAGCTCGGAGCGCGCATGCAGGGGCTCGCGCAGCGCGGCGAATCGCTCGGGGGCCACGGCCACCGTTGCCGCCAACAGCGCCGCTTGGTTGACGACGGACTCGCGCGCCACCTCCGCATGCAGCACGCCGGCAGCGACCAAGTCGATAATCTCCGCCAGCGCATAGGCGGCGGCGGCGCTTTGGGGATCGTGGATAATGGCCATCAGGTTGTTTTCGAACAGCAGCGCATCGGTCTCGTCGAGCTCGGCGCGGGCGCGGGCGAGCAATGCCGCCTGGTCGCAGCCGTGGCGCCCGAGCGCACCGCAGACCGAGCGGCGAAGCTCGGCGCAGACACCGTTCTGCAGCAAGATGCAGCGGGTGACGGCCTCGTGGGTGGCGCGGCCGAGCAGCTCGCCCAACGTATTGTGCCCGCCGGCCCAACTGCGCTCCCACTCGCCGTCCGCCGGCAGCGGCGCGGCGATGACGAGTTGGTCGGTGCCGGTGCCGGTGGCCAGGCCCGGCGACTGCAGGCTCGGCATGCGCAGATCCAGCAGCGCCGTGCTCTTGCCCTCGGTGACCATGGTTGCCGCCCGCGTCAAGCACGCGGCGGTGCAGGGGCGGTTGATGAACACCAGCGTGACGATGGTTCCGGAGCCTCGCTCGTCCGGGGAGCCGGGCGCGCCGCCCGGCAGGTCGTCATCCGCTCTTTGTACGGGCCGGCTGCCTTCGCGGTACTCGTGCCAGCCGGCCGGATCGCCCGCCCGCGTGGCGTTGCCGAGCACCCCCGCGGTCGCCGCTACGGAGACAGTCAGATCGCCGTGGGAGGCGCCGGCGAGCACGGCGCATTGCATGTTGGCTGCCGTCGACATGAGCGCCGTGGACGCGGGCGGCAGCTCGCCGTCGATACAGGCGCGGGCGTGAAAGGCATCCAATCCGGGCAAAGGCACGGCATTGCGGGCATAGCGGTCCACATGGGCAACGCCCTCGCAGCTTTGGTGATTGGCGACGTGTGTCAGATCCTCCCGCAGGCCGCCGTTGACCTTGCAGGTGCTGAGCACCCTGTGCGGGCGCTTCAGCGCGGCCCACAGATAGCGGCCGCGGCGATGGAGGGAATAGCGATCGGTATCTTCGAGCAGCATGCGGACTTCGGGGTCGGGGTTGCACGGCGCCGGGCGCCGAGATCGGCTCGGCGCCGGCAGAGCCGGTGCGGGAGCCGAGCAAGGCACCCGCGCCCGGTCATTTCGGCGCTAGCATACAGCGACTCGCGCCGCCGCTGTCGCATCCGGAAGCGCAGACGCCACCAAACGCCCTGCCGTCGCCGTTGCCGAGGGCCGCATCGGCGCGGGCCGGCCACTCGATGATGACGCCGCGACCGGCTCGCCGTGCCGAGGCGCCCGTCCCGATCCGGTCAAGCCGCACTCATGTCCGCCTGCAGCCCGCGTAGCGCCGGCGTGCCACGCCCGATGTAGTGAATCGAGAGCGAGACGTCATCGGTGACGAGGACTTCATTGCCCGCATCGTCCACCAGCTTCTCCGTCGAGAAATCGATCGCTTCGCCACGGTGGTATTTATTTTTGATGATCTTCAGCAGCGCCTCGTGCTGCGCAGTCGACAAATGCCGATAGAGACGCTGGACGTAGAACACGCCATCGCTGCCGCAGTGAGCTTCCAGCCGGCACTTATAGTCTTGAATGCGATAGCGGTAGACGAGAATCGCCTGAGCGACCTGATTGGGGTACGCCACTTGCTGCTGAGGCCGACCCGCGACGCCGCGCAGCGCGGCCAAGGAGGCGCCGAACGGCAAGGCGTCATAGCAAGGGATCGTTGTGGCAGCCTTGCGGGCCCCGCGCGTGTCGGACAGGGCACACAGGGCAGCATAGGCGCTCGGACTGTCGTAGTCATCGCGCAGTCGCTGCGTCGAGCCGTTGTAGTCGTGGTGGGTCAAGCCATCCTTCACCGACCCGCCAATCAGCTTACCGAAGATGTCGAACATGATCTTGCGCCTTCGTCGACTGGAATATTGAGCGGAAGCAACGCCGCCGAGCCCACAACGGATACTTTGTAAGGCGCGCCGGCTGGTGCCGCGCCCGGGACGGGCGAACGGCCGGCGCCGTGAGGACAAGCCTGTTGCGCGACCGCGACGCGGGCCGGAGCGCCCGGGCAGCAGAGATTGCTCGTCCGGCGGGTCGGCTTCCGAGACGGGTCCGACCGGGAACCGTCTTCGGCTAGCCTGTGACCGGTGCGCGGATTTCCCTGGCAATAACGAGGTTATCTACCACGCGCCGTTGATTTCGTGACGCGCTTCGCAGTCTGCACTTTCATCCGTGATCGTGCCCTCCGACGACGGGCGGGCCGACCTTGCAGCGGACGCCGTGCCTGCGTTACTTCTAGCAGTTCCGGGTTACCGGGTCGTTGCCCCGCACTCGTTGCCGGGCAGTTGTCCCGGCCCGCCCAGCGGCGCACAGAAGCTTGGACAGCGGTTCGCCGCCCCGCCACAACGGCACGAAGCAGCGTCGTCCAGCCCTGACCGACCACGCGCAGTTTCGAAGCAAACTCATGCAATGCCGACAACACGGCGACACCGCGCCGCAGGCAGAGCGGGCGCAACCCGGCAGAGCGTCTAAGGGAGCAATCGATGGATGCTTTTGCCGCGAGCGCCGAGGCGAGCCCTTAGCGCCCGCCGCCGCATGCGAACAGCTCCGCTACGATGGCGGATGCCGGCAGGTGCTCGGCAGCCACTTCAGCTTGAGCGGCTGCACGTCCCGCGGCCCGCAGAACCAGCTGATCGTTCCGTTGGCGGAAGCACGCCCTTCGAGACGGAGCTGGCTGTTGCTGCCGGGGATGCCGAAGTAGCTGTCGCGCAGCTTCACCTCGATACGGCTCATTCGGCAGCCCGCGGCGGCATTACAGGGTCCCGCGCCATGGACGGCCAGATTTTGGATAGAGGGATGATTGTCGGCCGCCTCAATCGCGAACGGGGAGCGCTCGGCACCATTAATGGGAAAGCGTCCGTGATCGGCATGGAACACGACCAGGTCATTCTTCACCTTGGCGGCAATCAAAATCGCCTCGGTCACCTTCACGCGAATGGTGTAGTCCCGATACCGGGGGATGGCGATCGCGGCGAGGATGCCGACAATCGCCACGACGATCATCAGCTCAATCAACGTGAAGCCCTGCTGATGTCGGTTCATGGCCCTCATCGCTTGCCGTCGTGTGGAATCTTCGCCGTGCGTCCTCACCGCGCGCCGACTGTTGCACCGGGAACCCCGTCGGGCAGTAACGCACACTGCACCCGTGCCGCCCAACTCGATGCCGATATGGGTACACGCTAGCGCCTCGCCGTCCCCGATACCGGAACGGGATCACAAAACCGCCGGAGTCGGAGTCGGAGTCGGAGTCGGAGTCGGAGTCGGCGATGGCGATGGCGGCTCCCGCCCATGAATGGGGCTCACTGTCGGACTGCGCACGTCGGTCCGGGACCGGCTTGTCGACAATCCGACAACCCGCCCAACGAAAACTGACCATAATTTTATATTTCATAGAGTTAGGGTGATATACCAACTTGGCACACGGTCTGCTTCTCGGGTTGATGACTGATATTTCTCAATAACGAAGCGACACCCGACACGCGGAGACCCTGGCCATGTGGGACTACTCGGAAACCGTCAAAGAGCACTTCTTCAATCCACGTAACGCCGGTGCGGTTGCCGAGGCGAATGCCATCGGCGAGGTGGGCTCGCTGTCGTGCGGGGATGCATTGCGCCTGACACTGAAGGTCGACCCGGACACGGAGACGATTCTGGACGCGGGCTTCCAGACCTTCGGCTGCGGGTCGGCCATCGCGTCGAGCTCGGCGCTCACCGAGATCATCAAGGGCATGACGCTCGACGCGGCGCTGAACGTCAGCAACCAGGATATCGCGGACTTTCTCGAAGGCCTGCCGGCGGAGAAGATGCACTGCTCGGTGATGGGTCGCGAGGCGCTGCAGGCGGCGGTGGCCAACTATCGCGGCGAGGTCTGGAAGGACGACCACGAGGAAGGTGCGCTGATCTGCAAATGCTTCGCGGTCGACGCCGTGCTGATCGAGGACACGATCCGCGCAAACGGACTCTCCACCGTCGAGGAAGTCACGAACTACACCAAGGCCGGCGGCGGCTGCTCCGCCTGCCACGAGGGTGTCGAAGAGATCCTCACCCGCGTGCTCGCCGAGCAGGGCAAGAGCTTCGATCCCACCGCCGCCCCGCCGCCCCCGGCCGGCAAGGCGAAACTCACCAACCTGCAGCGCATCCGCCGCATCGAGAACGCCATCGAGGCCATCCGCCCGAATCTGCAGCGCGACCACGGCGACGTCGAGCTGGTCGACATCGACGGCAAGAACATCTACGTCAACATGACCGGCGCCTGCTCGGGCTGCCAGATGGCGTCCACGACGCTGGACGGCATCCAGCAGCGCATCGTCGAGGACTTGGGCGAGTTCGTGCGGGTGATGCCGGCCCAGGCCATGGGCCGCCCGGCCTAGGCCGCGCCCCGGGCAGCGCGGAGCCCGTGCGCCGAGCGCGTCCCTAGCCCGATCCCGATCCCGATCCCGATCCCGCCGAGCGTGCCGCCCATGCCGGACTTCTCCACAAGTCCGGCGCGGGCGACGGCGGGCCGACAGCTTCCATTGCCGCAGTCGCGGCCCTAGCCGGAGACCGAGCACCATGGCGACCTCAATCAGCCCCGACGCCGAGCCGAAAGGCATTTATCTCGACAACAATGCCACGACCATGGTCTCGCCCGAGGTGGTCGAGACCATGCTGCCCTACTTCACGGAGCAGTTCGGCAACCCGTCGTCGCTGCATCGATTCGGCGACAAGGTGGGCCGGGCGCTGAAGCAGGCGCGCCAGCAAGTGCAGGCCCTGCTGGGTGCCGAGCTGGATTCGGAGATCGTGTTCACCTCCTGCGGCACCGAGTCCGACTCCACCGCCATCCTGTCCGCGCTGAAGGCGCAGCCGGATCGCCGCGAGATCATCACCACCGTGGTCGAGCATCCGGCCGTGCTGACGCTCTGCGAGCACTTGGAGAAAGACGGCTACAAGGTTCACTACCTGAAGGTCGACGGCAAGGGCCGGATCGACATCCAGGAGTATATGGATGCGTTGTCGAGCAACGTCGCCATCGTCTCGGTGATGTGGGCCAACAACGAGACCGGCACGCTGTTCCCGGTGGAAGAAATGGCCGAGCTGGCGCGCTCCGCCGGCGTCATGTTCCATACCGACGCGGTGCAAGCCGTCGGCAAGGTACCCATCGACCTGAAAAATACGGCCATCGATATGCTGTCGCTGTCCGGCCACAAGCTGCACGCGCCCAAGGGCATCGGCGTACTGTACCTGCGCCGCGGCACCCGTTTCCGTCCGCTGCTGCGCGGCGGCCACCAGGAGCGCGGCCGGCGCGCCGGCACCGAAAACAGCGCGTCCATCGTCGCCCTGGGTAAGGCCTGCGAGCTGGCGATGGCGAACATGGACGAGGAAAAGACCCGCGTGCGGGCGCTGCGCGACCGGCTCGAGCGCGGCATCCTGGCGGCGGTGCCCAACTGCTTCGTCACCGGCGATCCCACCAACCGGCTGCCGAACACCTGCAATATCGCGTTCGAGTACATCGAGGGCGAGGCCATCCTGCTGCTGCTGAACAAGCTCGGCATCGCCGCCTCCAGCGGCTCGGCGTGCACGTCCGGATCGCTGGAGCCTTCGCATGTCATGCGCGCGATGGACATCCCGTTCACCGCCGCCCACGGCACCACGCGCTTCTCGCTGTCGCGCTACAACACCGAAGACGAGATCGACCGCGTCATCGAGGCCGTGCCGCCCATCGTCGCGCAGCTGCGCAAGCTCTCGCCCTATTGGGACGGCGACGGGCCGGTGGCGGAGCCGGAGAAGGCCTTCCAGCCGGCTTACGCTTGAGGTCGAGGCGGGTCCGCGCGGGTCTCGCTCGCGGCCGAGGCCGCCGCGCGGATCGGGGCCACTCGGACCGGGATGGGCGGATCGGAATGGGCGGCGCCTCGCCGACGTTCGGTCCGCGACAAAGCCGCCGTGCGGTGATTTGTCGCAAATGCTTCAATCTTCGCGTCGGGTCAGCATAAATAGCTGAAAAGCCAGCGCTTAAAAGGCTGGCCCGGCGTTTGCTTAGTGCTCTGCACAGACGATCGGGAGCAGGCAGCACATGAGAATTCCAACGTCCTTGGCAGGCGCCGGCGTCGGCATCAACGACACCACGCTGCGCGACGGCGAGCAGTCGGCGGGGGTCGCCTTTTCGCTGGACGAGAAGCTTGCCATCGCCAGCGGGCTGGACGCGCTCGGCGTACCGGAGCTCGAGGTCGGCATCCCGGCCATGGGCGACGAGGAGCGCGAGTCGATCCGCGCCGTGTCCGCGCTCGGCTTGAATGCCCGGCTGATGGTTTGGACGCGGATGCTGCCGCGCGACATCGCCTGCTGCCGCGGGCTCGGGGTGCACATGGTGGACCTGTCCATCCCGGTCTCGGATCAGCAGATTGTCCACAAGCTCGGCCGCGACCGCGACTGGGTGCTGGGCCAGATCCATCGCCACGTCAGCGCGGCGCTGGATCAGGGGCTCGAGGTCTGCGTCGGCGGCGAGGATGCCTCGCGCGCCGACCCGGAGTTCCTGTGGCGGGTGGTCGAAACCGCCCAGGCCGCCGGTGCCCGGCGCTTTCGCTTTGCCGATACGGTCGGCCTGCTCGACCCCTTCGGTACCTTCGAGCGCATCCGCGACCTGGCGGCCATCTGCGATTGCGAGATCGAGATGCACGCCCACGACGATCTGGGGCTGGCGACTGCCAATACCTTGGCGGCGGTGCGCGGCGGCGCGACACACGTCAACACCACGGTGCACGGCCTCGGCGAGCGCGCCGGCAACGCGGCGCTGGAAGAAGTGGTGATGGGCCTCAAGCACGTGCACGGCGTCGTCACCGGCGTGGATCTCTCGCAGTTCGAGACACTGTCCGCGTTGGTGGCACGGGCGTCCGGCCATGCGGTGGGCTGGCACAAGAGCCTGGTCGGCGACGGCGCCTTCACCCACGAGGCCGGCATCCATGTCGACGGCCTGATGAAGGACCCGCTCAACTATCAGGGCATCGACCCGGCGGAAGTCGGGCGTATGCATCGGCTGGTGCTCGGCAAGCATTCCGGTCGCCAGGCCATCCGATTGGCCTACGAGCAGTTACTGCAGACCGAGATCGACGCGGAGACAGCGGGTCTGGTGCTGCCGCTGCTGCGCAGATTCGTCACCGACACCAAGCGACCGCCGGCCTCCGTCGACCTGCGCCGTTTTTTGGACGAGATCGCCGCCACCACGCGGCCCGGCGCGCACACGGGCACGCCGCCGCCGCTCGCGGCGGCCGGCGGACAGTCGGCGCCGATTCAGTAGCCGCGTGCGCATGTCGACCAGCCCTTTCAGCCCGCGTTGAGACGCCCCTAAGCCAATGGACCTGCTCGACTTCACCGGCGAGGACATGTACTTCGACCAACCGCTGCCGGCGGAGGTCGAAACGCTGATTGCCGACGCCGCGGAGCACTACGGCGAGGAACGTGCCGAGCACGCGCTGATGCGGGCCTATTTCCTGGCCCCGGAGCACCTGACGGTCTTGGTCGCGCTGTATCGGTTTTTCTACTACCGGCAACGCTACGACGAGGCCCTGACGGTTGCCGACCGGGCGCTGGCCGAGGCCGGCCGCGCGCTGGGACTCGACGGCGACTGGCGCACGCTGGGCGAGGACGACCTGGGCCGCGCGGCGGCGCAGTCCATGGCGCTGACCCGCTTCGTGCTGCTGGCCCTCAAGGGCGCCGGCTTTCTGCTGATGCGCATGGGCCGCGCCGACGAGGCACTGGAGCGCTTCGAGAAGGCCGCGGCCTTCGACAGCAGCAACCGCCTGGGGCTGACGGAGCTGTTGGAATGGGCCCGCACCGCGGTGTCCAAGTCCGGCGCCGAGGCCGCCGGCGAAAACGTACATTATTTTCGACGCTGACCAATCGGCCACGCCGACCAACCGGGCTGACGCCCATTGCCAAACGACCGGAGGCCATCATGAGCGAGACCCCTGCCGAGCCAATGACGATGGACGAGTTCGAGTGCGATCTCGACGAGCTGGAAAGCGCCGAGGACTTTCTGAACTACTTCGGCGTGCCTTTCGAACCGGCGATCGTGCACGTGAACCGGCTGCATATCCTGCAGCGCTTTCACGACTATCTGGACGAGATCGAAGAAGAGCCCGACAGCGTGCGTGCCCGCTTCGCGCTGTATGCCGACCTGCTGCGCGGCGCCTACCGCGATTTCGTCGGCTCCGATGCACGCACCGAGAAGGTGTTCCGCGTCTTTCGCATGAACGAGCCGCGGCAGGTCAACGTCAGCCTCGGCGACCTGCTCGATCAGCTTCCGGCGCGAGCGGATAGCCATGCGACCTGAGTTCGACTACGGCGACGCCGTGCGCGTGATACGCAACGTACGCAACGACGGCACCTTCCCCGGCGAGGACACCGGCAGGCTGCTGGTGCGCCGGGGCAGCATCGGCTACGTGCGCGACGTCGGCACCTTCCTGCAGGACCAGATCATCTATTCGGTGCACTTCCTCGACAGCGACCGGCTGGTGGGCTGCCGCGAGGAAGAGCTGCAGTCCGCGGACGCTCCATGGACGCCGAGCCTGTTCGAGTTCCGCGACAAAGTCGCGGCCAAGATCGCCCTCGGCAGCGGCGGACGGGTGCTGGTCGAGCAGGGCGAAGTGGGCGAGGTCATCAAGGTGCTGCGCGGCGCGCCGACGGCGGAGAGCACCGGCAGCGTCGCCTATCACGTGCACTTTCCCGGCCGCAACACGCTGCAAGTGCCGGAGTCGGCGCTGGAGCCGGCGCCCGAGGCCGAGCCGGCCGCGGAGACGGCCGGGACGGCCGGCGCCGCGGGATTGGGCGGCTGAGCGCGGCACGCGCCCCGTAGCGTCGCGCCGGCCGCCGGCGAGCCGCACTCGGCCGGCCAAAGGGTTCTCACAGCACCTCGCGACCCCTGTGGCCGACACGCGCCGCTGTATTCCGGACTGCGCCGTCGCATGGTGCCGCGCGCCGGCACAGGCCGCAGTAGCATGAGCCGCGCCGGGAGCCCCACGGACCCGGGCCCGATTCGATCGAAACCAGCACAGCCAGCGACAACAGCCAGCGATATCACCATGAGCCAAGCCAAGCCTCACACCGCCGCGGTGGCCGATCGGCCGGAATACCGCTACCACCTGCTGCGCGCCGCCACCGAGCGCTTCCAATGCGGGATCGCCGCGCTGAGCCCGCAGCAGCGCGACGAGGCCGAGCGCCAGGCCCGCCAGACCTTCGCGCTGGAAGAGCTGGTGCTGGGCTCCGACGAGGCGCGGGACGTGATCGTTCCCGACAGCCAGGTCCAGGCCGCCTACGGCGAGGTCAAGGGGCGCTACGCCGATGAGGACGAGCTCGAGACGGATCTTGCCCACAACGGCCTCGACGGCGCCGGACTGCGCGCCGCCCTGCGCCGGGAGCTCACCTTCGATGCCGTCATGCAGCGCGTCGGCGCCCGCCATGAGGCCGTCGCCGAGACCGACGAGCGCCTGTTCTACGAACTGCACCGCGAGCGCTTCGAGGCGCCGGAGCAGCGCGCCGCCCGTCACATCCTGATCACCGTCAACGACGACTATACGGAGAACACCCGCGAAGCCGCGTGCACGCGTCTGCAGGCCATCGCCGACAAGCTCCGCGGCGACGGCCGCAAGAGGCTGACCCAAGCCTTCGCCCGCCAGGCCCGGCGCGCGTCCGAATGCCCGACGGCGATGGAGGAAGGCAAGCTCGGCAGCGTCAAGCGCGGCCAGCTCTACCCCGAGCTCGATGCGGTGCTGTTCGCCATGGACGAAGGCGAGGTCAGCGCCGTCGTCGAATCACCGATCGGATTCCACCTGCTGCTGTGCGAGCAGATTCAACCGGCCCGCACCCTGCCGTTCAACCAAGTCCGCGAGCGCATCCATCAGGCCTTGGAGCAGCGCCGCCGGCGCGAGCAGCAGCGGGCCTGGATCGCCGGCCTGAAGGAGCGCAGCGCGGAGCCGGCTTAGGGCAAGCGGCGACTGGGCTCGCCGGCGACGTTTTCGATCATCGATTCTATTCTGGCCAGGCGCTGCTCCAGGCTGGCGTTGTCGGGCAGAGCGCCGCTGTGCGGCACGGGTCGCGCCGCCGGGAGTGCGCCGCCGGCCGCCTTCTGCTCGGTCATCTCCGTGCGCGGCCCCCGTGCGCCGGTATCGAAGGCAGGATTACCCCGCCACCAGTCAAGCCCCATTTCGACCGCCTTGTCGACGGAGCAGATCAGCAGGCGGATTTCGAGGGTCAGCAGCTCGACCTCCACCAGCTTGATGCGCACGTCGCCGGCAATCACGATGCCCTTGTCGAGCACCCGCTCGAGCAGATCGGCAACGGTCGTGCTGTTGGTGGAATGTGACAAGGATCTCTGGGTGACGGCCATAAAATGCTCCCGTTATCGCACTCGGCCCGGTAAAGCACCGGCTCCTATCGTGCGTGCAAGTCCGACGCGGTGGACAGCGGCGACCCGATTGCCCCCGACTGCAATGCTGTTGCCCGGACCCGATCGGCCGAGGCCGGCGATCGGCGCCGGCTCAGCTCTCCTTAGAGCAGCCGCCCCAGGGGCCCGAGGTCGATGTTCAGGTCTTCGTCTTCGAGGCCGAACGCCTCGCGGACACGCTTGAGCTCATCGGCTTGCTGCATCAGGGTCGCGCCCAGGCGCTCGATGTCGTCGTCGCCGAGTCCGCCCGCGTCCATGCGCGCGATGGCTTGCCGCTCCAACAGCTCGTGCAGCAGCTTCACCAGCGTCAGGACAAGCTGTGCAAGCCCGTTGCGCACGCGCTCCCCGTCGATGTCGATGCGCCCGCGCGGCGCGCTGGTTGCCGGCAGCATGCGGCCGGGCAGCAGATCCGCCGGTGTCGCGCCCGGGGCGGCCTCCAAGTCGGCACAATGGAGCGTCGCGCTCGGTACGTCGTTACTCGTCATATCCGCTCTCCCGGCGCAGCCGCCGCCCGGTCTCTACCGAGGTCACCAGCGCCTGCAGGCTGAGGTAAACCAATTCCACGTCGGCCACCGTAATGGTGATGTCCGCCACCACCACGGCGCCCTTGTTCAGCACCCGATCCAACGCCTCGCACAGCGAGATCTGCTGCGTCCGGCTGGCTTTGGCTGGCGACTCGCTCATCGGGACACTCCCGCCGGCGACTGCCGGTATAGCGCGGCGCCGAGCTCCGCGAGACCGTCGAGCCCGATCGGCTCGCGCTGGCGATAGACCTGCACGCGATGCATGCGCGAGAACCGCCGCGCCGCGTCGTCGATGTGCCGCGCCTCGCGCACGCGCAGCGCGCTGCAGAGCGGGCATGCGCAGGCCTCGGGCCCGGGCGGCGTCAGTTGATTGATCGCCAGCACCGGCATCGAGACGTGCATGTCCGAGAGGGCCGAGGTGAGGTCCGCGGTCTCGGCGATCCCGAGCTCGGTGGCGACCGTCACCAGGTGCACGCGGGTGCGGTGCGGGTCCGACAGCAGGGCGCGCAGCCGCTTGACCGCGCGGGACAAGGCCACCAGGCGCGCCGACAGGCGCGGCATGCGCATGACGTTGCGGTACTTCAGCAGCAGCTCGAAAAACAGCTTGAGCCAGTTGTTGATCAGTGGAGGCAGGGCCAGGAGCCGCAGCAGATGGCCGCTCGGCGCCGCGTCCAGCACGATCAGGTCGTAGCAGCCGCCGTCGAGATGCTCCATCACCGCCGTCAGCGCCATGATCTCGTCCAGGCCCGGCGGTGCGAGGTCCAGCAGGCGCTGCATGACCTCGCGGTCGAAGGCGATGTCCAGCTGGCTCGGCTGGTCCCCGAACAGGCCGCCGATCTCTTCGAGATAGACCGCGCGAATGGCGCCGAAGGCGGTCTCGGCGTCCACTTCCTGGGCGTCGAGGCCGGCCGCGATCGAGACCGCCCGCGGGCCCACGTCGCGGCCGAGGGCATCCGACAGCGAGTGCGCAGGGTCCGTGGAAAACAGCAGCAGCCGGTCCCCGGGGCGCCGGCGGCTCAGGTGCAGCGCGCTGGCACAGGCGAGCGTGGTCTTCCCGACCCCGCCCTTGCCGGCAAAAATCAGCAGCCGCAACCCCGCCGGCGGCAGCGCCGAGGCATGTTCCACCCGCGTCGGCAGTGCCGCGAGGGCGCCCTCGTCGATTGTCTCGTGCAACGCATGGCCGAGCGTCTCGAAGCGCGGCCAGAGCCCTTCCAGCAAGCCGCCGCGCGGCTCGTCGGGCAGCATCGGCAAGGCGAGCAGGCGCTGATCCGGATGCTGTCGCGAAAACGGCGCCAAGACGGCAAGCTGTCGCGCGCGCTCTGCCGTACACACCGGACAGGGGTCCGCCTTCGAGCCCTCTTGCGGGCCGCCGCAACGCGACTGCGGTCGTACCCGATTGATGATGATGTCGGTGACGGTCACGGCGTCGTGCGCGAGCATTTCCAGCAGGTCGTCCGTTTCCGTAAGACTCATTCGCTCGGCCAAGGTGACCGGCACGAAGCGGCAGCGCCGGGCATCGCCGAGCAGTTCCACCAATGTGCGCCGGGTGTGCTCCAGCTCCAGCAGGAACCGGTCCAAGTGATCGTCCCCCGGATCGCAGCCGAAGCGCCGGCGCATGTAGCGATGCGTGGCGAGCAAGGCATCCAGCGCCGAAAGCCAGCGCCGCACCAGCGACGGCATCGTCAACAGGCGCAAGGTGTGACCGGTGGGTGCGGTGTCCACGACAATGCAGCCGTAACGCCGCTGCTCGACCCATGCTGCCATCTCCAGGTAGGCAGCCAGCTCGTCCATGCCCGGCAGCGCGACCTCCAGCAAGGCATCGATGTCGTCGTTGTCGAGCAGCGTTCCGCGCCGCGGGATCTCGCGCAATTGTCCGCGGTATTGCGCGCGAAACCGTTCCAGCGACTCTTCCGCATCGAGCTCGAGCACGACCAGGTTGCGCGGCGCACGCAAGTCCGCCAGCGCATCGCGCACGGAATGGGCCGGGTCGGTGGACAACAACAGGACCGACTCCCCGGGACGCGCCCTCGCGATGCACAGCGCCGATGCACAGGCGCAGCTGGTCTTGCCGACGCCGCCCTTGCCGCCGAAAAACAGCAGCGACAGCGCCGTCTCTTCGAGGCAATTCGACCCGGGCTCGAGGGCGGACATGCATCAATCCCGGATGGCGGCATCTTCCACATCGAGCTCCCGGCGCTTGCGCTCGGCATCCCGGGACTGCGCGTCCGGCTCGAGCAGCGTGCACGCCGTTGCCGGCTCCGCCTCCTCGGGAGCGTCGTCGAGCCCGGAATCGGCCTCGTCGTCGCCGGCCGCCGCGTCCGCTTCGGCTTGCGCTTCGATCCGGTCGAGCCGATCCAGCAGTGCCGTCTCGCGCAGGTCGAACTCGTCTTCGTCGATCTGCTCGGTCTCGAGCATCATGTAGAGATCCGTCAGCTCGTTGCGAATGCGCTCGGCCTCGCCTTCGATGTCCTCGACGGCGGACTTGTGGATCTCTTCGAACACCCACAGCAAACCCTTGTAGGGCGACATCAAAATGTCGTCGATCAGCAGCATGTCGATCTCCGGATGTGCCGAGGCGCAACGACGACCCCGGCAGAGCGGCCGTATCCCTCGTGAAACGCGCGCCGGGTGCGCGCGGGCGGTGGCCTGGCGGGAGCTCAGCCCGCCTTCTGCGCCAGCCCGAGCGGTTCCGGCGTGGCCAAGTCCAGGTCGACGAAGTTATGCGGTGCCCACGGGCCGTTGTAGTCGAACAGATAGTCGTTGTTGAACAGCTTGGAGGCCTCGAACACGCCGCGCTCGAACTCGGCCTGGGCGTCGCGCTCGATCAGGCAGGCCAGGTTCATGACCTCCTTTTCCTTCTTCGGCGGATTCGCCACCACTTCTTCGCAGAAGCCGCTCATGACCTGAGCCACCTGCTCTGTGTACTGCTCGCGGGCATCGTTGACGAGCCGGTCGAACATTCGCCCGACTTCGATCTTCTCGTCGCGCCCGGCACCGTCGCCGCGCCGCAGCAGGCTGTCTCGGGCCTCGTACAGCAGCGGATGCATGCCCACGAAGTACTCGTAGATGTTGGCGACGTCCCAAGACACGCGCAGACCCATCTCGATCCGATTGCGCACGCGCTGAAGCTGGTCGGCGATGGCCTCTCGGTTGACGTGCAGCAGGGCGCGTACCGCGTCCGCATTGGCGGCGACGACGCCGAAGCGCATCGGCAGCACCGAGCCCTGCTCCAGCAGATGTGCGAGGACCGCGCGGTGTGCCATCAAATTGCGCCGCTCGGGGCGCAGCTTGGGGCTCTGGATATCGCTGACCACGGCCCCGACGACACCCTCGCCGATGCTGTAGACGGTGGCTTTGCCCATACCCTGGACGCGATAGATCTGCTCGTCGGAACCCTCGCCGACATCGGTCAGGGCGTAGATCAGCTTGCCGCGCAAGCTATTGGTTGTTCCGGCCATCGAAGCGTCTCCTCGGTTTCGGCGCGGCCGGCGCGGACCATGGCCCTTGCCGCACGCCGGGGTTGTTGGATACCGACTGAAGGCGACCGGACGCCCGGCCTCGTCCCGCGGCGTCGATTGCTCAGTAGCGAATGCGCAGTCCGCGGCGCTCGCCCGGGGCTGTCTGCTCGGCGGCGCTGCCGCCCGCGCGCAGCACCCCGGCGGCTTCGGTGCAGCCCGCGCTGCCGGCACGCCCCCGCCTCGAGCGAGCCGGCGGCGCCGCGCCGCGCCGCCCGGGCTCGACCT
>JAIPFF010000064.1 GCA_021736785.1 Thiohalocapsa sp. | reverse complement strand
GGCGCCGGCGCCGGCCGAGACGCCGTTTGTCAACGATGCCGAAATGCCCGTGCCGAGCAGCGTGCGCGAAGGCCGCAAATGGCAGGAGGAAGCCAGCGTCCGCTTGCCCGCTTGGCCCCGGGATAAAGACATGATCGAGATCTCGGTGGACGGCGGCGATGCGCGCTTCCGCCACTTCATCGACCGGGCCAGCCTTTCCACCGGCAGCGACGGCGTCGTCCGTTACACGCTGATCACCGAGTCCGCCGGCGGTGCCCGAAACGTATCCTTCGAGGGACTGCGCTGCACGCCGAAGGGCCACTACAAGGTTTACGCCTACGGCGCCGGCGGCGACTTTTCGCCCACCGGCATCGCCGACGAATGGCGGCAGGTGGATGCCCGCGCAAGCAACCCGGTGCACTACGACCTCTGGCGTCACTATCTGTGCGTGCCGCGTCTGTTCAAACCGCGGGCGACGAAAGACCAGGTCCGGATGCTGCGCAGCGGACGTGTACCGGGTGTCGAGAACGCCGGATTCCTCACCAACTGATCCGCGCCCCGCCCGGCATGGGTCGGGCGACACGTTGAAACCGGCGCGCCGGCACCGATTTCTCGGGAAACGACGCTGCTCCCGCCCCCAGGTGCCGGTGTGCCAGCCCCATCGATATCTTTGCCCGAGGTCGCCGCCGCCATGGACAACCCGTTGTTGGAGAATGCCCCTCTTCCCGCCTTCTGCCGTATTCGGCCGGAGCATGTGGAGCCCGCGATCGACCAACTGCTGGCCGACGGCCGCAAGCTGATCGCCGAGCTCACTGCCAAGGCCGACGAGGCCACCTGGGAGACCTTCGTCGATCCCATCGAAGAAGAGGACGACCGCCTGTCCCGCGCCTGGGGCCCGGTCAGCCATCTAAACTCGGTGATGAACAGCGACGAGCTGCGCGCGGCCTACAACGCCTGCCTGCCCAAGCTCAGCGACTACGCGAGCGAGGTCGGCCAAAACCCGGATCTGTATCGCGCCTACAAGCGCGTCTCCGAGCAGCCCGGCCTGAACGCGGCCCAGCGCAAGATGCTGGAGAACACGCTGCGGGATCTGCACCTTGCCGGCGTCGACCTGCCGCCGGAAAAAAAGACCCGCTACCGCGAGATCAGCCAGGAGCTGAGCAGTCTCACGGCCAAGTTCGCCGAGAACGTGCTCGATGCCACCAACGCCTGGCACAAGCACCTCACCGACGAGACGCGGCTGGCCGGCCTGCCGGCATCGGCCAAGGCGCTGGCGCGCCAGCACGCGAAAGAGCGCGAGCTGGACGGCTGGGTGCTGACGCTGGACTTCCCGTCCTTCGAGCCCGTGATGCGCTACGCCGAGGACCGCGACCTGCGCCGGGAGGTCTACGAGGCCTTCACCACCCGGGCCTCGGACCAGGGGCCCCATGCCGGCCAATGGGACAACACCGAGGTCATGGAGCGCATCCTGGCCCTGCGCCATGAGCAGGCGCAGTTGCTCGGCTTCGGGAGCTACGCGGAGCTGTCGCTGGCGCCGAAGATGGCGCGCAGCACCGATGAGGTCCTGGCCTTCCTGGACGACCTCGCGGAGCGCTCGGTGGCCCGGGCCCGCGGCGAGCTAGACGAGCTGAAGACCTTCGCGCTCACCGAGCACGGCGTCGACGATATCCAGCCCTGGGATCTCGGCTACTGGTCCGAGAAGCTGCGCCGGCACCGCTACGCCATCAGCGACGAGGAGCTGAAGCCCTACTTCCCGCTGGAGGGCGTCGTGCACGGCATGTTCGCCGTTGCCGAGCGGCTGTTCGGCGTGCGCATCGAGCCCGCCGACGGCGTCGACACCTGGCATCCGGACGTGCGCTTCTACCGCATCCTCGACGAGGCCGGCGAGACCCGCGCGCAGTTCTTCCTCGACCCCTTCGCGCGCCGGCGCAAGCAGGGCGGCGCATGGATGAACGGCGCGGTCACGCGCATGAAGATGGCCCACCGCGCGCAACTGCCGGCGGCGCATCTGGTCTGCAACTTCACGCCGCCGGTGGACGGGCAGCCGTCGCTGCTGACCCACCGCGAGGTCGAGACCCTGTTCCACGAGTTCGGTCACGGCCTGCACCACATGCTGACCAAGGTCGACTATCCGCCCGTCGCCGGCATCCACGGCGTGCCCTGGGACGCGGTGGAGCTGCCGAGTCAGTTCATGGAGAACTGGTGCTGGGAGCGCGAATCCCTGGACCTCTTTGCCGCCCACTGGGAGACCGGCGAGCGCATCCCGGAGGATCTGTTCCGGCGCATGACCGCGGCCAAGAACTTCCAGTCGGCGATGCAGATGGTCCGCCAGCTCGAATTCGCGCTGTTCGACTTCCGCATCCACATGGAATACGACCCGGCAAGCGGCGGGCGCGTCTACGAGATCCTCGATGACGTCCGCGACCGCGTGGCGGTGCTGAAGCCGCCGGCGACGAATCGCTTCGCCCACGGCTTCTCGCACATCTTCTCCGGCGGCTACGCGGCCGGCTACTACAGCTACAAATGGGCCGAGGTGCTGTCCGCGGACGCCTTCTCGCTGTTCGAGGAGCGCGGCATCTTCGATCCGCAGTCGGGGCACGCCTTCCGCGAGCAGATCCTGGAGAAGGGCGGCTCGGCGGATGCGATGGAGCTCTACGTGGCCTTCCGCGGCCGCGAGCCCAATACCGACGCGCTGCTGAGGCATTCGGGCATCGCGGCCTGACTCTCCGGCGCCGGCGCCACGCTCCGGCGCCGGCGCGGCGATACAAGTCCGTGCCCCCGGGCTATCCGAACTGCAGTGCGGTCAGGCGCATCATCGACTTCGCCGCCGAAGCCGCTCCCGTCGAGCGCGCTATCCGCCATTTTGGCCGCGCTACTGCTGCCGTGGCGACTGCGCGGGCTCGGACTCGGGGGCCGAGGCAAGGCGCATCCCGAGACTTCAGGGAGCGGTTCGGAAACACCCGGGACGGTCCGGACACGAAGATGCCGAGCTGGTGTCGCCTCGCCCGACCGACGACTCGCTCCAGCTGGTCAGCAGACTCAAGAACCCGTGTCGGCGAGGGGTCGAGGTCAGATCCGCCCGATCGCCCGTTCCATGTCGCCTTTGATCATCTCCCCGGCGGCATCCGGGTCGGCGGTGCGGACATCGATCCAGTGGATGTACATGTCCTCGCCGTCCATCTCCAGGGTCACGGTGCCGGGTGTTAGGGTGACACTGTTGGCCAGGATCAGGCGCTGATAGGGACGCGTGAGACCGGTGGGGACACGCACAATGCCGGGGTTGATGGGCAGGCCGGGATTCAACACCCGACCTGCCACATCGATGTTCGAAAGCACCAGATTCTTCAGGAACACCGGCAGGTAACGCAGCAGTTCGATGAGACTCCAGGGTCTGTTGTCCTCGCCGGCGCCCTGTCCGGCGGCCTGTGTGGGAATGGTCAGCCAGACGATGGCCGTGACGATCAGGAGCCCGGCCAGTAGCTCCTGGATCCGGAACGAATTGGTCAGACCCAGCCAGACGACGAACAGAACCGCGCCCCATTGAAGTCGTCGCATGGGTCTTCCTAGCGGTCTTTCGGCATGTAGAGGAAGCTGTCGGCGTCCGCGCTGACGTAGGTGTAATCCCCTTCCATGCGCAGTGAATCCGGGCCACAGACATCGGTGCAGAGGCCGCACCAGCAGCAGCGGCCGTAGTCGATGCGCGGGACCAGTCCGCTGGCGTTCTTCGGGTTGATCTCACCCGTGGCCTCGACCATGTCGATGGCCTCGTTCATGCAGATTTCCTGACAGTTGCCACAGCCCACGCAGAGAGCCAGGCTGTTGACATGGAAACCGCGATAACCCGTGACATCCTGACGCTTCTCGACGGGATAGTTCAGGGTATAGGGTTGCTCGACACTGGATTTCAGTGCGGTGAAAGGCTGAATCAGCCCTTTGACGTCGGGAGTCCAGGCCATGATCACATCTCCGTAGCGTGGGGGTTGATCATTAAAGAGGTCAATCGCGTCGGCAAGGATTCACGGCTGCGTCAACGTTCGATCTCGGGCGGACAGATGCCGAGCGAATTCATGATCAGGGCAACATCCGAGAGCTGCGCGCCGACCAGGAGCGGCTCCAACAGGGTGAACCCGTGTACGATCGAGGGGCCGCGGACCTGCAGCCGGCGCAGATACTCGGTGCCGTCGCCGGCCATGAAATAACCGAAGGCACCCCGAGCGGACTCGGTCTGCACATAGGTTTCCGCCTTGGGGAGCCTGAACTTATGGTGCCGGGGCAGCTTGCATTGAAACTCCCCTGGCGGCATTCGAGCAATGACCTGCCTCAGGATCCGTATGCTTTGGTACATTTCCGCCCGGCGCACCAGCGCGCGCGCATAGGCATCGCAGCCCGTTTCGGTGGGGATGTCGAATTCGAGCTGATCGTAGACCAGATAGGGGGCATCCCGGCGCACGTCGCGCGCGATCCCGCAGCCGCGTAGCACCGGTCCGCAATAGCCATTGACGATGGCCTCGTCGGCATCGACCACACCCACGTTTTGAAGACGCTTGCGCACGGCGGCGTTGTCGAAGAACACGCGGTCGTATTCCGGCAGGCGCTGCTCCAGTCGGTCCAGCAGGTCGCTCAGGCGCTCGAGCAGCCCCTCCGGCAGGTCGCGTTTGACGCCACCGGGATAGATGTACATGTGGTACACGCGCCCGCCGCTCAGCGCTTCGAACAGGTCGAGGATGAAATCGCGCTCACCGACCGCCCATTGCGGCACGACCTCGTGGCCGATGGATCCGCCCTGCCCCGCCAGCCACAGATAGTGGGCCTGGAGCCGCGCCAGCTCCAACACCATGACACGGATGAACTTTGCCCGTTCACTGATCTCCAGCCCCGCCAGTTCCTCGATGCCGCGCGCGAAATTCTCTTCGTTGGGGTCGGGCTCGGGTACGCAGATCCGGCAGACGATGGTAAAGGCCTGAATCAGGGTGCGCCGCTCGACCAGCTTCTCGAAGCCGCGATGCAGATAGCCGACATGGGTAACGGCCTTGACGATGGTCTCGCCATCGAGGTCAAGCTCCATGCTCATGTTGCCCGTGACCCCGGGGTGCTGCGGGCCATGGAAGATCTTTATGGACGTGGCCGGAGTATCCGTGTGCCGGGTCGCCTTGCTCATGCCGTCTCCCCGCCCTTGCTGCCGCCCTTGCTCCCCGCCTTTGCCGCGGCCTCTTTTTTGGCGGCCTTGCGACGGCGGATCGCCTCGCGCACGTCCTGGTTGTCCTCACGTCCGGTGCGCATCTCGTAGGTCTCCTGCACGAACTTCAGGGTGTCGAACTCACGGCGCATGGGGGGCGTATGGGTCCAGCCTTCGAGCATGAAATCACCCAGGCTGGGATGTCCGGGGATGGGAATGCCGAACATTTCATGTAATTCGCGCTCGAAAATTTCGGCCTGGGGCCAGAGCGGAATCGCCGTCTCCAGCGCGTCACCGGCGCGCCCGATGTCGGTCTGCACCCCGAGCAGGGCATCGCCCCCGGCCGTTTCCAGGAGATAAGTCAGACGGAAAACCTCGTCCTCGATCCAATCGGTACAGGCGATGCCGGTCAGGGTCACGAAGCCATGACTCTGCTTGAGCAGGCCGAGCAGCGAAAAGAGCTGGCCCCGCGGAACGCGCAGCAGGGCCTTGCGTGCATTGCGCTGCGTCTGATCGAGAATGTCGAAGCCATGCAGGTGCGGAAGCAGGGCATCCAGCATCAGGCGGTGCCCCCGGCGTGGTACCAGTCGTAGGTGTAATCCGGCGGCATATTGTCGCCGAGCACCCGACGCTGGTTGCCCTTGTACCAGTCGATATTCTCGCGATAGCGCTGGAAACCGCCCGGCTCGCCGCGCTTGATCTTCTCCTGCAGGGCGGCGAAGCCCTCGATCAGGGCCTCGGGCCGGGGCATGCAGCCGGTGACGTACATATCCACCGGAATGTAATGATCGACCTGCTTGATGGTGTTGTAGGAATCCCAGTACATCCCGCCATTGATGGCGCAGCTCCCCAGCGCGATGACGTACTTGGGCTCCTGCATCTGCTCGTAGCTGCGGATGACCCGCTTCAGGGTCTTGACCGCGAGATAGCCGCTGATGACCAGGACATCCGCCTGGCGCGGCGTGGCCGCGCCGATGATCCCGAACCGCTCGGCATCGAAACGGCTGGTCATCAGCGGACGCATCTCGATGGCGCCGCAGCCGGTGCCGTAGGCCAGCACGAACAGGCTGCGCTGGCGCATCCAGGCCACCAGGCGGTCGAGCACGCCCAGTTCGCCGCCCTCCTCACCCAGCGACGCTTCCAGCATCCGTTGCTCGCATTGAAATCCCTCGCAGTGATTGTTGTGATACATCAGGCACCCCATGGAAACCAAACGGTTGCGACGACCCCGAGGACACCCAGCCCCAGAGGAACTTTCCAAAAGAAATCCACTGTCTGCTCGGTCTTGAGCCGGGGAAAGGCCAGACTGATCGCGGCGGTCAGCAAAAAGAGTGAAAACGCCTTCGCGATCAAGATGAAAATATTGGTGGCGCCGCCCATGAAGAGATCCACCACCAGCACCAGCTTGGCAATGGTCATCATCATGTTCTGGGTCATGAGCACGCCCAGCAGACGCCCGCCGAACTCGACCCTGGGACCGGCGTAGACCTCCACCGGCGCACCGACCACATCGAATGGCGAGGCATTCTGGCTGGCGATGAAGGGCAGCAGGATCACCATGAAGGCAATCGGATTGGTGAAAAGGTTCCATTGGGCGATGCCGTCCTGCGCGGCCATGATGGCATGGACCGAGGTGGTCTCATGCTGCAGCATCACCAGCGCCAGCCCCAGGAAAAAGGGCACTTCCAGACCCATGAGACGCGTCAGTCCGCGGGTCACGCCCATGACGCCGAAGGGGTTACCGCTGGAACCGACGGCCAGCGCGTTGCCCAGCGGGCCGACCACCAGCAGGTAAACGATGAGGATGAGGTTGCCGGAATGCGAGAAGCCCTGCAGCCAATCGGAGTCCTTGAGGAAGGGGACGAACAGCACCGTGGTGATCGCCCCTGCCGCGATGATCATGGGTCCGAAAAAGAACATGGGACCATGACTCAGGGTCTCGGACTTGAGCAGAAACTTCATATTGTCGAAGAAGTTCTGCCAGATGCTCGGTCCCCAGCGACGCTGCACCCGCGCACTGAACTGGCGGTAGAAGCCGTAGAAGAGAAAACCCATCACGTAGCTGAGGCCGATCATGGCCAGCGCATCGAGGATGACGTGCATCAGAGACCTCCCGCCAACAGCATCAGGGTCAATGCGACGGCGAATAGCAGCACCGCGAGCAGGATCCAGGTCTGGGGATCACGCCTGTAGAGTCCGCCCAACAGTCCCGACGCCGCCAGGGACTGACGTGTCAGCCCGGCTTGGAAGCGCGTCGTGGTACGACTCAGGATCCAGTCCACCAGGGGAATACGGCGCAGTTCGCGGCCCATGCCCGCACCGTAATGCAGCGGCGTCTCGGCGGTTGGAACCTCACCGGCGAAACTGAGATCGTAGGCACTGCCGGCCCGGCGCATCCGCCCGCGCAGCAGGAAGAAGAGGCCCGTCACGATCATGAAGGCGGAGCCGAACACACTCATCAGCACCACGCCGTCATAGCCTCCGTAAGCCGTGGCGAGCTCGCCCGGGGAGGGTGCGCCCAGCGCCGCCATGCCGAGCCCGATCAGCACCGGATCGATGACCAGCTCGATGGCCAGACCGGGGAAGATGCCGAGCAGCACCAGCAGCCCCATCAGCATCACCTGCGGCACCAGATAGGGCCACGGCGCTTCGGTCGCGGCTTTCGCCTCCGGCGAATTGGCATGGCCCAGGAAGGGCGCATAGATGAGCTTGTAGCAATAGATGAAGGCGGCCGTGCTCGACAGCAGCATGGCAGCCAAAAGCAGCAGCCAGCGCGCATCGATCAACGCAACGAAGATCAGATATTTGGCCGCGAAGCCCGGCAGCGGCGGCATACCCGCCAGACCGATGATGCCGATCAGGACCGCGAAGAAGGCGATCGGCATGCGGTCGATCAGGTGCCCGAGATCATTGAAGCGCCGCTGTCCCGTTTGCAGGATGATCCCGGCGAACGTGATGAACAGCAGGAGCTTGACCAGGGTGTGCACCAGGGCCTGAAACAGCGCGCCGCCCAGGGCCAGCGAGCTGCCGACCCCGATCGCCGTGGTGATGTAACCGACCTGGGCGATCGAGGAATAGGCCAGCAGACGCTTCATGTCCTCCTGCGAGATCGCTTTGAAGGTCGCGATGATCGAGGTGATGACCCCGATCCAGGCGAGGATATAGCCCGCCGCCGGACCATTCAGCAGGCTGCCGAGCAGGCCGGCGAGTCCCTGCGGAAACAGCGTCGGCAGCAGCACCAAGCCGTAGATACCCATCTTCGACATCAGCGCCGAGAGAAAGGCGCTGAAGGTGTCGGGGGCCTGATCGTAGGCACGCGGCACCCAGATGTGCAGCGGCAGCGTCCCGACCTTGATCAGGAAGGCGCCCCCGAAGAGTGCAGCCAGGATCAGTTGCTCCGCGGGTCCGGCGCTGGCCAGCGCCTCGATCCTGAAGTCACCGGTGAGACTGTAGAATCCGAGTATCCCCGCGAGTAGCAGGAAAGCCGACGCCAGATTGAAGAGGATGTAGGACTGCGCGCCTTCGAGATCGCTGCGCTCGGAGCGCAGCAGGAGCAGATAACTGCTCCAGGTCATGATCTCCCAGCCGACAAAAAAGCCGATGAAATCGCCCGCGAGCAGCAGCAGCTGCATCCCCAGCAGCAACAGCGCATAAAGGCCGTAGGCCGGACCCTCATGCGCCCCGCGGAGCATCGGCAGGGCCACCAGCGGCGCCCCCAGGGCCAGCAGCAGCATGAAGAAGCCCGAGACCGGATTGAGGTCGAATGTCAGCTCGATCCCGCCGAGCAGTGGCCAAGCAACGGCATCGCCCCAGACCAGCAGGGTCAGCGCCGGACTCAGCGAGACGGCCAGAAAAAGCATTTTGACGATGAGGCTCATAGCCGGGCTCCCAGCACCTGCTCCAGGGTGGCTTCGCGCGCCAGCAGTGACTGCGCGCCCTCGACGAAGCTGACTTCGAGCAAGAACGGCGCCACACCGAACAGCAGCAGCAGCCCGCCGATCAGCAGCAGCGGCAGATAGACCGGAGCGCCCTGGACAGGACCGGCCATGATCCCGGGATGGGCTTTCGCGGGATCAGTGTCATAGAAGACCTTGATCCAACGGAAGTAATAGGCCGCCTCGATCAACGCGGCCAGGAGAATCAGGGCGATCGGCCAGAACAGCTGCGCGGCGGCGAACCCCTTCAGAATCCAGAGTTTGCTGATGAAGCCACTGAGTGGCGGCAGTCCCAGCACCGCCAGGCTTCCGAGTACGAATAGACCCGTCGCCACCGGCATTCGGTGGCCGATCCCGTGCAGATCGCCGAGTCGCAGCGACAAGACGCGGCGCAGCATCAGGGCGGCGACGAAAAAGAGCAGCAGCTTGACCAGAGTATGGTTGACCATGTGGAACAGCGCCCCGGCCGTGGTCGCCTCGCTCGCGAAGCCTAGCGCCAGCACGATCAGGCCCACCTGGCCGAGCGATGAGTAGGCCAGCATGCGGCGCAAATCCTGTTGCCGCAGCGCCACCAGCTCCGCCACCAGCATGGTCAGCGCGCCCAGCCCCATCAACCAGGCGCGCGCCACGTCCGGATCGGCCAGCAGCAGAAACACCAGATGGAAGAGCACGAAGATGAAGGCCTTGACCAGGATGCCGGAGAACAGCGCGGCCGTCGCCGGATCGCTGCCGCGGTAGATGTCCGGCACCCAGAAGTTGAAAGGAAAGAGCTCGGCCTTGATGCCGAGTCCGACCAGCAGAAGCAGCCCGATCAAGGCCTGCATCGGCGCCGGGATGCCGGCGAAGTCGCTCGCCACCGCGGCCATGTTCAATTGCCCGGTCTGCAGATAGATGAGCACCACCGCGAACAGAAAGAAAACCGCCGCCACCGAGCCGATGATGAGGTACTTGAGACCGGCCTCCAGCGCGCCGCGGTCGCGCCGCAGGGCGCTCAACGCGTAGGCGCTGACTCCCGCGATCTCCAGAAAGACATAGAGATTGAAGAGATCGCCGGTCAGCACCATCCCGGTGCAACCGGTGATCAGGAGCATGATGAGGATAAATGGCTGGCGCCCGCGCAGGTATGGCTCGGTATCGCCCAGCCACAGGAAGGCCGCCATCAGTGCCCCGGCCAGATTGAACAGGATCAGCATCACCAGGGCGGCGGCATCCAGATGCAGATGGATGCCCAGTGGCGGTGCAATGACGATGGTCTCCAGCAGCGGCGCCGCGCGCACCACCGGAACGAGCGAGATCGCGAGGACCAGGAGCAGCAGCGGTACCGCGAACAGAAGCGGCATCAGCAGTTGCAGTCGGACCCACAGCGGCGAGGCAAAGGCCACCAGCAACGGCAGGGCGATGAACCAGACGGGGGTCAGTTGCAGCTCCATCAGGAATCCTTGAGCTCCGACATGGCGCGAATGTCCGCATTGCCGGTGAGTCGGTGGTACTGCACCGCCAACGACACCCCCAGCGCCAGCACCGCCATGCCGATGACGATCGCGGTGAGCGTCAGCGCCTGCGGCACCGGGTCGGCCATCCCGGTAAAGGTCGCCAGCCCGTCGGCGAGGATGGGCGCCGTCTCGCCGGGCGAGGTGGCGAGTCCGACGAACAGCAGGTAGACCGACATCTCCATCACGGCCAGGCTGATCAGCACCTTCAGCAGGTGTCGCTTGGCCAGCAGGCCATAGAGTCCGATGAAGAATAGGGTCAGACTGCCCGTGATGTAGATGCCTTGCAGCACTCCGGGGCTATCCAGAAACTCGAGCATGTTTACAAATCCTTGGACGGGCCGCGAAGGAATGCGGATCTCCGTCAGCCGCTTGATCAACCGATCCGATTGGAATCGCGTCGGGTCGCCGGATGTCTGCCCCCCGGATGTCTGGCCCGGCTTTCTGGCCGATGATCGCAGACGGAGGCTGCAGGCACGTGAATGCCGGCGCCGACGCGGCTTAAATGGTTAGTCCCGCGCCAGCATGTCCTGAAAGATGGCGCCCACCTCCGCGCCGACCTTGACCCCGACCAGCATATAGATGAGCGGTATCACCCCCGCGCTCAGGAGCTGCCCCATCGCGGAGACCGGATGCGGCAGAAAATTCCCGAGGAAGGTCCCGGTGGACAGCAGCACCAGGCCGATCAGGCCGAAGAGCACGAAACCGCTGCCGGAGAGCGCCTCGAGCAGGCCGATCCGGGCGTGGTCCAGGATGAAGCCCGGATCCGCGAGCATGCGCAGAAAGAAGGCGGTCGCAATGATGACGCCCCCCTGAAACCCGCCGCCGGGCGAGAGATGGCCATGGACGACGATATAGACGCCGAACAGCAGCAGCACCGGAAACAGCAGGCGCGTACCCGTGACCATCATCTCGTTCGGGGGACTGCGCACCGGGACCCGAGCACCCTGCTCATCCCGGGGCCGCGAGCCGAACAGCATCCCGATACCGGTGGCGGCCAGAAACAGCACCGTCACCTCACCCAGAGTATCGAAGCCGCGGTAGCTCACCACGACCGAGGTCACCGCATTGGCGGATCCGGTCTCGGCATTACGGGCCAGCAGGGCATCGCCCACCGCCTGGCTAGCGCCGTCCGGACCGTGATGCAGCAGGATGGTCAGATGCAGGGACAGCAGCCAGCCGCACAACAGCACCAGCAGGAGGGTCTTGACGCGCACCCGTTTGCGCAGCGGAACCTGGCTCATTTCAGATCCTTGTCTTCTTGCCGGCCAAGCTGGCGCACGGCCATCAGCAGTACGAAGCTGCCCGCCGCCACACCGATCGCCGCCTCGGTCATGGCCACGTCGGGGGCGTGCAGCAGGAAAAACTGCCCGACCGCACCCAGACTGACCAGCGAGAAGCCGACCACGGCCTGCAGCAGATCGGTCTGTTGAATCGCCAGGATGGCGCCGCCGATCATCCAGGCGAAAAGCAGGATCGCAATGAGAGCCGTCATGCGCCGGCCTCCCCTTTGCTCGATGGCTCCAGGGTTGCCTGCGCTCGCCGCGCCTCCCGCTCGGCACAGGCATCATGCTGCATCGCAACCGTGTCGGTGCCGGTGCGTTGAGCGGCGCGCGCCAGCACCGAACCGCTCAGTGGATTCGTCAAGAGAATGAAGGCGACCAGCAGCAGGAGCTTCGGCGCCCACAGCGGTTGCAGACAGGCGACGCCCAGCAGCACCAGCAGCGAGCCCAGGGTGGTCGCCTTGGTGCCGGCATGCATGCGCGTGAAGAAGTCGGGCATCCGGATCAAACCCAGACCGCTGACCCAGAAAAAGAACAGTCCGCCGGCCGTCAAGAGGTATCCCAGATAGTCCACTCAGACCCCCTTTTCCAGAAAACGCCCGAACAGGATGACACCGGCGAACCCCACCATCGCGAACACCAGCGCTACGTCGAGGTAGATGCTGCGCTCGAACAGAACGGCGAGCAGAGCCAGCATGGCGATGAAGAGGATGGTCAGGGAGTCCAGCGCCAGAATCCGGTTCGCTGCATCCGGGCCCTTAAAAAACCGCCATAAAATCATCAATATAGGCGGGAACAACAGGAGTAGAAATAAAGTGATCATCGAAATTTACCTAGGGACCGGGTCGCATCCGGCCGCTCTGAGGAGTCGCGCAACGAGGTTTCAGGTATGCGTGAAGTCCGCCGGAGCGTCCTTCCAACGCGTGCCGGGCGGAGCCATTTTCAAGCAACGCAGGCCGTGCCGGAGATGGCTCAGCTCAATAAGTGCGAAATTATATTCTTTTTTAATACAAAAAATTTGATCACGGCACTGCGGCTGGACCGCCAGCGCGACCGCGACCGGCCCCTGGCTCCTGTTTTTCGCCGTACCTGGACGCTCGGGGAGGCTTGGATTGCCTAGCCGTCGTTTGTCCGTACGCGCGTCAGCGTCAGCCTCACGCTGCCCCTGTTGTTGCCGTAAAACGCCCATGCGTCGTTGGCAAAGCAGTACAGGTAGCCCGAGCGCTCGGGACTGAACAAGACGTCGGAGCCTGCACCGATGACGTGCATTTCCCCCAGCGGCGGCGTGCCGCCGCCATTGACGTCGGCCTGATTCGCGACCATCCCCACCAGCGCAAACCAGGGCGCCCGCGGGCATCGCTTGGTGCCCCACCAATGCGCCAGCGGCTTCCCGGTCAGGCCCTGGTAGAGTCGCGCGAGCACGCCCAGCAGATCGCCGAGCCGATAGCCCAGATGCGATGGCCGCAAACTGCGCTCCGGCACCCCCTCCGGCCCGGACTTGATGAGCCAGTCGACCCATTCGCCGTCGGCCGCGAACCGGTATTGCGCCGATGCGTCCAGCCAGATACCGGTCTCGTTCCAGCGCTCGCGCGCATAAACGGTGACGGCGCGGGGCTCATTCGGCACTAAATCAACGCTCGGGCGGTACGGCGCCTGCGTGATCGGCGGCTCGCCATGGCGCTGCCAGACCGCCGGATGCAGAGACCGATTGACCTGCGGGGCGGCGATGCGCGGCACCGCGCGCGGCAGCGTGCGGAAATGCCGCCAAACACCCGTGACCGACTCGTGCACCGGAGCCCGAGGATCCGGGCGCAATTGCCCCATCAGCCGCTCGTCGATGCGCAGCCCCTGCCCTTCGGCTTGGCGCACCATCCAATCCAGCGCGACATCGGAGAGCCCATCGAGCAGGTGGCCGCCGCCGATATTGCCGTGGCAGCCCGGAAACCAGAGCTGCGCGTAGCTGCTGCCCTCGGGACGAGGCTTCTCGAGCGTCCAAAGAGTGGGGGCAAAGCTTGCACGCACCTCGTCCAGCGCCACCGCATGGTAGGCATGGTGCACGCGGGCATCGAGCCGGGTATCGTGAAAAATCCAGTTGCGCCGACGGTCGAACAGCAGATCGAAGAAGATTTGATCATCGGGCACGCCGCGCGCACCGACCGTATCCCAAACACCGATGAAATGGATATCCGGTGGCTTGCCGTCGCTGTCGATGCGCTCCGGCCAGTCCGCGCCCCACGTCTGCTTCGGCTGCTTGTGTCGATAGCCCCGCCGGTAGGCGGTATCGACCCGCGCCCAGCCCTGCGCGGGCGACAGTCCCGACAGATCCAGCAGTCCGCAGCGCAGTATGAAGCCGCCGAGGCTGCGCACCGTGTAGGCGCCGCGGCTGTATCCGAACAGAAAGATGCGGTCGTCGGGCCGGTGCTTGCGGCAGAGCCAGTGATAGGCGCTCTTGATGTTTCGGTCGAGCCCGCGGCCGATACCGCCGTCGAACAACCGCCGCAGCAGCGTCCCCTCGGTGCCGACCCCCGGATGGTAGTACTTGCGTTGCCTGTCGCCCTCGATGCACAGGTTGTGCAGCTTGACGACATTGGTGGGCGCGGGCAGTCCCTTTTCCCGCTGGTCGCGGGTGTTCCATGTGCCGTCGCAGCACAGCACGAGATTGCGCATAGCCGTTTGCCTCCCGGCCGATCGGGAAACCGGCCGCCGCGCGGCGGCGATACGCGCAGCCGACATGGCGGACCGGCGAAGAATGGCGACGGATCGGCGCGCCGAACGGGTTGCCCCACGCGGCGGCGCCCGCCGAGGACCTCACCGATACCCAAAGCAAGTATAGGCATCGGGCCACCCGACGCCGTTCCCGGCACCCTGCTGCCTGTCGATTCCCGCACGCCCGCCTCGCGGCGACTTCCATGTTCCGCACAACGGTAACGCGCCGAGCAACTACACTAGAGTGAGCGGCCTCGGGGGTCACGCCGGCGGCGGGAACGCAACAGCGCGCCAGCACCGGACACCGGCCCGAGGAACCGCGACAAGCGCAGCCCGTAAGTCGACGTTTGCGCTAGCAAAACCTTATCATGAGCGTGGTAACGCTCCGCCCATCGACTGGAGGAAAAGGCAATGGCCGACCAGAAATCCATGACCGGCTTGACGGAAGAAGAGGCTCAGGAATTTCACCAAATCTTCATGTCGAGCTTTTCCGGCTTCGTCGGTGTCGCCGTACTCGCGCATGTGCTCGCGTGGGTGTGGCGGCCCTGGCTGTAGCGCGGACCGAAGCGCGGTCTCGGCAGACAGCAGCGGCTCCGTGTGTGGAAGCCGGTGCAGCCGGGTACCGGGACCGGTGCGTGACTCCGCGGCACATCGAGCCCGGCCGCGTACGCATCGGATCATCGGATCGCATTGCGAGCCGCCGTCCTCGGTCCATTTCCCCGGCCCGCCCCGCGGGCGGGCTGCAAAAAAGAAAGGAGAACCTTAATGCATCAAATCTGGCTCATCTTTCCGCCTCGCCTTACCCTGTTCGGACTCTCCGGGTTCCTGCTGGCGCTCGCGCTGATCATCCACATCATGCTGCTCAGCAGCCCGCAGCTCACCTGGCTGAGCTGATCGACCTTCAAAAGACGCCGCAAAGACCGATCGCCCATCCCGTCGATCGCGCAAGCGCGCCTTGAAGGCGTGCGGCCGGCGCAATGCCGGCCGCACAAGAGCGCAATCGGAATACCCGTCCACCGCGCCCCGGTTTCCAAGCGGCTCGATCCCGAATCCCCTCATGCGCGCCCCCGGGAACGCACTCGCGAGGTTACATACTCGCGAGGTCAGGGGCTTGCGCCGGGGCGTCGGTGGTCAATCTCCCCCTCTCATGCCGATCGGGTCAGCGATCCCGCGACCTCAATCGGGCGCCAGCGGCTGTCCGCGAAAGCACTACACTTAAATCAGCACACCGATGACTGCGGCCGCGATGCCGACGCCGGGCGTCGCCGTCGGAGCAGCCACAGGAGCCGCGATGGTTCGGGCAATGCACCCTGGCCGACTCGGATCATCGCCTGCAAACCATTGATGACAGTGTAGTGAGGCCCGCCGTCGTCGCGGCCTTTGCACTGGGGAGAGCAGAGATGGCCGAACAGAAATCCCCAACCGGCCTGACCGAAGAAGAGGCGAAAGAGTTTCACCAAATCTTCATGGCCAGCTTCAAGGCCTTCGTCGCCGTTGCCGCGCTGGCGCATGTGCTTGCGTGGCTTTGGCGGCCGTGGCTCTGAGCAATCGGCAAGCAATGAAAGAGGAGGGACACAATGCACAAAATCTGGCAGATCTTCGATCCGCGCCGCACCCTGGTCGCGCTGTTCGTGTTCCTGCTGGGGCTCGCGCTGCTGATCCACTTGATCCTGCTGAGCAGCCCGAAGTTCAACTGGCTGGGCTGAACCTCGGCGGGCGGCGGCCCGACGGCAACCCGGTTAAGGCCGTGAGACCGACACGCGGAGGCTATCCGCGTTTCGGAGAACGCGTCGGCCGACCGCACTAACCAGAGGGCAGCCCGCGGGCCGAGCCGCTACGCACCGACGGCGCGACGCTGCGGCAGCGGTGCCTGCCCGGCCTCTGCCGGCGGCATATCCGCATGAGCGGGCTCGTAATGCGGCCGAATCGCGTCGTCGACATAGGGCTCGGTGCGCTCGGCCATCTCGCGGCGAACCCGGCGGTACAGGAGCCAGACCCGCAGCGCATACGCGGCCAGGCGCGAGTAGGTGACCGTCGCCTCGACGGCCCGGCGCGGATAGAAGGTCAGCGGATGCTCGATCGCGAGCCCGGGCCGGCGCTGGCGGCGCACCTTGCGGCGGATGAATCCGCCCTGCAGCGGATGCACGTGCTCGAACCGGAAGCAGCCGTAGAACTCCAAAGCGATCTCCATGATGCGCTTGGGGTTGCGGTCGAACGCCGCGGCCCGGCGCATCAGCGTTTCCAGGTGATCCATGGAGTAGTAGCTGTCCCAGGCGTCGCGATAGCTGCCGAGCCATTCCTGCTCGCTCATCCGCGGGTGGGCGGTGCAGACGTGCTCCAGGTCGTAGGCGTTCATGTCCTCGCGCATGGGCACGCCCTGCTCGTACAGGGCCTTGTGATCCGCGGAGCCCGGCAGCGGCGTCAGACAGAAGAGCTCCAGGATATCGAGCGGCAGCTCGCGCTTGATGGTCTCGATGTCGGCGCGGATGCGCTCCGGCGTATCGTCCGGAAAGCCGAGGATGTAGCCGCAATAGGTCGTCACCTTCTTGCGCTGCCACGCGATCAGCATGTCGCGATAGTTGGCGATCTTGTTCTGCTTCTTGTTCGCGGCCTTCAGGTTATCGGCGTTGACGGCCTCCAGCCCGATGAACACGCGAGACACGCCGGCCTTGCGCGCCTTGTCGACGAACCCGGGCAGCGTGTGGCACATGGTGTCGACCTGGATCGTGAAGTTGAACTTCACGCCCAGTTCCTGGCGCACCGCGGCGATGCGGTCGAAGATCGCCTCCCAATTACGATTGCGGGCGAAGTTGTCGTCGGTGATGAAATAGTGGCGGATGCCGTGGGCGAGGTTGGTCCGCAGCAACCGCTCCACATCGTCCGGGCTGCGGTAGCGGGACTTGCGCCCCTGCACGTTGATGATGGTGCAGAAGCTGCAGAGGAACGGGCAGCCACGACCCGCATCGAAGGTGCCGGGCATCGGCGCATAGCGCCGCGCCACCTTCGGCGGCAGATAGGGCATCCGCTGACCGTCCAGGCTCGGCAGGTCGTCCATGTAGTTGTAGAGAGGCGCCATCTCGCCGCGGTGCGCGGCGCGCAGCAGGTCGACAAAGCGCCCCTCCAACTCGCCGGCATAGAGCGTGATGCCCAGATCCAGCGCCTCCTGCAGATCCGCGGGAATCTCCGGCAGCATCGCAAGACAGCCGCTGACGTGAAAGCCGCCGATGGCCACCGGAATGCCGGCCGCCCGGAACTGCCGAGCCATATCCATGGTGCGCGGGAATTGGTTCGACTGCACGCCGACCATGCACACCAGCCCCTCGCCGCCGGCCCGCCGGATGCGGCGGATGATCTGCTCGACCGGGATCACCGTGTTGGTTTCGTCGTAGGCATTGACCCGAAGCGTGACGTCGTCACCCAACGCGCGCTGCTCCGCCGCCTCAAGCGTCAGGCCGTACAGCACCGCCAGAGAGTTGGAAGGGATCCACGCCTTGACCCACTGAACGACATAACCGTCGTCGTCGTAGTGCGACGGCTTGATCAGCTCGACATGAAAAACCCGGCGGTTCCCGACGGCACGACCCATGGCGCGGCCTCACTGGTCAGACTAAACACCCCGGCTTCCAACCACGAGCCGGTCCGACGCCAAGGCTATCAAAAGAATCCATCGGCGGCGCCTGGCCCTTTCGCTCCGCGCCGCCCGGCGCTCTGTCCGGGCTCGGCGACACGGCCACTGGCGCTGACTAGATTGCCGGCCGGTCAACGGCAGTCGTCCTCGTCGACCGCGATCACCTCGATGATGCCGATCCCGCGGGCACCTTCGTCCCCGCGCAGAATAGCGGTATAGGCACCGGGCCCGAGGTCCAGCAGCAGCGCGGCTTCGCGGTTGTTCTCCGGCGCACGTCCCGTGGCCGCGACTTCGGCGGCGCGCGCGTCGTCGCGCCAGTCGTCGTTGAAGGCGACCGAGGTGCCGCCGGAAAAGATCTCCAGTGTCGGGTCGCGCAGCGTCCCGGTCAGCCCCGACGACGCCAGAGATGGCCCGCGCCCGCGAACCAGCACGCGCTTGCTGCCGCTGCCGCGGATCACGAAGCCGCCGATGGTCACGCCATCGCCGGTTTCGACGCTGGCCCTCGTGGACACATTGAACAACCGCGCGTCCGCCTCTTCGTCGACGCCCAACGCCTCGACGATCGCGATCCCCGCGGCACCCGTTGCATCCGTGACCTGGGCCGTATAGGCGCCGGGTGGCAGCGTGGCGATGATGGCCGCTTCCGCATCCGACTGCGGCGCCCTGCCCGTCGCCGAGATCTCCGCGGCTTGGTCCGAGTCGCGCCAGTTGTCGTTGAAGTCGATCTGCGTCGCACCGGAGAACAACCGAAGCGTCGGATCGTCCATAGCGCCGGTGACGCCGCTGTCCGCCAGCGAAGGGCCGCGTGCACGGATCAGCACCCGCTTGGGCCGGTCGCCGCGAACGACGAAGCCGCCGATCATCGTCGCATCGCCGCCGCCCGCGCGGGCACGGGTCGAAATGTTGAACAGCGACGCGGACGGCAGATCGCAGCCGCCGCCGCCGCTCAGATCCACCAACTGCCCCTCGCCGCTCGCCGCACCCTCGATGACCCGATACAGCCGGTTCGCCGCCACACCGAAGAACGTGTCGCTGTTGCCGCCCGGCCACGTGACCTCGAGATCCACCCTGGTATTGGCCGCCAGGCCAAAATGGATCCGGCTGTGGTTTTGCGACCAGCGGTGATAGCCGCCGTCTTGGGCCCGATACTGTGACACGCCGCCGGCGGTGGCGATGATGCGAGCGCCAATACCGTCGCGGTTCGAGACCCTACCTTCGAGATCCAAGTGGATCCAATTGTTGCCGCTCATGAGGTTGCGGAACAGCTGGTCGGGCCCGCCCTCGCGTCGCGGCTGCATATTGAGCCCGTTGGACACGGCGATATCGATGTAGCCGTCCGAGTCGTAGTCGGCCAAAGCAACGCTGTCGCCGGTGCCTGCCCCCGTGAGCGCGGGCCCGATGATCCCGGCGGCGCCGCCGGCGCCTTCGACTTCGGTGAAATTGCCGCTGCCGTCGTTGAGAAATAGCTTGTTGGCGATATTTTGCACGCCGCCGCGGCAGACGAGGTAGAGATCTACGTCCATGTCGTTGTCGAAGTCGGCGGCGGCAGCGCTGACGCACTGCAACGGCGCAGTCGCATCGCCGATCGACCGATGGCCGGTGGGGTTGCTCAGCATCAGCACGGGCCGCATCGGCTGCTCGTTGCTTTCTATGCCCGTGGACGAGATCCCCGAGATGGCACCGGTGCTGCGCGCCGTGACCGCGGCATATTGCCAGCTGCCGCCGGGCGACACGGCAACGGTCCATCGGAACTGCGCAGGATCGAAACCGATGAAGATCCCATCATCGCTTGCCGAGTCATGAGGCGCCATCCCCTCCACCGTCGCATCGCCCGGGGACAGGCTCACCGGATGCGAGGTCGGATTGAGACCCCATGCACCGATGAAGATCTTGTCCAAAGCGAACCCACTCCAATCGATGTCGAAAGTGACATCGCCAGTGGTGACGAACGAGAAAGTCTTTTCGAGCCGCCCGTTGGTAATCAACTGGGCGTCTACGCGCCGACTATTGACCGCCGCTGCTTCGGAAGGCCGAAGCTCGCCGCGCACGATGAAGTAGTCGGAGACCAGATCCCCGTTAAAGTCTGCAATGGCGGTATCGATCGCCGCGACGGTGCTGGGCAGTTGGCCGGTCACGTCCAAGAAAGGCGTCCGGCTGTAGTCATAAATCTTGTGCGGGAACTGCGCCTTGCCGCAAATGAAGTCGAGCTGACCGTCTCGGGTCACGTCCGCGAGGTAGGCAGTCTGCGAGTTGTCGCAATCCAGGCCCGTCACCCCGGATTCGTCCACGAAGCCGGTTCCGGACTGCTTGAAGGTCGCCATGGGCGAGGCCGTGGAGACACTGGCGCGCGGTCCCGAGGCCATGACGAAATCCAGCAGGCCATCGCCGGAATAATCGAACCAGATCGGCAGCCGCGGCCGCCATTGCTCGATGGCCGGATCATAGATTGCCGCTTGGTCGACGAGCTGCCCGCCGTCGTTGACCATGAAGCGGTTGAGAGTCGTAATCTCGACGCTCGCGTAAAGATCCTCGTCACCGTCGTTATCGAAGTCGGCCCACGAGCCGCCGTGGGTATCGGCGTCGGGAACATCCGTCCACGACGGGATTCGATCTGCGACATCGATAAACGTGCCGTCTCCTTGATTGACGAACAGGGCCGGCAGTTGGCGATGATGGTTCGCGTACAGATCGGGGCGCCCGTCTCCGTTCAGGTCACCCCAGGAGAGACCGTAGGACTCGCCGACGAACCCCGAAATGCCGGCGGCGCCCGAGACGTCCGCGAATAGCGCCGGTGCGCTCGTGCCGATACTGTCGGCGGGCATCCCCGTGATGACCCTATCCGCCGAGAAAGCACCTGTCTGCGCCTGCGCCGCTCCCCAGCCGCACAGAAAACCGAGGCATAAACCAACTAGCCATCGTTTGGGGGACGCCATGGAAACCGCCTTTAAATCGAAAGTGAGAAATCGAACGCAGTTTCCGTTGCGTCGATTTGCGCTGTTCTGCGAAGGCCGCGATGCACGGGCATACCGCACCGCAACGCGTGAACCGGCTCGGGCCGCGGCGCACCGAACACTCGCCGCCGCGGCCGATACCGGGTAAATTTCGGGGCCAGCGTCATTCTCGCCGCAGTCACCGGGCCTCCGAATGACGTCGGGGTGCGAACAACATCATGCAGCACGGCCATCGCCATGGCCGCCCGTGACCACGCCATCAGGGCAAGCAAACGCTCGCTTATCGCTATAAGCATGACGTCAACATTCCATGCGCCCACTACGGCGGGCCAAGATCTTGGCGCCGCGCAGCCAACAGTGGCGGAGCCGGAAAATCGCCGGCGGGTTATCGAGCGCGCGTCGCTCGGTATTGAACCGGCCGGCACCGACACCCCGCGCTCTACTATAGCGGCGCTATTCAACGAGAGGTCAGCCCCGGTCGCACTCAACCGGCACATCCGGTTTTACATTAGCGGCATAAGGAAATCCAAGTCGGTGATTACCCGATTTCAAAGCGCCCGAAAGCCGAGCAGGCCCGCGTCGGCACCGTCGGCGTCGACACCGTGCAGACAGCCGTCTTGTCATCGGCAGGCGTCCTCATCGACCGCAATCACCTCGATGATGCCGATCCCGCTGGCGCCGCCGTCCCCGCGCAGGACGGCCGTATAGGCACCGGGCCCGAGATCCAACAATAGCGCGGCTTCGCGGTTATCCTGCGGCGCGCGCCCGGTGTTCCCGACCTCGCCGGCGCGCGCATGGCTGCGCCAGTCGTCGTTGAAGGCGACCGAGGTGCTGCCGGAAAAGACCTCCAATGTCGGGTCGCGCAGCGTCCCGGTCAGCCCCGACGCCGCCAGCGATGGCCCGCGCCCGCGAACCAGCACACGCTTGCTGCCGCTGCCGCGGATCACGAAGCCGCCGATGGTCACGCCATCGCCGGTTTCGACGCTGGCCCTCGTGGAGACGTTGAACAGCCGCGCATCCGCCTCTTCGTCGATGCCCAACGCCTCGACGATCGCAATCCCCGCGGCACCCGCCGCATCCGTGACATGGGCCGTATAGGCGCCGGGTGGCAACGTTGCGATGATGGCCGCTTCCGCATTCGACTGCGGCGCCCTGCCCGTCGCCGAGATCTCCGAGGCTCGGTCCGAGTCGCGCCAGTTGTCGTTGAAGTCGATCTGCGCCGCGCCGGAGAACAGCCGAAGTGTCGGATCATCCATGGCGCCGGCGACGCCGCTCGCCGCGAGCGAGGGGCCGCGTGCGCGGATCAGCACCCGCTTGGGCCGGTCGCCGCGAACGACGAAGCCGCCGATCATCGTCGCGTCGCCGCCGCGCACCCGGGCACGGGTCGAAATATTGAATAGCGACGCGGATGGCCGCTGTTGAGTCATCTGCAGGCTCAACGGCGAGGTGGCTGCCCAGCGGCCGGCGCCGACCAGGATCGGCATCTCGGCGGGCGCATCGAGCTCGAGGCACTGAGAACCGGCAGGGGCCTCGAAGTCGATACCGTCCTCATGCACGCCGCGCACATTGAGCGTGAAAACCGCTTCGTTCGGGCTGACGACCTCGAAGCTATCGAAGCTGTCGATGTCGTAGCCGGCGATGCGCGTGAATGGCCGTGTCGACGTCAGCCGGCCCCGGAAGCTGACGGTTTTCGGGCTGTGGCCGCCTTTGGTGCGCAGATGCCAAGCGCCGGTGCCGCAGTCCTTCCAAACCAGCATTGCCGGGCCGAAGTCCGGGTGGTACCAGGGCTCCTGTATCAGGCTCGGGTTGTCGGGGTCGGTCTCGCCGCATTCGTCGCCGGGCCCCGGCGGCACGTCGCCGGCCGCCGCGCCCGGCGTCGTGCGGGTCAG
The DNA here is from genome assembly GCA_021736785.1 of Thiohalocapsa sp. Lineage (GTDB taxonomy): Bacteria > Pseudomonadota > Gammaproteobacteria > Chromatiales > Chromatiaceae > Thiohalocapsa. The sequence continues at coordinate 3,219 of JAIPFF010000064.1, read as the reverse complement.
CAGCCCGCTGCCGATCCCGGCGGTGCCTTCGGTGATGCGGTAGATCCCGCCCGAGCCCACGTTGATGTTGTAGAACTCGTTGACGTTGACCACGCCGCCGACGCCGGGCCATTCCACGCGCAGCGTCGATATCATCGTGTTGCTGCCGAGACCGAAATGCAGCCGCTGGGCGTTCTGGGACCAGCGGTGATAGCCGCCGTCCTGCTCGCGGAGCTGAATTTTCGCGTCCGGCGTCGTCACGTAGACCTTCGCGCCGAGGCCGTCGCGGTTCGAGACGACGCCGTCGAGGTCGAGCTGAATCCAGCTGTTGGCGTTGCCGAGGTTGCGATAGAGCTCCGCCGGTCCGCCCTCGCGGGAGGGCTGCAGATTGAGACCATTGACAGTGAACAGATCCAGGAATCCGTCGGCGTCGAAGTCGGCAACGACCACGGAGTCACCGATGCCGGCGCCGTCCGCCACCGCGGTGCCGAGCGGACCCTCGGCGCCACCGGCACCCGCCACCAGCGTGAAGTTGCCGCTGCCGTCGTTCTCGTAGAGCCGGTTCGGCAGGTTCTGCGCGCCGCCGCGGCAGACCATATAAATGTCCACGTCCATGTCGTTGTCGAAGTCTCCGACACCGGCGCTGGCGCAATAGACGGCATCGCCGAGACCGCGGCCCCAGGGCTCGTTGGTGAACGTGCCGGCGTTGTTGATGAACAGGTGCGGCGTCTGCGCCTGGTCGCCGTTGGTCAACCCGCTGAAGACGAGGTTTGCGAAGTCGGCGCCGGCGAGCCGGTCGATCATGAAGTAGGCGCGCCCGCCCTCGGTGCCGTAGTAAACACGCACTTGCCACTGGCTCAGCGTCGTGTCGTAGCCGATGTGGATCGAGCGGCCAAAGGTCGGATCGAAGGGCGACAGACCATGCACGGCCGGGTCGGAGCTGTTCAGCACGAACGGCCCCTCTTCGGCCGGACGCACACCCGCGGCGCCGATGAATGTGCGCCAGCGGGTGTACTGCATACTGTAAATACTGACGTTGATCTCGTCGCCGCCTTCGAAATCAAAGCCCGCATCGGGGCCGACGACGGTGCTTTCGCCGCCGTCCACACGCACCTCGATGCGATCCGCGCTGCCGAGCACCGCTTCGTTCAGGCGCAGGCTGCCGCGCAGGATCAGCAGATCGGTTTCGCCGTTGTTGTCGAAATCGGCCGCCGCGGAATCGGCGATCAATGCGGACGCGGGCATGGCGGCGGTGATATCGACGAAAGGCCCGCCGGTGACGGCGTAGTCACTGATGTCCCAGAGAATGTCCAGAGCGGCCTCGCGCATGCAAAGCAGGTCGGCTTTGCCGTCGACGCTGAAATCGTTCAGATGGACGTGGTTGTTGCGGGGCCCACAGGAAAATCCCGTCGGTCCGTTGACGCGGTTGAGCGCAACCAGCGGATCCTGCCGGTAGACGTTGGCGGGATTGAACGTGGTCGTGATCAGGTCGGCGTAGCCGTCGCCCGAAAAATCCGCCCAAAACGCCGCGCGCCCGGCGGCGGTAAAGCTATCGGCGCCATAGGCGATGGCCTGGTCGGTAAAATAGCCGCCCTCGTTGACGAAAAACTGCGCATCGACGTTCACGCCCGTCGCGACGATCAGATCCTTGTCGCCGTCGTTGTCGAAGTCGACCCAGGAGCCCGCGTGCTGGTCGCCGGCAAACTTCACCCAAGTGCTCGAGCGGTCCACCCGCAGGGTCACGTCGGTGAATTGTCCGTTACCGTCGTTGCGGAAAATGTAGGGACGCTGCCGATGGGCGTTGTAGAAGATATCGATCCAGCCGTCGGAATTCATGTCCGCAGCCGTCGCGCCCCAACTCTCCGTAGTCGGGAACGGCCCGGCGGTCCCGCTGATGTCGGCGAAACGAATCGCCCCGAGCGCCGACTGCCCGAGCGCCGAGCACGACAGACTTGCAATGAGAATCCAGCGCATCATCGCCTGCCTTCTCCTCGACGAATCCGCCTTAACACGACATCCGGCGCATACCTCGCCACAAGCGGGGCGCGGCCGACGCCCGCCGGCGCGATTCGGCGCCGATGGCGGCACAGCCGTGACGCCGGCGGGGCTTCTCATGGGCAGCTATCTTCATCGACCGCGATCACCTCGATGATGCCGATCCCGCTGGCGCCTTCGTCTCCGCGCAGAATGGCGGTATAGGCACCGGGCCCGAGGTCCAGCAGCAGCGCGGCTTCGCGGTTGTTCTCCGGCGCACGTCCCGTGGCCGCGACTTCGGCGGCGCGCGCGTCGTCGCGCCAGTCGTCGTTGAAGGCGACCGAGGTTCCGCCGGAGAAGATCTCCAGAGTCGGGTCGCGCAGCGTCCCGGTCAGCCCCGACGACGCCAGCGATGGCCCGCGCCCGCGAACCAGCACGCGCTTGCTGCCGCTGCCGCGGATGACGAAGCCGCCGATGGTCACCCCATCGCCGGTTTCGACGCTGGCCCTCGTGGACACATTGAACAACCGCACGTCCGCCTCTTCGTCGACGCCCAACGCCTCGACAATCGCGATCCCCGCGGCACCCGTGGCATCCGTGACATGGGCCGTGTAGGCCCCCGGCGCAAGCGTTGCGATGATGGCCGCTTCCGCATCCGACTGCGGCGCCCTGCCCGTCGCCGAGATCTCCGCGGCTCGGTCCGAGTCGCGCCAGTTGTCGTTGAAGTCGATCTGCGTCGCACCGGAGAACAGCCGAAGCGTCGGATCGCCCATAGCGCCGGTGACGCCGCTGTCCGCCAGCGAGGGGCCGCGTGCACGGATCAGCACCCGCTTGGGCCGGTCGCCGCGAACGACGAAGCCGCCGATCATCGTCGCGCCGCCGCCGCCCGCGCGGGCACGGGTCGAAATGTTGAACAGCGACGCGGACGGCAGATCGCAGCCGCCGCCGCCGCTCAGATCCACCAACTGCCCCTCGCCGCTCACCGCACCCTCGATGACCCGATACAGCCGATTCGCCGCCACACCGAAGAACGTGTCGCTGTTGCCGCTCGGCCACTCCACCCGCAGGTCCACCACCGTATTGGCGCCCAGACCGAAGTGCAGGCGCTGATGATGCTGCGACCAGCGGTGATAGCCGCCGTCCTGCCAGCGAATCTGCCCCACACCGCCCGCCGTCGCGAACACCCGCGCACCGACACCGTCGCGGTTCGATACCGTCCCCTGCAGATCGAGCTGCACCCAACGGTTGGCGTTGCCCAGATTACGG
>JAIPFF010000063.1 GCA_021736785.1 Thiohalocapsa sp. | reverse complement strand
GTCGCTGTTCGCGGCCCGGCGGACAACCGCCGCTTGATCGCCGCCGTCGAAGCGCGGCTTGGAGAGCGCGCGCCGCCGGGGAATCTTTAGGGGGTCGGTGATCGATCGGCCGTCCCGGCCAAGAATCGGACGCATCCCGGGAACGTGGTTTCCGGTCGACCGGCCGGGCGGCCGGCTGGGCGCAGGGCCGAGCGGCCGCGAGCGGTCGTGCGTCGCGGGCAAGCCCTGGTCTTCGGCCGCGTTACCCGAGGCAGCGCGCGTCGCGGCACTGATTGACCTCCACCGTCACGTGGTCGAGCCCCGGGATTTCGGCCAGCGAGGCGCGGTATTCGTCCACGGGTCTCGGCTCGTGGGTGACGATGGAGACGATGCAGGCACGGCTCGCGGCGCCGATGCGCCAGACGTGCAGGTCCGCGATATCCAGGTCCGGATCCTGCCCGAGGGTTAAGCGGACGCGGTCGGCGATGTCGCTGTGGTCCTCGGCGTCTACCAGCACCAGCGCCGACTCCCGCGCCAAGCGCCAGGCCCAGTTGCCGATCAGCGCGGCGCCGACGAGGCCCATCATCGGGTCCATGAAGCCCCAGCCCCAGAGCATACCGGCGCAGAGGGCGACGATCGCGAGCACGGACGTCAGCGCGTCGGTAACCACGTGCAGGTAGGCGGCGCGCAGGTTGAAATCCTGGTGCCGAGCGCCGTGCTCGTGGCCATGGTCGTGTGTATGCCCATGATCGTGGGCGTCTCCATGGCCGTGCACATGTCCGTGGCCATGGTCGTGACCGCCATGCATCAGCAGCCAGGCGCTGGCGACGTTGACCCCGAGACCGAGTATCGCGACCGCGATGGCCTCGCCGTAATGGATCTGCACCGGGTTCAGCAGCCGCTCGAAGGATTCGACCAACAGCCAGAGCGCCCCGGCCCCCAGCAGCAGGGCGCTGGTGTAGCCGGTCAGTGTCGGCACCTTGCCGGTGCCGAATGTGAAGCGCGGATCGCCGGCGCGGCGCCGGGAGAAGCCGTAGGCGAAGGCACTGAGACCCAGCGCCGCGGCGTGACTGCCCATATGCCAACCATCTGCCAGCAGGGCCATCGAGCCCGTCAGCCAGCCGGCCAGCAGCTCGACGATCATCGTGACGAAGGTCAACGCAACGACCAGGCGGGTGCGGCGCTCGGCCTCCGCCTCGGCCGAGGTGGTGAAATCGTGGCTGTGCTGCCAATCCCGGATGCTGTGGAAATGCATGGCTGCCCGGATCCTCAAGAATCGACGATTTCGTAGAGCTCCACCGTGGCCGGATCGCATTTGCTGCAGCCGCCGCAGACTTGGGCGTCGAGCTTACGCACGCGGCCCTTACGCTCCAGCACCGCAAGCATGCCGCGCAGCGCGTCGGGATCGGCGTCGAAGCGATTGACCATATCCGTCAGCGATACGCGCCGGTGCTCCGCCAGATACTGCTTCAGCTCGGACAAAATCATAAAAGCTCTTCGGGGGAAATAGTCCGGTCGGCTCCAGTCTCAAGTCGGGCGGCGGCGCAACATGGCTCGCGCCGCCGCCCTGCCTGTATGCGGGGAAGCACCGAGCGGCGCTCGGTGCTTCGCTGTTTCCGCCTAGGCGCGCTCGGGCGTCAGGGAGTAGATGCGCCGCTTTTCGCGCAGGCCCCACAGCCTAAGCCCGATCACGGTGGCGATGAACAGGGCCAGCATACCCGCGATCCAGCTTCCGGCCGCGACGGGATCGCGTCCGAACGTTGCCGCCTGATAGAACACCGTGCCGGCGACGTAGCCTATGCCCGTGGTCCAGCCCGCGACGAACGTCGTCCAGCCCCAGTTGGTCTCCCGGTAGACCGCGGCCAGCGCCGCCGTGCACGGGAAGTAGAGCAGGATAAACAGCAGATAGGCAAAGGCCCCGGCGGCGCCGTCGAAGCGGGCCGCCATGGCGCCGAAGGTATCGGTGGTGACCTCTTGGGACTCGGCCGCGGCACCGGCGTCGCTGACGTCGCCGATACCGACGCCCAACGGATCGCCCCAGGTGCCCATCGCGCCCGCGAGACCGTCGGGGATGGTCGCGAAGGCCTCGGCAATGCCGGCCTGCAGGCTGAATGGCTCCGACGCCTCTTCCGAGACGCCGGCATCTGCCTGCGCAAGCGCGGTATACATCGAGTCCAGCGTGCCGACGACGGCCTCCTTGGCGAGTATGCCGGTGAAGATGCCGACCGCGGCGGGCCAGTTCTCCTCGTCCAGCCCCATCGGCGAGAACGCGGGTGCGATGGTCCGGCCGACCTCGCTCAACACGGACTTGTTGCTGTCCTCATTGCCGTAGCTGCCGTCGGTGCCGAGCGCGTTCAGGAAGTTCAAGACCAGCACCATCGGCACGATGATCTTGCCCGCACGGAAGACGAAGCTCTTGGTCCGGTCCCAGGTGCGCATCAGCACGCCCTTGACCGTCGGCAGGTGATAGGGCGGCAACTCCATCACGAACGGCGAGCTCTCGCCGGGCAGCAGGGTTTTTTTCATGATGAGCCCGGTCAGCACCGCAACGGCGATGCCGATCAGGTAGAGGCCGAAGACGATGTTCTGGCCGCCGATCGGGAAGAATGCCGCCGCAAACAGCGCGTACACCGGCAAGCGCGCGCCGCAGGACATGAACGGCGCCATCACGATGGTCAGGATCCGGTCGCGATGCTGCTCCAGCGTGCGTGTCGCCATGATCGCGGGCACATTGCAGCCGAAGCCGACAATCAGCGGCACGAAGGCCTTGCCGGGCAGGCCGATGGCGCGCATGAACCGATCCATCACGAACGCGGCCCGGGCCATATAGCCCGAATCCTCCAGCACCGACAGGAACAGATACAGAAACGCGATGATCGGGATAAAGGTTGCGACCACCTGAATGCCGCCGCCGATACCGTTGGCGACGAGCACCGTCAGCCATTCGGGCGAGCCCATGCCGCCCATCAGCTCACCCAGGCCGTCCACCAGCAGCGTGCCGGTGAAGATGTCGAAGAAGTCGATGAAGGCACCGCCGATGTTGATGGTGAACATGAACATCAGGTACATCACCGCGAGGAAGATCGGGATCCCCAGCGCGCGGTTCAGCATGACCCTATCGATACGGTCGGACAGGCTCCGCGACACCTGCGCCTTGCGCTTGACGGTCGAGGAGGTGAGCCGGTTCGCGAAGCCGTAGCGCCCGTCCGCGAGCAGGATGTCGACGTCGTCCGAAAGCCCGGCGCGCAGCCGGTCCAGCAATTCCGAGGGCACGCGCTCGCCGACGATGCGCCGCGCCAGGTCGTCGCCTTCCAACAGCCGCGTCGCCAGCCAGCGGGGGTCGGCCTTGTCGGCTTCCGCCTGTGCCTGCAGCAACGGCAGCAATTCGGCGACGGCGGCTTCGGTGCCGGCGTCGTAGCCGATCACCGCCCTCGGCACCGGCGCCTCCAACACGGCCTCTGCGATCCGTTCCTTCAACGCCTTGATGCCGTCCTTCTGGATGGCAACCACGGGCACCACCGGACAGCCGAGCAGCGCCGACAAGCGCTCGGTGTCGATCCGCATGCCGAGGGAGGCGGCGACGTCCATCATGTTCAGCGCGACGATCATCGGCCGCCGCATCTCGATCAGCTGGGACGTCAGGTACAGATTGCGCTCCAGATTGGAGGCGTCGACGATGTTGACGATCAGGTCCGCCTCGGCGGCGTGCACGAAGTCCCGGGCGATGCGCTCGTCCAGGGAGATGTCCTCTTCGCCGACGTCCAAGGAATAGGTGCCGGGCAGGTCGACGATTTCGTAGTGCGTGCCGTCGAGCCGGTAGCTGCCGACCTTGCGTTCAACGGTGACGCCGGGCCAGTTGCCGACGCGCTGTTTCGCGCCCGTCAGCGCGTTGAACAGCGTGGTCTTGCCGCAATTGGGGTTGCCGACGACGCCGATGCTGTAGTTGTCGCTCATGATTCCATCTCCACCCGCACAGCGGCGGCCTCGTGCTTGCGCAGACTGAGCTTGAAGCCCCGGACCTGGATCTCGACCGGGTCCCCCAGCGGCGCCACGCGCATGACGCGCAGCTCCGTTCCCGGCGTCAATCCCATCGCGAGCAGCTTCTTGCGGTAGCCACGGGCGCCGGCCTCGAAGCCGGCGACCCGGCCCAGGTCGCCGACGGACATGTCTTCGAGCGTCATCGGATCATCCTCGTTGTCGAACAAAAACGTCTGCGGCGGCGCGATCAGGCGGGCACGACGAGGATCTTGGCCGCCATGCCGCCGCCGACGGCAATACGCACCTCGCCGCGGGCGACAATCAGCCCGCCGCCCTGGCGCTGCACCACACGAATGCAGGCGCCGATGTTGAGTCCGAGATCCGTCAGCCGCCGGTCGAGTCCGCGCCCGGCACGCAATGCGGTGATCCGGACCTCGTCCCCTTCACCGGCCATGGCGAGCGTCAAGGACGAATGCTGTGTCCGATTCATGCGCGTGCGCCCAGTCCAGTTAATTCTTGGTCGTTATGCTAACAAAAATGAGAAGTATTACTATTGATGCATCGCAATGTTGAAGGGTGGTTCTCCGCGCGCGCCGGCGGCGCTACCCTTTCGGGGCCGGAGCGCCGGACCCGCTGTCGGCAATCCCGCCGGATTGCCGGAGTCGGCTGGTGTGCGCGTCGACCGGCCCTATTTCCCCGCGATGTCGATGGGAGTAGCGAAGCGCGCCGCGGCCGGCGCGGTCGCTACGACTGCATAAAATGCCCTGGAGCAGTGAATCCGATGCCCGTTTACGAGTTCTATTGCCCTGACTGTCACACGATCTACAACTTTTTCTCCCGGCGCGTGGATACGCAAACGCGGCCGGCCTGCCCGAGCTGCGGGCGCGCCGACCTCGCGCGCCAGGCGTCGTTGTTCGCGATCACGAAGCAACGCGGCGATGCGGCCGGCGGCGACTCCGACGGCGAGCCGCCGCTGCCGCCCGGCATGGATGAAGAGCGGATGATGCACGCGCTGGAGTCGATGGCCGGCGAGCTCGAGGGCGTCGACGAGAACGACCCGAAGCAGGCGGCGCGGATGATGCGCAAGCTGTTCGACGCGACCGGCATGCGGCCCGGCGACGGCATGGCAGAGGCCATTCGGCGCATGGAAGCGGGAGAGGACCCGGATCGGATCGAGGCCGAAATGGGCGACGTCCTGGAACAGGAAGACCCGTTTGCCGGCGCCTCGGCAAAGGGCTCGCTGAAGGGCCTGAAGGCTCTGCGGCGCGAGCTGCTGCCGCCGGCGCGCGACGAGACCTGGTATCCGCTCAAATAGGGGCATCGGCGGGGCACGGCGGGGGTCGCGCCTGCCCCGCCGGGGCCGCGGCGCGGCTTAGACCAGCACGCCGACCAGGGTGCGGGCCGACTGCTCGACCGCCTTCTGCATGACGGCCCCGACCAGGGCCTTGCCGAAGGTTTCGCCGATCTTGCGCACATGCGTGCTGTCGCGGCGGGTGGCGGCCATGCAGCCGAGCTCCTCCAGCATGCCGAACAGCTCCGGGCGGCTCAGGGACTCGGGGTCGTATTGCACGATGATGCTTGCCGCGCGCGGTTTGATCTCGACGTGGCGCACGCCGTCCATGGCCAGCAATTGGCGACGGGCGGTCTCGGCCTTTTCGCCGTAGCAGCGGAATGCATTGGAACGGACGCGGATGCGACCGGGCACGTGGTGGATGTACTGGCTCATCGCGGGCAACTCCGGCAACAAACTGGGCTAACAATAAGAACGATTCGCATTATATGTCATTCGCAGACGGATGCAAATAATTCTCAAAGACAAAATGTCGTGATTGTGCCGCGGTTTTTGCCGAGGATGTGTCGGTGACGCGCGGGAGGCGCCTGCCGGACCGGCTTCCACCCTTCGATCAGGCAACGGCGCGCGCGGCGAGGTGATTGTCCCAGCGCAGGGCACCGGCGGTTGCCAGCGGCGTGCTCGCGGCCGCGGCGGCGTCATACAACGCCAGGGTGCCGTCACCGCTGCTGAGCAGGAATCGGCCGGGACCGCCCGCGGCGGCGACGCCGCAGCCGTCCGCTAGCTCGGCGCTGCCGGCAAACTGCCCGTCCGCCTTCCAGAACGTCACCAGACCGCCGCGCGGTGCCGATGCGGCGAACCACTGCCCGCTGCTGTCGACGGCGATGCTGCCGCAATAATTGCGCTGGCGCCGGTGCAGCGGCTCGGGGGCGCTGCGCAGCAGCAGTTCCCGGCCCGGCCGGTGCAGGCCGAGCAGCGGCGGGCGGCGGCCGTCGTCTGCTTGGAACTGCATGCCGATGCAGACAATGCCGTCGGTGCCGCGCGCCAGATGACGGATGCTGAGGCGGTGCAGTGCCCCCGGTGGCTCGACCCGCTCCAGCAAGGCGCCGGTGGCGGCGTCGACATAGGCCAACGCCGGTGCCATCGAATCCAAATTGAGCTTCGAGCGGCCCGTGTCCGGATGGGTTCGGATGCCGCCGATGGCGATGATCAATGTATCGCCGCCATCGGCACCGGCATCGGCGGCGCGGCTGTCCGCGGTGCCGGACGCGGGCGGGTCGCGCTCCGCAGGTAGACTTGGCGGTGCATGAGTGCCCGCCGAGCTCGGCGACGCAACTCGGTCGACAATCAGCTCATGCGGGCCGATGCCGTGGGCCGGGAGCTCGCCGAGCCGGCGCAGATCCACGCCGCTCGGCCGCGCCTCGATCTCCCAGACACCGATCACGCCGTCGCCGGATTCGAAGGCATTCTCTGTCGTGAAAAGCCGCCCGCCGTCGGTAGAGAGGGCGGCATGACCGTAGAAATGGCGCCCGGCCGGGGCTTCGGCTTCTGCGATGACGGCGCCGGTTGTCGTATCCAGCGCCAGCAGAAAGCTGCCGGGACGGCGCGCCGGCGCGAACGCGAGCGAGCGCTCGGGATCCAGGCAGAAGCCGTGCCCGCGCCCCGGAAGCGGCAATTGCCAGCAGGTCCGCCCGCCGGAATCGAGTCCGGCCGCAGCGTAAGTGCCGTTTGCCAGGCGGCAGGCCGACAGCCAACGCGCCGATCGGTCTTCGCGCGCGCCTGTCTCGGCAGCGGCATATGCGGCCTGCCCCGCGCGACCGGGCAGCGGTGCCGCCAAGAGCGACAGGGCGCAATGGGCCAGGAAGCGTCGCCGATCGACGGGCATATCAGTCGCCGTCCAGGCTATTGAAGCCGAGCGGTAAGTTCAGCGCCTCCGGCAGCTTGGTTCCGATCAGCACCTGCAGCGCGCGGGTTTCGGCAAGCAGGTGCTGCGCCCGCGCGCGACCTTCGGCATCGCCTACCAGCGCCGGCAGTGGTTGGTCGAGCGCCGCGGCGGCGAGGGCTGCCGTGAAAGCGGCACGGATCCGCAGGTCCAACGCTCCATCGATGGGGTCTGTCGTCAGCACCGGCGAGAATCCCGTCATGTACAAATGCTGCAAACTTGCCAGATTGGCTCGGAGTAACTGCAGCGTCAGATCGCTGCGCCAGGCTTCGGCGCGCTTCGGTCGGGCGGTCGCTGGAGCCGGTCCCAACGGCCGCTCCAGCTTGTTCATGGCCAATGCCTCGAGGCCGGTGGAGAGGTCGCGCAGGAACCCGGCTGCGGCGTCACGCGCGGAGCCGCCGGTCTCGCCCATCGTCCCGCGGGCGCCGGCATCGGCGGCTGCACCGGACTCCCATTCGTCGGCGACGGACGCGGCGATGTCGGCGAGGTTGTCGCCGATGGCCCGCAGCAGCGCACAGCGGAACGCGGCTTCGTCGCCGCCGGCGAAGTCTTCCGCGGCGACGTCCGCGACGGGAAACAGCAGGCGCTCCATGGCGGTGAGCCCCTGCACCGCGACGCTGCCGCCGCGAAAGGCCTGTGGCTCGAGGGCCGCCGAATCGGCGCTCGCGAGCAGCGCGCGGATCTGTTTGGCCGCGGTGCCGTGTTTATCGGGCCAAAGCCGGATGCGATAACGCCGCTGCTCGCGCATGACGGGCCCGGTGCTCAGGTGCTCGACGTCGGCCCAGGCTTGCGCCGTGAGGGCGTAAGCTCGGCGCAGAAAGCGCAGGCTGGACGGCCTCGGGTCGGCGCAGAAACGCACCGTCTGCAACTGCAGCGTCGACGTTGCCCTGGCCAGGGCGGCGTAGCGCGGAAGCACGTGTCCTTGGACGATGGCGCGATTGACCGCCTGCCATTGCGCGGCGGGCGCATCGGCCCGCGCCGGTCCCGGGGAGACCGTGACCAGCGCACAAACCATCAGGCCGGCCGCGGCGGCAAGACGCCGTGGCGTTCGAAGATCGATGGAGCGCATCAAAGCGACTCGACGAAGCGGATCAAGCGGGCGCGCTGCTCCGGCGTCAATGCGACGACGCGATCCCGCGCGGCTTGCGCCTCGCCGCCGTGCCACAGGATCGCTTCGAGCACGCCGCGCGCGCGGCCGTCGTGCAGCAGGTTGTCGTGGCCGTTGACGACCGGGGTCAGGCCGATGCCCCACAGCGGCGCCGTGCGCCATTCACGCCCGCTCGCCATGCCCTCCGGGCGGTTGTCCGCGAGACCTTCCCCCATATCGTGCAGCAGCATGTCGGTGTAGGGCCAGATCAGCTGGTCCGCCAGCTCGGCCTGCGGCGCGTCCGGCGCCGTGCGGAAGCTCGGCCGGTGGCAGGCCGCGCAGCCGGTTTCGTGAAACAGCGCCTTGCCCGCCAGCACCTCGGGGTCGCCGGGATCGCGACGTGCCGGCACCGCCAGATTGCGGGCGTAGAAGTTGACCAGATCCACCACTGTCTGGTCCGCCTCCGGCGCGCCGCTGTCCGGTTCATTGCCGTGCAGCGATTCCCGGCAGGCGGTCTGCGCCTCGGTGCATTCGCCGCCGCCGTGGGGGTGCAGCGGCGTCGAGATGCCGATGTCTCCGGCGAAGGCGCCCTGGGATTGCTCGTCGACGCTGGCCTCGCCGGCCTTCCAGCCAAAGCGCCCGAGCATGGCCTTACCGGCCAACGGGCTCCAGACGTGGCTCGCGCGCCCGGAAATGCCGTCGCCGTTCGCGTCGTCCGGGTCGGCCCACGCCAGAATGTCTGCTTCCGCAATGGCTTCCAACAGGCCGAGTCCGATCATTTGCGGCGCCACCCGCGGCGATAGCATCGTCTGCGGATGCAGCGGACCGTAACCGAGATCGGCGACGCTGTAGCTCGGCGCGCGCAACTCGACGGTTTCGCCGCCGTTCAAGCTGACGGTCACGTTCTCGTAGGCGATGACCATGCGCCCCTCGGCGGCGTGACCCTGGATCGCGAAGTCCTGCAACTGGGCGCCGTAAGTGGGCTCGGGTACGAATTTCAGCTCGCCGGAGGCGATGCGCCCGCGCTCGACGGCGTCGCGCGGCGGGATGCTCAGGCGCAGGAACATGGAGACCGCATTGTCGTCGGGGCCCTCGGGCGGATGCCCACGGCCGTCCTTCAGATGGCAGCGTTGGCAGGAGCGGGCGTTGTAGATCGGACCGAGCCCGTCCGCCGACTTGGTCGATGCCGGCGCCGAGACCCAGAGGCGCTTGAACAGGCCGTTACCGACCTTGAAGTCCATTTCGCTGACGAAGTCCAAGTTGGCCGACGCCAGTGAATAGGCATTGGCGCCGTGGGTCCTGCGCTGGGTCGCTTCCCCGCCGGGTAGATCCTCGCCGGGCTGGAGCCGGGCGAGGGCCGGTGCGTTGGACGGCAGCACCTCTCCGTTCGGGGCGGCATACGCCGTCAATATGGCTGGCCCGAGCAACGTCAGCAGAACGATTGCCGGAATCTGGCGGCAGCGAGTCATGGGTTGGCTTGCCTGTGCTGGAAGGGCGAAGGCCGCGGCGGCAGCGCCCGCCGCGGCGGTTGGTCGCGGGTGACTGCAGCGCGCCGATGAGGACGCGCACTTGGTGTCCACCGATTGCGTCCCGGCCGGTGCGATTGCCGACCGGACGGCGTTAGGTCCCGTGCAGAACGGCTTGCGGATTGTCGAGGCTGTCGGAGCCTTCGATCGACACCCCGTCGAGATCGAGCGCGGTCACCGCCGCCTCGATTGCCTTTGTCTGCGCGAGCAGTGCATCGATGGCCGCTTGGATCTTGGCGTTGCCCGCGTCGTTGTCGTCCGCGAGGAGCTGGTCATAGGCGACACCCTCCTGCTCCGCGCTGTCGACCAGCACATCGAATTGCGCAAGGCTCTCTTCGAGGCGCAGGCGCAAGGCGTCTGCCGCATCCGCGTCCTTGGCGGCCAGCAACTCGGCCAGCGAAGGCCCGTTCAGCGAGCTACCGTCGACGCGCTTGTAGGTTCCCGTGACGATGTTCTGCATGCCGAGCACGTTGTAGTAGTGCGACCAGTGCGTGTTGTCGCTGAAGCAGTCGTGCTCCTCCTCCGGGTCGTGCAGCATCAGGCCGAGGCGCATGCGCTCGCCGGCGAGCTCGCCGTAGGAGAGACTGCCGAGGCCGGTCAGCATCATCGCCAGCCCCTGTTTGGGATCCTGCAGCAGCGCTTCGCGCGCGGCGCCGTCGGCATCCCACTGCTCGGTGATCCAAGTCAGGTCGTCCACCAGCAGCTCGGTTGCCGTGCGCAGGTACGCGCCGCGGCGCCCGCAATGTCCGCCGGTGCAGTTATCGGGGTCGAAATCGGTGGCGGGCCGGTCGCCGGCGCCCGGGCCGGTGCCGTTCAGATCCTGGCCCCAAAGCAGAAATTCGACGGCATGGTAACCGGTGGAGACATTGGCCTCGATGGCATCGACCTCGTGCAGTTCATCGGCGAGCAGCGTCTTGGTGATCTCCGAGGCGTTGATCTCCCGACCCGAGAGCGTCAGTGTCTCGTTGGCAATCACGTTGGCGCTGTAGTAGGGATTTTCGTCGGATTCTTCTCCGTAGGCCGAGGTGTCGACATAGTCGATTAGCCCCTCGTCCAGCGGCCAGGCGTTCACTTTGCCTTCCCAGTCGTCGACGATGGCGTTGCCGAAGCGATAAACCTCCGTCTGCTGATACGGAGCTCGGGCCGTCTTCCAGGCAGCGCGGGCGCTGGCCAGCGTGTCCGCCGACGGGCTCGCGAGCAGTGTATCGACCGCCGCCTGCAGGTCTTTTGCGGTCTTCAATGCATCCGCGTACTTGGCCTGTGCCATGTCGGCGTAGTGAATAAGCACTGCATTCGCGTCCGAGGTCGCCGCCTGCATGGAACCGGCAAAGCCGGCACCGAGCAGGGCACAGGCGGTCGCGATCTGTCGATGAAACATGTTTTGCCTCTCAGCGTTGAATTCGGATGTCTTTCCGTGTGCGGAAGGTGTCACCCGGTGCGCCCGGAATGGTTGGCAAGCACGGCAGGCCTTGGCCGTCGGAGGCTGACGCGGGGCCGGGGCCACGTGCTCGTCGGCGGGGGCGGAGCTCCGCCCCGCTTCCGGCAACTGGAGTCGTAACGATAACGATTCGTATTAGTATATGCAAGCTCGATCGTGCACGCACGGTCGTCGCCGCCGGCACACGCGTCGGCTGGCCGATGAGGCAGCTCCGCGGCGCCGGAAGCAGCGCTTAAGACAACAATGCATTGATCAGCGCCCGCCAGATCGCCGGGTCTTTACCGTCTGCGTCTGGCTGTGCCGAGAGCATCATGACGGGCTGACCGCTGTCGTCGTAGACGCGCAGTTGGCGGCGCTTGTCCGGGTCGTCCCCGCGGGTGAAGATCCAGGCGGAATCGATCGCGCGCGTATCGAGCCGCAGACTGACCCCGTGGCCCCGGATGTACTGCCAGCCGGGCGCCTGGCGTGCGGCAAAGGGGCTAAAATCGACGCACCTGACAACGCCCGCGTTGCCGCAGACGATCCTCAGCGGGACGAGGTTGTCGGCAAGCGTCTCCAGCGCACAGGCCACCAGGTCGGGGTCGACGCCGACGGCATCGCCGCGCGCCCGCAAGCGCTGGGGATGCAGCGACAGCGGCCCGGCGATCTCGGCGGCATCCAGCGGATCGAGGCCGCTACCGTCGGCCGCGACGTCGCGGGCCAAATCCAGAACGCGCTGCCCGAAAGCGTCGTCGATGCTGTCGGCGAGGGCGTCGCTGAAGGGACCGCCGCGTGCCCTTTGAGCGGGCGTCATGGGCAGAATGCCCGGGCCCGCAATACCGTGCGCGCGCATCAGCGTTCGCATCAAAAATCGTGTGGCGGGGGCGTCGGCAGGTGTCCGCAGCACCATCAGGGACTGCCGGGCGCGGTCCTCCAGTGCGATCGCCGCTGGTGCGGTGTCGCCTCCGCGCTGCTCGGGCGCGTCGGGTAATATCGCGGCGAAACGCCCGAGCAACAGCCGCAGACGGAAGTCCGCACCGTCGAGTAATCCGTGATCTTGGCGGAAGCTCAGCCCCGCCAGCGACGCACGGTGCGAAAGCGTCATGGCCGGGCCGGAAGTCTCGATGATCAAATCGTCGAGGCAAGTGAGGTCGGACAAAAGCTCGGCCCAGTGGCCGCTATGGCGAATCGTCGAAACCGTCGCTGCCGGCCGGGTCAGGGTTGCCGCGGGACGTGCTGTTCGGCGAAATGAGCGGATTTCTGATTGCATGAGGTATTCCGTTCGGGCTGCGATGTGACCGGGGGCGAGGACAAAGACGGGCCGCCGCGGTGCGCTGTACGGCACCTTGGATCGGCGGCTCCGGGTTCAGGCTCCGGGGTCGGGCTCCGGGAACCGGTTTCGGGTTTAGGCGGCGAGGCAAGGCGGGCACTGGGCTGCGAGCATGCGCCAGTGCCGGGTCAGACGGCAGAACGCCGCAAGCTGCTCGGGCTCGTCGTGCAGCGCCGGATGCAGGCAAAGGGCCTCGCCGTGATAGACGATGGCGCGCGCGAGCTGCGGCGAGCGGCGGTGGACATAGCGGCGCACGAGACCGCGGATGCGCTGCTTGATCGCCTCCGGCGGCAGATGAACGGGAAGCGCTGCGTCGAGGGCGGCGATTTCGGTGACGGACATGGCAAGGGCTCCTGCTAGCGATAGCAACATCTATAGAGCCGCGTGGCTGTCCGACCGGTTGCCGGCGGAGTGGCTTGCGGGGAGTTTTATGATGCGAACGATTCGCATTTAGAATAACTGCGGCGCTGTTGGAGGTCAACAAGCGCGGCGTCGGAAATCGGCGCGGCGTAAGCGCGCGTTGATCGATGTCAGTATTGCGGTTGCCGGTCGTCGTGCCTGCCGGACCGGGGGCATCGTCAAAACCCTGCCGAGAGCCGGCCCCGGGCCCCTGGCTCCCGCTTCTTGAAGGAGATCGGAAGGTGCGTGCGCTGTTGCTGTTCTCGGCAGCGCTGCTGGTCGCCCTGCTGCTTGGCGAGGGCATGCTGCGGCTGCTCGGGCAATCCTATTACTGGGCCGTCTCGAAAGAGGCGGATCCTCGCCTCGGTTGGCGGCCGGCGTCGCGGGTGTCCGCATGGCAGCGGTTGGAGGGCAAGGCATTCGTCGAAACCAACGCGCTCGGCTTTCGCGACATCGAGCACGCCGTCGGCAAGCCGCCCGAGAGCCTGCGTATTGCCGTTCTCGGCGACTCCTTTACCGAGGCGGTGCAGGTTCCGTTCGAGCAGACCTGGTGGCAAACGATGGCGCGCCGCATCGAGGCCGGCTGCAGCGAGCGTGGAGCGGAGCCCGCCCCCCGGCCGCGCCCGGAAGTGCTCAATTTCGCGGTCAGCGGCTACAGTCCCGCGCAGTCTCTGCGCGCGTTCCGAGACAAGGCATTGCGATTTTCCCCGGACATCGCGGTGCTCGTGCTGTTCATCGGCAACGACATCGCCGAAGGCTCGCCGCAACTGGACGACGAGCCGATGCGCCCGTACCTGCGGTTGCAGGATGGAAAGCCGGTCTGGGACGACGGCTTCCTGGACTCGCAAGCCTATCGCTTCAAGGCTTCGCCGGCCGGCCGCGCGCTGGACCGGCTGAAGCGGCACTCGCGCATTGCGCAGACGGTGGTGCAGGCGCACCACCGCATCCAGATTCGCCGCGGCAGCGGTAGCCGCAACGGCATCGACACCGGCATCGACACCGGCATCAATCGGCGCCCGGACGTGCTCTCGGAGCCGGGTGTCGACAACGGCATCTACCGGGTGCCGGCGGACGATGCCTGGAGCGCGGCCTGGGCTGCGACCGAAGCCGTCCTCTCCGCCTTCGCCGAAGACGCGCGGGACTCCGGCGTTGAGCCGCTGTTGATGATTGCGGGCACCGGCGCGCAGGTGCATCCGAGCGCCGCCGCAAGCGCGGCTTTTGCCCGGCGCATCGGTGTGCCGGATCTCGCCTACCCGGTGCAGCGCCTGCTGCGCGCGGCGGATGCGGCCGACCTGCCGGCGGTCAATCTCCCGGCCATCATGGCCACCGAAGCGGAGCGCACCCGGACCTTGCTGCATGGCTTCGACAACGCCATGCCCGGCTTCGGTCATTGGAATACAGCCGGACACCGTGTAGCCGGGTACGCGGCGGCGGCCGCCCTGTGCGCGCGTGTGCGCTCGCGCGGATCCCGGTAGCGCATCAGCGCCGTCAACGCCCGCGCTCTGCCGGGGTGCCCCCTGTCGGGGGAGGGGCGGGGGCGTGCTTCGATCCGGAATCAAGCCGCCCACGGAGCGGAACGACTTCGGTTAGCCTTCTTTTGATTATAAGAACGATTCGTGTTATCGTTATAATCCTACGTCAGCGGAACTTCCGTCGACGGTCTGCTCTCAGGCTCTAAATCGACCCGGCCCCTTCGGCCGGGTTGGCCTCGCCAGCGTAAATGCTCTCCTTGAATGACGGGAAGGCGCGCCAGCAGGGTCCATCATCGCGGTTTGTCACGAGGATGATCCCTCGCGATGCATCTCGCGCTCATGGCGCGACATCGCTCCGGATCATCGGCGTCGATACGGATGAGGGGCCGTGTTGAGTATGCGGCGGCATTGCTTTGCCGCCTCCATCGCCAATTCGCCCATTGAAGGAAGTCTGTTTCATGCAAGCGAGCATCTTCTCCGGCCAAGTCACCGCCGCCGCCATTTTCCTTTGCGTGGGCTCGGCACACGCCGCCTGCGATTTCGATATTGCGGTCAATGACTCGATGTCGTTCGAAATCAACGAAATGGTCGCCGACTCCGGCTGCGAGACCATCAACGTGCGCATCTCCCATTCCGGACAACTGGCCAAGGCAACCATGGGCCACAACTGGGTCTTGAGTAAGACCGCCGATTATCAGGCGGTGGCGACGGACGGTATGAACGCGGGCCTGGAGAACGACTACCTCAAGCCAGACGATGCGCGGGTGATCGCCCACACCAAGATCGTCGGCGCCGGCGAAAGCGACAGCATCAGCTTCTCGCCGAGCGGCTTGGAGCCCGGCGGCGACTACACGTTTTTTTGCTCGTTTCCCGGCCATTGGGCCGTGATGTACGGCAAGTTAGTCGTGCAGTAGGTCGCGCTCGGCATCGGCGAAGCCTTGCGGCGCACCGGGGTGCAATGCGCATGCGAGCGTGCATCTTGCCTTGGCGCATGTCCTGCAGCCAGGGCGCGCCCGGTGAAGCCCCGACGCACGGACGCCCCGACGCACACGGATACAGGAACACAAGGACGCCGGCAGCCCGCGGGAATCGCGATCCGATCAGCAGGTCCCGGCGCGTCAGCTTGCATCGCGCCGCAGGCCGCCGCGCGATGCATTTCCACACTCGATTTAGGCTGCGTTAAACATGCCTGAAAACACGATCGACAGTCCCGGCAGTGCCTCCACGCCGAGCGCGGGCGCGGCGGAGATCTCGCCGGCAGCAGGGCTCGGCAAACGGTCCGACGGCGCCGGCTCCGCCTCGTCGCCCACGCAAAGCGGCGCTGCCGGCCAAGATGTCCCCGGCGGCGCCCAAGCGGCCGTCGACAGCGCCGTGCCGGGCACCGGGTCCGCCGCTGATGCCGCGGCAGCCGATGCGCCGGCAGCCCGCGGCCCCGAGGGCTCTTCGGCAGCGCCCGGCGGCGACAGCGCGGCGGGCGCTGCGGATGCGGTGGCGCAGCCCGGGGCGAGCTCGGCGCTCGGCCCGGCCCCGGATAGCGGCACGCCGAATCTTGCCGGGCCGGATCTCGCCGGGCCGGATCTCCCCATAGAGGGCGGCTGGCTCGCCGGTGTGCAGCAGTTCGCCGCACCGATGGCCGAGACCGCCGGCAGCGGCGGCCCGGTGCTGATGGTGCTGGGGCTGCTGTCCATCGCGGCCCTGGCGATCGTGCTGGTCAAGTTGTGGCAGTTCGCGCGTCTGCGCATCAATGCACGCGAGCCCGTGGCGACGGCGTTGTCGCTGTGGATGCACGGCGAAAGCGGCAGGTCCATCGAGCGCCTGGCGCACCGCCGCCAGCCCCAGGCGCGCTTGGTCCAGCGGGCCCTGATCGGGCTCGCACAGCCCGGCGTGCGGCTCGATGTCCTGCGCGAGGAGTTGATGCGCTTCGCGGCTGAGCAACTGCAGGCGCTGCGCGCCTGGCTGCGGGCCCTGGAGGTCATCGCCGCGCTGAGCCCGCTGCTCGGGCTGCTCGGGACGGTGCTCGGCATGATCGAGGCGTTTCGGCAACTCGAGACCGCGGGCAGCCAGGTGGATCCCGCGATCCTGTCCGGCGGAATCTGGCAGGCCTTGCTGACGACGGCCGCCGGCCTGATCGTCGCCATTCCCGTGCTGATGCTGCACGCGTGGCTGGAGCGCCGGGTGGAGCGCTGTGCCCATGCCATGGAAGACGCCGTCACCCGCGTGCTGACCCGCGATCTGGCCGGGGTCGCCGAGCACGGCGCGGTCGCGCTGCGAGGCACGGAGCCGGCGCCCCGGCCGGTCCCGTCTCCGGCTCCGGCTCCGGCCGCGCAGGCGGAGGCGGTGCGCTATGCGCTTTGACGCGCTCTTGCCGCGGCGGCGTCCGGGCATCGCTCTGACGCCGCTGATCGACGTGGTCTTCATTCTGCTGCTGTTCTTCATGCTGGCCTCGTCGCTGGCGCGCGTCCACGCGGTCCCGATGGTCACCGCCGTGGAGCGCAGCACGACCGCCGCGCCGAGCGCCGAAGGACCCCGTCCGATGCTGCTGCGCATCCGCGAGGACGGCGTCGTCGAGCTGGACGGCGGCGCGATCGACGACGACGCGTTGTTGGCGGCGCTCGAGCGCTACCGCGATGCGCAGCCCGAGAATGGCGAGGCGGCCGCATCCGCCGCGAAGGGGCGGCCCGGCGCGGGACTGATCGTCGAGCCCGCGGACAGCGTTGCGCTGCAGCGGCTGTTGACCGTGCTCGATATCGTCGCCGAGGCGCGCTTGCCGGTGCTGCGCCTCCAATGAACTCGCTCCTCGCCGCTGTATTCGCTGTGCCGCTCGCTCCGGGGGGGACGCTTCCGATGCGCCTGATCCCCGATGATTCCGCCGCGGCGTCTCGGCGCGCCCTGTCGATGGACAATGCGCTGATTCCGCTGATCAACATCGTCTTTCTGATGCTGATCTTCTTCATGCTCGCCGGCAGCATCACGGCCCCGGATGCGCTGCCGGTCGAGCCGCCGCTGTCGCGCCAGGGCAAGTCCGTCGAAGACGATCCGATCGCGCTGCTGCTCGGGCGCGACGGGCGGATCGCGCTCAACGGGCAGGTGGTCTCGCCGGACGCGCTCGACGCGCGGCTGACGGAACTGCTGGCCGCGCGGCAAACGGCCGGCGCGGCGTCGACAGCGACGTCCGGACCCGCGCTTCAGGTGAAGGCCGACGCTGCCGTGGACGTGGGAGCCCTGCGCGAGCTGATGAGCCGGCTGCGTGCGCTCGGTGTGGCCCGTGTCCAACTCACCGCGCAGCAGCGGCTGCATTGAACGAATAGGCGCCGATGATGGAAATCAAGTTGAGACACTGGCTGATCGCGGTGCTTGTTGCCGCGCTGACCCACGGCGCCGTCGCGCTGGCCTTGGTGCGGGCGCCGGACCCGGTATCCGAGCAACCCTTTGTCGTCACCATCGAGCTCGGTCCGGGCGCCGGGGACGATGGCTTGGAGGCCGGCGGCGGAGGCGGTTTGCCCGACGCCACCCAAGGCCCCGAGGACGCACGGGAGGCGGACGCCGAGCCGGAACCGGAGGAGGCGGCGCTTGTCGAGCCTGAGGCCGAGCCTGAGCCCGAGCCGGTGGTGACCGCGCCGCCGCCGAAGCCGACCGTCACGGCAATCAAGCCCGAGCCGAAGCCCGAGCCCAAGCCGGTGCAGAAGCCCAAGCCCAAGCCGCAGCCGGTGGCGAAACCGAAGCCCAAACCCGAGTCGCGGCCAGTGGCAAAGCCCAAGCCCAAGCCCAAGCCGCAGCCGGTGGCGAAACCGAAGCCCAAACCCGAGTCGCGGCCAGTGGCAAAGCCCAAGCCCAAGCCCAAGCCGCAGCCGGTAGCGAAGCCGAAGCCCAAGCCGGCGGCCACGCCGGCCCAGAAGGCGAAGTCGGCCGGGGCTCCGAGCACGGCCGCCGGCAAACGCGCCGCCGGTGCTGTCGCGGACGCCGCCGGCAGCGGCAAACGCTCCGGCAGCGGCGCGGGGTCCGGTGCCGGCAAAGGCGGCGGCAAGAGCGCCTCGAACTACTATGGCCGCCTCGCCGCCCATTTGAGCCGGCATAAGCGCTATCCCTCCAGCGCCCGCCGCATGCGCCAGCAGGGCACCGTCAAGATCACCTTCAGCATCGACCGCAGCGGCCGGGTGGTCTCGCAGCGCATCGCGCGCAGCTCCGGACACAGCATCCTGGACCGCGAGGTGCAGGCAATGCTCAAGCGCGCCTCGCCGCTTCCGCGGATACCGAGCGACCTCGGCAAGTCCTCGCTGACCGTCACGCTGCCCATCGTCTTCAACCTGCGCTGAGCGGCGGCCGGCTTGCGCCGAGCAGGGCTTGCAATTCCTTGCGACCGACCGCGGCCCGGGGTATCGCCTCTGTTCGCGGACCGCGATCCGCCCCGGGCCGCCGGTCGCGTTCGACGGGCAGCTAGCAGCCAACGGTGCTCGCATCCTTCGGGCGGTGCCGGATCCCGCTGCGACGCCTTGCCCGCGGCGTGCGACGAAGTGTTGAATGCCGGCGGGTCTCGCGGCGTGCGGGCTTTATCGATGCGCCGACACGCAGCATCCGCATGACGCCCTCGGTTGCCTGCGCCAGCAAGTCGCCGGCCTCGGCGATGGCCGCGTCGAGAGAGCACGGCCGCTGCAGGATGCTGGCGTAGGCGTCGATACCGTGCTCGAGGTTCTGCTGCGCGCCCGTTCCGAGTGTGCCGGCCAGTGCAATGACCGGTAATCCGCACTGCTTCGCGCGGCGAGCGACCTCGGCCGGAATCTTGCCGTAGGGGGTCTGCTCATCCAGGCTGCCTTCCGCGGTCAGCACCAGGTCAGCCTGCGTCAGCAGCGTATCCAGATTGAGATACTGCATCACGATGTCGTAGCGCGGATGCAGCCGGGCGCCGAGCAGGGCGTGCAGACCGGCGCCGAGCCCGCCGGAGGCCCCGGCACCGGGTTGCGCCGAGATGATGATTCCCAGATCCCGCTGAATCACCGCGGCGTAATTCTCCAGCGCAGCCTCCAGCAGGCTGACCTGTTCCGGCGTCGCGCCTTTCTGCGGGGCGAAGACGCGCGCCACGCCGCGCGGCCCGAGCAGCGCGTTGTGCCAGTTGACGGCAGCGTCGATGCGCACTCGCTCGAGCCGCGGATCGCGGCGCCCGACATCGATGCGAGCCAGTCGCGCCAACTCCGCTCCGCCTGGGCCGATCTCCTGCCCGTGTTCGTCCAGCAACCGAACACCCAAGGCTTGGGCCATGCCGGCACCCCCGTCATTGATGCCGGAGTCGCCGCAGCCGATCAGGATCCGCTCCGCGCCGGCGTCCAGGGCCGCCAGGATCAACTCGCCGACGCCGCGGCTGCTGGTCAGGCATGGATCTCGCCGATCCCTCGGAACCAGCCGCAGACCGGCCGCGGCGGCCATCTCGAGGACCGCCGTCTTCACCGGCGCGCCGCCGAGGAAACCGATCTTCGCCTCGACTGGTGCGCCGATCGGTCCGGTCACCGTGACCCGATGCAGTGTTCCGCCGGTGGCTTCCGTCAGAGCCTCGGTGAAACCCTCGCCGCCATCTACCAGCGGCGCCTTGATGATCCGCGCATCGGGCAGGGCCGAGAGCACGCCCCTGGTCATGGCCTCGGTGACGTCGAGAACACTCAAGCTCTCCTTGAAGCCGGAAGGGGCGATAAGAATGCGCATGCTCATGGTCGATCTCCTAGGTGCCGTGGGTTCATGGGAAGGGTGTCCCGGACTCCCGGCCCCCTGGCCGAGATAGCCTCCCCTTACTACCGACAACGCATCGAACAGCGCTTTATTCCATCTGTGCGTCGACGTCGTGACGAGGGACTGCCGACCGTCGCGCATTCGGATTTTCAGACGCAAGAAAGGGCCGCAAAGTCCCTGCTTTGCGGCCCGTTTAACGACATCCGTGTGATGGAAATGAAGGTTTCGGCAGTGCTGCCCTCAAGGCGCGGTTGCAGTCAGCTCCAACCCCATGGCCGGCCAGACCAGCCAGGAGAACAGCAGCAGCAGCAACAGATGCATCGGCAACAGCACCTTGCTCAGCCGCAGCAAGTCGGCGGGGCCGTAGGTCGCTGCCGGCAACTGCGAGAAGAGCGCGAGCGGCTTGGCGCTCACGGTGAAAGTCAGGCAGTAGCCGCTGGCGATGGCGACGATGAAAGCGAGCGCGGCGGGATTGGCACCCATCGACAAGGCAAACAGAATCACCGGCGGAATCAGGATCGCGGCACGCGCACTGCGCGACGTGATCACGATGTGCGACAACAGACCGATGACAGCCAGGCCGGCGGCAAGCCACATGGGTCCGCCGGACAGCCAGGGCTCGAGGCCGGCGAATAGGCCTGCGATCATCCATTCGGCGGCGCCGGTTCTGACCAAGCTCTCGCCAAGCTCCAGGGTTGCCGCCAAGAACACCAGCAAATTCCACTCGACTGATTTGAACGCCTGCTTCAGAGAAATGGTGCCGAGGCCCGGCCAGGTGACCGCAATGGCGCCGAGCACGGCGACCAAGGTGTTGTTCAGGCCGTGCAAGCCACTGGTGGACCAGAGTATGAGCATCAGCAGGATGACAGCCAGGACATAGTAGCGGCGAGCCGCCGGCATCTCGGTCTCTGCGCCCACGGTGGCCGGCGCCGAGCGCGCGATCGTGTGCAGCGGCCTGCGACGCTCGGCGGGGGTCAAGAACAGGCGCAGGATCACCCAGGTCGCACCGAAGCTGCTGGCCAGCGCGAAGGGCAAGCCCAGCATCAGCCAGCGCAGGAAGTCCAAGCGCTCGCCGCCGAGTTGCGCGACCAGATCCGCGGTCAGCAAATGGGCGCCGGCGCCCGTCAGGGACGCAGCGGCCGAGAGCAGGATCGCGCTGGGGAATACCAAAGCCAGCACCTTGTTGACGCGCGGCTGATCAATACGCTCGCTCAGGGCCAGAAACACCGGCGCCATCAAGGCCGCGCGCGCCGAGGTCGCCGGGACGAACAAAGCCGTCAGCAAGTTGGCGGCGGTCAGCAGGTAGCAAAGTTGCGCAACCGTGTGCGCGCGTCGCACGAGCGTCTTGACCAGCCACTCGCTGAGCCCCGCCGCGTTCGCGGCGGCCGCGATAATGAAGGCTGCCAGCATCAAGCCGATCAGACTGTTGCCGAGCGAAGCGAACATCGCCGAAGGCTCGGTGACGCCGAGCAGCGCCAGCGCCAGCAACGCGGCGAGTGCAACCAGAGTCTCTTCGAGCCGACTGAAGATCCAGGCGCCCAGCGTGATGCCGAAGACGACCAGCGCGCTGCGCGCGGCGGCGTCCAACTCCGGAAGTCCGTACCAGATGCTGCCTGCGAATATCGCCGCCGCGAGCAGGCCCGAAATGCCGCGCCGACGCTGTGTCAACGCCAATCGCCAGTCGGTGCCGCTCAGGGTCGCCGCAGGCGCGTACAAAACGGTGGTTTTAGCCATCGGGTAGATCCTCGCGCGTGTCAAGACAGAGTTCGATGCTCCGGCCCTATACCGGCCTTGATCGAACAACGCGCCGGGAGGGCGTGCTATTCCACGCGCGGCTGCGGATGCGGTGCTTTAACGGCGAGGGACCCCGTGTGCGACGCCGGTCCCGCTGCATATGGCAGCGGGACCTCGTCAGGCGCTGGAGTCCGGACTCCTCGGACTGCTCAAAAGCTGAATTGCAGTCGGGCCTGTATGGATTCGATCTTCGCGTCCCTGCCGTCGCTCGCCGGGTTCCCGTCGGCGTGGACGTAATTCAGCATGACCCTGGTGTTGCGGTTTGCGTACCAGTTGAGTCCGAACGTCCAGTTGCGCTCGTGACCTCCGGTGATCGGCCCGTCCTCGAGGTCGATGGCGCTACGTCGTAGCGCCAGCTCCCATGCGCCGCCCTTGCCGCGGGGCTGCACCGCGAGGAAATCACCGGTGCGTCGATTGTAGTCGCGCTGCCCGCCGATCAGCATCCAGGCCGCCTGCGCGTACCAACCGTGAAAAGAGACATCCGGCCGAGAAGACGAGCGCGCCACCTCGTTGCGCACATACTCACCTTGCAGCGAGAAAGGACCGCGGATACCGGCAACCTCGAGGCCGGTTGTCAGCACATAGTCGACGTCGCTCAGTGTCCCCGTCGATACCAGGCGGCGGTCGCTCAAGTGAATCTCCGGGCGTGCGCTGAACCTGACTCGGCGCGCGCCCGATGGCTCGCGATACTCCGAGGAGATACCCAGGTGAAGCTGATCCCCGGCGCTGTTCGAAGGGGCATAGAAGGCCCTTGCCGCGAAGCCCCAACCGTTTCTCAAATCGTTCGCGCTGTTTTGGATCGGTCCGTCGAACAGCCCCGCCGACGCGCCCCAAGGCTGCCCCCCGATCCGGCCCCAAGTCTCCCCGAGAATACCCAGCGAATAGCTCGACAGCAGCGCATTGGGTAACGCCCTTTCCATGAACGTCGTGGCGTTGGAACTGGACAGTGCTTCCAAACCCAATGGAGCATGGACGTTGCCGACCCGCAAGCGCCAGCGGTCGCCCCCGTAGTAGCCGATCCACGCGTCCTTGATTTCATTGCCGCTCGTCGCCGCAAAGTCGTATTCGAAGCGATAGCGCAGCTCACCGAAGAGCCTGCCGCTCATGTTTAGACGAGCGCGGCGGAGCTCGCTCTCGACTGACGTTTCGGAGGGGCGACTGTAGTCGATCGCTCCGATATCCGCATGCAGTCGCCCGCCCAGACGCACGGAGAAACGATCGTCCGCGGAAGACCACTTCAATCGGTCCTCCCATTGGTCGGCAGATGCCGGCACGCCGCACAGCATCAATGCCGGCAAGGCGACGAGGCTCCACGGCTGGATTTGATTGATCGTGAGCGCCTTCTTTTTCATGAGTGTTCTCGCTTCTTTGAACAATTAGGCTCGGGATGGATAACGGATCTGCGCTGTGCGCGGAGGTTACCGGCCGCTGCCGCTTGCATCGGCCGCCGACGTCGCCCCGCGTATCTCCAGATAGCGGCGATAGCCGAGCATGGCCGATAGGGCATGCTGCACGTAGTCAATCCGGACTTCGTTCGCCCGTCGGTCGGCCGAGCCGCAGACAGGCGAGACACGGGGGAAGCCGCCGCGATTCGGTCCGGCAGTGATCTGAGCGGCGGACAGAAAGTCCATCCCTCGAGCGACGGCCAACTCGGTGCGGGCGCGCCGGCCACCGCTCGGCAGGAACTCAAGCGCTGCGATCAGCCCTTCCAAGCGAGTCGCCGCAGGTGTTGTCCGCCCGTCGGGGTCGAATGCGCCGTTGAGGCACGAAGGCTCGGGTGGCGCGAGCTGCTCGGCCAGGATGCGGTCGACGATGCGTTCGGCGTGACTCGATAGCTGCTGGCGGACCGAGGCTCCCGGCTCGGACGCCTCCCCCGCCGTCTGTGCGCGTGATTGGTCCCAAGGCAGTACCTCGGGCAAAGCCGCGCTCAGGGCGTCGGCATCTTGCCGAAACACCCGAGCGGTTGCGATCAAGGCCCAGTGATCGGCGGGAACCGGCCCCGGACCTTCGCGGTCTCGCGCAAGGTAACGCAGTGCATCAAGGCTCCCCTCCAGCCATTCCCGGTTCCCGTCGTGCTCGTAGAGGAGCATCAGTCCGAGCGCCGCTTCGCCGGGATAATAGAGTGACACCCAGCGATTGCTGCGACCTCCCTCCGCCGGAATGAGCTTGGAGTAGAAACTGCCGTCGGCGCGCTGCATCCAGCGCAGAAAGCGAGCCAACCGGAGCAGCCGGTGCTCCGCATCGGTACCCGGCCGCAGCGATTCGAGTGCGACGAAGGACGCGAGTGCCAATCCGGCGCCGCCGAGCTTTGCCTGCAAGTCGGATTGCGGCTTGCCGACGACTTGCGGACGCGACCAAAGAGCAAGTGCGCCATGCGCTTCGGCGGGCGGAGCCAGGCAGCAGTCAGCCAGATACCGGGCGGCACGCTGCAGTGCGTCGACGCGAGGCTCGGGCTGTGGCATCGCGCCGTAATACTCCGCCATTGCCCAGACGCTGCCCGCGTGCCGGAGCAGGTTATAGCCAGAGCCGAGCGGCGCACCGTCGCGTCCGCGTTTGTAGACGAAGCGCCCGGACGCGTCGATCGATCGATGCAGATAGTCCGCGGCAATCGCCATCCGCCGATCGAGGGCCTCGACTGTCGCGGCATCGGTGTCCGTATCCGCGTGCACGGTCGACCAGGCGACCAGCGCGAGTAACGGCGCTAGCGGCCAGCGTCTCACGGGCATGTGCGGCGGGCTTCTTGGCTGACCGGATCGAACAGCCTAGCGGTCGGTCCGGCATTCGCAAGCAATTGGGCCGGAGACCCCGCCTCCACCAAGCGTCCATCCTGCACGAGGCAAATCTTGTCCATGGCGCCGAGCAACGACCAATCATGGCTGACCAAAATGATCGTGGCGTCGCGCTCTCGCAGGAATCGGCGTACTTGGGCGATGCCCTGCTGATCGAGTCCTTCGTCCGGCTCGTCGAGCAACAGCATCCTGGCATTTCCGAGGGCGATGCGCGTCAGAAGCAGTCGTCGATATTCGCCGGTCGACAGATTTCTCGCCCCCTCGGCGATATGTCCGTCCAGCCCGCCGAGTCGAGCCAGTGCCGCACCGAGGCCGAAGCGCCGCGCCTGAGACACGATCAATTCATCCGGCGGGCGCCGCTTCAGGCCGAGCGTCAGCGCACGCCGCAGGCTGCCGGCGAGCACGGGAGAACGGGGGCCGGCGTAGGCAATCAGCCGCTGACGCTCCGCATCCGCCATGTCCGTCGGCCGACGGCCGGCGATCTGTACCTCGCCGCGCTCCGGTGCCTCCAAGCCCGAGCAGAGTGCCAGCAGCATGGATTTTCCCGCACCGTTGGTACCGCAGATACCGACTTTCTGTCCGGGCTCGACGACCAGACTCAGTTCCTGCAACAGTCCCCGGCCCGTGCGATCGAACACGACCCCGGGGGCGCCCTCGCTGGCGGGGACTCTGTGAATTGCCGTCGCAGCGTCTGCTGTCCGAACCAAAGTCGGACGGGCGAGCAAGGCTTCGCAGCGCCGGCGTGCGTTGACCCAAGCGCCGTACTTGTCCCAGATCCCGGCCAGATTGCGCACCGGATGCACCATCAAGGCCGCCGCCGCGAGCGCGCCGGCCGCCAAGGCCGGCGCGAGGCCGCCGGCAAGTGCGATCCACAGTACCAGTGCCGCCGTAATACCTTGCGCGACGTCCGGGATTGCTCGCAAAAGCGCCGCACGCCGCTGGCGCCGCATGAAGGCATCGATCAGGCGTTGCGATGCACCGATGAGCCTTCGCCGTTCCTTACGCAGCCGTCCCATCAACCGGAGCTCCGGTGCGTGGGGGAGGCGCTCGGTGACATCACCCGCGAGCCGGGCGCGCCGGGAACGCAAACGCCGGTGCGCCGGTTCCAGGGCCGGGCCAAGGCCGACAATGACCAGGAGCGCGCAACCGAATACCAACGCCGCGGCGATACCGAAGCCGCGATCGAGCGCGAACAGGACGACCATCAGGGCCGGCAAAACGATTGCCGACGACAGCAATCTGCCGATACCCAGACTGACCCAGACCCGCACCGCACTCAGATCGCCGACAAAGCGCAAGGACAGGGTGCCGACGCGCCGCTTGGCCAAGTCGCTTGCCGGCAAGTGGGCGGCGTGCTCGAACAGCCGAACACGCAATGCCGCGACATAGTCCTGGCCGAGCCGCTCGGCAACCACGCGCTCCCCCCAACGCAAGGCCGCGAGCGCAACGCCGGCCCCGGCGATTGCCGCTACCGCGGCCAGCGGTAGGTCGCCATCGGGACGATGCAGCGCGGCGAAGGCGGCGCGGGTGGCGAGCGCCGCTGCTCCGGCGGCAGCTGCCTGTCCCCGCGCCAGGCACACCAACGCCGCGATGCGCCGCCAGCGGCGCTCGCCCCCCATGGGGGGCATCCGGCTCCTGCCTCCCGCTGCT
>JAIPFF010000062.1 GCA_021736785.1 Thiohalocapsa sp. | reverse complement strand
ACCCTACGCAGCGAAGCGAACGCTTGGGCGGATGCCCGCAACGCCGCCCAGACTGGCGTGGACTGGCAGTTCACCAACGAGCAAGCGCGCATTAAGCTCAAGCACTTGTATCCGCAAGTTACGCTGAAATGAGGTACTACCCCGCCTCCGATATTCCGGTCCAAGCCCGGCGCTTGTACTGCCTGAGCCCGATCCGCGTCATCACCGACGTGGCGGGGAAACCGTCTCCCCTCTCTCCCGTCGTGAACCCGGTCACCGGGCGCGAGCTCGATCTGTCGCTGAGCCTGCTGCGCAGCGTCTCGCCGGTCCACCTCGAGTATCTTTCGAACATGGGCGTGCGCGCGACGCTGACCGCTTCGCTGATGCGCGGCGGGGAGTTGTGGGGACTGATCGCCTGTCATCATCTGTCTCCGAAGCGCGCGTGCGCTCCGGTGCGCGAGCTGTTGGAAGCCTTTACACGCGATCTGGCAACGCAAATCGCCCTCGAGGAGCAACTGCACTCGGCACGTCGAACGGCGCGGTTCACCGCTTTTCGCGACCGGGTCGCCGACGCAATGCGTAACGGCACCGGCATCGCCGACCTGCTCGCGGAGCCCTACGTCGACGACCTGCTTGCGGCCGTCGGCGCCGACGGCGTCGCGCTGCTGCGAGACCATGAAGTCGTCACCGCGGGCCGCACACCCGACGCGCACGCCCTGCGCGCCATCGACCGCGACTTGCGGGCGCTGTTGCCGGCAGATGGATCCGAGCTGTTCTCCACGGAATGCCTGAGCGAGCAGATCCCCCGCGCCCGCACGTTGGCCGACACCGCCGCCGGGCTCATTTACCAGCCCTTGGCCGAAGAGCCGAAGACGAAATTCATCTGGTTGCGCGGCGAACAGGCTCGGGAGGTCAGCTGGGGCGGCGATCCACGCAAGTCGACGACGCTCGACGACCGGGGACGTATCAGCCCGCGCAAGTCGTTCGCGGCATGGAAAGAGGTCGTCAAGCTGCGAAGTAAGCCGTGGGACGCGCATGCCCTGACTTGCGCGAAGGAGCTTTCGACACTGATCGATATCGAACTGCGACGGCTCGCCGAGCAGGCGCTGCGCGATCGGGAGATGCAGCTACGGAATATGCTCGATAACTCGCCGGCGCTCGTGACGCTGAAGGATCTGTCCGGGAGATACCGCCTGGTCAACCGTCGCTTCGAGGCCTTCTTCGACGTCAAGAACGCCGACATTGTCGGCAAAGCGCCCGGCGAGGTCTTGCCCCGGGAGATCGCCGACGACTTCATGCTGAGCGACCGGCGCGTGATCGCTTCAAAGGCGCCGCTGATGACCGAGGAGGCGGTACAAACCTCGCGCGGCGAACGGATCCTGTTGTCGACGCGGTTTCCGGTGTTCGACCGTGATGGACAGGCGCAGGCGCTGTGCCGAATCGCCATCGACATCACCGAGCGCCGACAGGCCGAGGACGCGCTCGCCATCGCATTGGCGAAATACCGCACATTGTTCGAATCGCTGCCGATCGGCATCGCCGTCGTCGACGCGCGAGGCCGCGTCACCGAAACGAACCCCGCCCTCGAGCGGGTGCTCGGTGCGACCGAGGCCGAACGGCTGCGCGAGGATTTGGCCGCGCCGGCTTGGTCGAAAACCGACGGGGCGGCGCTGCCGGCGACCGAATCCCCGCTACTGCGTGCCGTCCAAGACAGGCAACTGCTCAGAGACCTGGAGCTGTCACTGCGCGCGGACGATGGCAAGACCAGGTGGATCAGCGTCACGGCAGCGCCCTTGCCCCTCGATGGACTAGGCGCCGTGACCACCTACGAAGACATCACATTGCGCAAACGCGCCCAGGCAGCGCGCGCGGAGCAAGCGGCCCTGCGCGAGAGCGAGCGCCGATTTCGCGATATCGCCAATGAACTGCCGGTGGCGGTTTGGATGCACGATGCCGACGGAGCATGCAGCTTCGTCAACAAGACTGCCCTGGCGTTCGCGGGCGCGAGCGAGGACCGTCCCACAGGCGACGACTGGATCGATTGCCTGCACCCGGACGATCGCCGTCGCTACGCCAGTGCGTTCAGGGCCTGCCGCGAAGCCCGCCGCGCATTCCATGATGTCGCGCGGATGCGTCGCGCAGACGGCGCGTGGCGCTTGCTCGAATCCTTCGCACGGCCGCTGCTCTCGCCGGAGGGCAGCTTCTCCGGCATGGTCGGCATGAGCATCGACATCACCGAGCGTAAGGCTGCCGACGAGGCCCTGCGCGAGTCCCACGACGCGCTGGAGGAGCGAAGCGAGCAGCTCGAACGCCTGACATCGCAGTTGACCCTTGCCGAGCAGCGCGAGCGAGAGCACTTGGCCAAGCTGCTGCACGATCATATGCAGCAACTCCTGGTCGGGATGGCGATTGCCATCGAGCGCTTGCGCCGGCACTGGGAGCACGACGGCACAGGGGCGCAGACCGACGCCATCATCTCGGGGATGTCCGACTTGGTGACCCAGGCGCTCGAGACCGCGCGCGGCATGGTCGCGGACCTGATCCCGCCGATCCTCAACGAAAGCGGGTTGCCCGATGCCCTGCGTTGGCTGGCACGCAACATGAACGAACGCCATGCGCTGCGGATCGAGTTGTCGCTGGCCGAATCCGTCTCGCCCGCCCGCGACGACGTGCGCAGGGTGGTTTACGAGGCGGTCCGCGAAGCCCTGTTCAACGTCGTCAAGCATGCCCAGTGTGCCGCGGCGCGGATCACGCTGTCGCGAAGCGACGATGACGCTCTGGTCATCGTCATCGCCGACGAGGGGATCGGTTTCGATACCGCGATCCTGCGCAATAAGCCGCCGCAGGCAACCGGCTTGGGAATACTGTCGATGCGAGAGCGGTTGCTTCTGCTCAACGGTACCTGCGACATAGAGAGTGCCCCGGGCAGCGGCACACGAGTGACGCTGACCGCCCCGCTGGGTGCGGCGGCGGCCATCGATTTCGTTCGGAACGTTCCGGCCACGGCAGCGCCGAGACACGCCGAGCCTCGCACCGGAACGCGCAGCGAAAACACGAAGATCCTGCTGGTCGACGATCACGCCATGATCCGTCAGGCGCTCTCGTCCATGCTCGATGAGGAATCGGGCCTCTCGGTGGTCGGCGAAGCAGCCAACGGTGCGCAAGCCGTCGCGATGGCGGAGGAACTCCGCCCGGACCTCATACTGATGGATTATTCGATGCCCGACATGGACGGTATCGAGACGACCGCCCGCATCAAGGCACGCTGGCCGGATATCCAGGTGATCGGACTCTCGATGTATGAAGACGCCGACCGGGCGGCCGCGATGATCAACGCCGGCGCCAGCGCCTATGTCGCGAAGACCGCGGGCAGTCAGGATTTACTACGCGCCATTCGCGACAGCATCCGTGGCTCGATGGCGGCATCGGAACACTGACGCGCGCCCGATTCCGTCCGCCATTGCTCGACGCGGGGCGCTATCGATCTTGCCCCCGCCCGTCGCGGGCGGCGCGCAACGGGCCGAAGTAGGCGTCGAGCAGCGGCAGGCGGCGCTGAATTTCGGGCACCAGAACAACCTCCCCGGTGCGCAGAGCGACGGAACAGCCGTCCTGCGGCAGCAGCAAGGCAATGGGTGGTCGGTAGTCGCCGCGCGGGCGGAACGCCAGCGCATTGATCGGCGCCGCCCAATCGTCGACGATGCGCATCCAGCGCCATTGCAGCACGTAGGGCGTCCGTGCACCGAGTGCGAGACAGGCGGCGTCGGTATCGGCGACGGCGTTTTGCAGCGCGTGTGTCGCGGTCCACCAGGCTGCCGACTTGGCCAGTGTCAGCACCAGCACAGCCGCCATACAGGCCGTGACCAGGGCCGCGGCGCCGCGCCCCCCGTCGGGGCGCGCGCTACCCGGCAAATGGCGCGTCAAGCCGACCAATGCCGCGAGCGTCATCAGGCCGAGCCCGAGCAAGAACGTCACCGCCGCCTTTAGTTTGACGCCGTGGCCGAGCAATATCTCGATCGCGACGGCCGCCGCCAACAGGGCCAGCAGCGGCAACAGCAGTCGACACCCCATCGACATGCCGGCCGCTGCACTGCCCTGCGCCTGTCGCAACTGTACGCGGACCGCGTACAGGCCCAGCAGCAAGATCAGCCCGAGCAACAACTGCTGCGGCACGGTCGAGGGCAGCAGATAACTCAGCGCGGATTCCGGCTCCAACACCCCGCGCTCGTAGGCGTTGGCGCCGAGCGCGGTCCAGAGTGCCCGCGCCGCCGCCGTCAGCACGAGCCAGAGCGCCACACGGCGCCAGCGCGGCTCGAGCCTCGGCCGCCCGCGCCCGAGCGTCTCGGCCCGGTCGGCGAGCCGTGCCGCGGTCAGCCCGGCCGCGGCCACCAGCAGCGCCGGTAGGAACGCCAGCGGATGGAGCAGAAGCAGCAGCCCGCCGAGCAGCACGGCGGCGGCGCGCGCGCTCGGCGTTTGCGGATACAGCACAGCAGCCAGCAAGACAGGCCAAGTAAAGTGCAGGCTCGCGATCAGCTCCGAGACACCGGAAAAATTGATCTGCAGCGCCAACAGCGACAATACCGGGAAAATCACCAGGCCCGGTGCCCGCCGGCGCACGAGAAGCCAGCACGCCAGCAGCGACAGCAGCGGCAGCGCCGCATAGCCCGCTGCGAAGGCGTGGCGAACCAGCAACGCATCGTCGGTGAGGCCGCGCATCGTCATGGCGGGCAACTGCGCCAGCACCGCACCGAAGCGAAAGTTCGGCACCATCGGCTCGCCGTCGACGACGTTGACCAGGTAGTAGTAGGCCCCGTCCCCGAATAGCTGCAGCCCGGCCAGCGCCGAGAGGGCCGCGGCCACCGACAGCGCCGCCAACCCGATCCGCACCGCCCGAGCCAGTGCATCGGGCGCGGTGACGGCAAGACCGGGTCCGCTCAAGGGATACCGATCAGCTTGTGGGTCTGCAGGCTCAGGCGCCAGCGCGGATGCGCCCGGCAGTAAGCCACCGCCTCGGCGGTGTTGCGGGCGCGATCGGGGCCGTCCATGGGTTGCAGGAAGAACCACCGAAAGTCCAGATTATCGAAGCGTTCCGGCGGCGCCAGCGGCTGCGGGAACACCAGCTTCAGCTCATCGCCCGTGCGCTGCAACGGCTCTGCATTCGCCTTCGGACTGACGCAGACCCAGTCGATGCTGTCCGGCACCGCCAGCGTGCCGTTGGTCTCCACCGCGATCTCGAAGCCGCGCGCATGCAGCGCATCGATCAACACCGCGTCGAGCTGCAGCAGCGGCTCGCCGCCGGTGCAGACGACATAGGGCACGATACCCGCGGCGGAGTCCGACTCCATGGTCGGCCGCCACAGCGCGGCGACATGGGCAGCGAGGGCTTCGGCGCTGTCGAAGCGACCGCCGCCGGGACCGTCGATGCCGCGAAAGTCGGTGTCGCAGAAATCACAGACCGCGGATGCGCGGTCTTGCTCGCGCCCGCTCCACAGGTTGCAACCGGCGAAGCGGCAGAAGACGGCCGCCCGCCCGCTCCGCGCGCCCTCTCCTTGCAAGGTGTAAAAGGCCTCTTTGACGCTGTAGCCCATGGCGTCGGTACCCTCTCGCGCCGCCGATACCGGCAATCAGCCCGGCAGCGCCGGACCGAGCGCTCCCCAGTGCAACACCGCACCGCAGCCCGGCGTCTGCTGCACGTCGATCCGATCCAATGCCGGCAGCTGGCCCGTGGCGCGCTCGCGGATCCAGCGCGCGATGCGCCCCGGATCGGGATCTTCCAAGGACTGCAGTCGGTCGAGCCGGTGATGATCGAGCTCCGCATAAATCGGTGCGAACAAGGCCTTCACATCGCCGTAGTCCACGGTCCAGCCGAGCACGGTGTCGAGCGGCGCGGTGAGATGCAGCCGCAGCAGATAAGAGTGTCCGTGCAGCCGTCGCCGGCCATCACCCTGCGGCGCGCTCCGCAGGCGCAGGGCGCTTTCGAAGCGCAGCTCTTTCCAGATGCGGTAATCGGCGCCGTCGAAGTGGCAGCCGGCGGTCGCGGTTTCGTAGACGGTGATCCATGACAGCGCCGGCAGGTCGGGCTTGAGCTTCTGCCAGAGCCAGCGGCAAAGGAGCTCGCTGGTGGGGTTTTCCAGCCCCGGAATATCGTTCAGGCAGGCGTGGTGCAGCTCGCGCTGCAGTGGCGCCCAATGTACGGCCATTCGATCGAAGTCGATGCCCATGTCGGCCCCGGCGAGGGACTGATCGACATGGACGATGACTTCGAATCCGTGGCCGTGCATCCGCCCGCATTGATGTCCTTCCGGCACATGCGGCAGCCGATGCGCCGCCTCGAAGCGGAAGCGGTGCCACGAATGGGCGTGATCGGCGGCGTCGATATCCGCGCCCCGGTCCGCCGTGGCGGCAATGCCGACGGCGCCGATGCAGGGCTCGGGCAGGAGCCGCGCCAGGCGGCCGCGCAGCCAGCGCGCCAGGTTCTCGTCGCTGGGCACCGACAGTAACTCGTTCAGGTCGGCATAGTCGAAGGGCTCGATCGCGGCGGCAAGCGCCCCTTGCAGGGCATCGGTCTCGCCGCCGTCGAATGGCGCCCAGCCTTGGGGCAGCTCGGCGCGCACGCGGGCGGTGAAGCCGTGTCCGTGCAGCCTGCGGGCTCGGTGGCCTTCGGCAAGGGTCGGGATGCGACGCGCCGCCTCGAAGGCGGCGCTGGCGGTAAAAAAGAGACGCTCGGGCATGGATTTCAGCGGTAGCCCGTCGGGCTCCGTCCGGCAAAAGTCTGTTGTCGATCAATGCAGCGCGGCTTACCGGCGCGCCTGCCGGCAGCATCAGCCGCCTTGCGTGGCGGCGAGATCGCGCAGGAACCGGAAGAGCTTGCGCGGCGCGTCGGGCTTGCCGCGCTCGCTGTCGCGCTGCGCGGCCCGAATCAGCTGGCGCAGCTGCTGGCGGTCCGCGGCCGGATACTCGGCCAGCAGCTCGCCGAGCGCGGCGTCGCCCTCTTCGATCAGCCGCGTGCGCCAGCGCTCGAGGGCGTGCAGGCGAGCCGATGCTTCCCGGCTGCCGCGCTCGCGCGCCGCGAGCAAGGCCGCAAGCGGCTCGGTGTTCTCGCGCGCAAGGCATTTGGCGATGCGCTTAATGTGCCGGCGCATTGCGCGGCGATCGGAAATGCGGGCGGTCTCGTCGATCGCAACCCAGGTGGTTTCGCCGAGGTCGAGCTGCTCGAGCTCGGCCCGCGGTAGGGCAAGCATCTCTTCGGCCAGCGTCTGCAAAGCGTGAAGATCGCGCTTGACCTGGCTCTTGCTCGGCCCCTCGCGGGCTTCGTCCGAGGACTCGCCCAATCCCTGGCCCAAGCCCTCGCCCGGTCCCTCGTCGGAGCCCTGGCTCGAAGCCTGGTCGCGGCCGTCTTCGAATTGCATTGACACTTCCGGCGGTGGTCGGGGAAAGACGTGCATCCGCCGACCTGCGTCGGGCGGCAAACGGGGCTGCCCGGCGCCGCGCCAAGCAGCGCCGAAGCTGTCTTATGTTACCACCGCTCGGCGAAACCGTGCCGGTTGCGGCAGCGGCCGGCCGGCCAGCAGGGCGAGCACGGCGACGGCGCCGATCGCCGCAGGCCAAGCTTGCCGGCGCGACCGGCGTTGCGGGAATCGGCTCGAAGCCGCTATCCGCCCGGACCGCATGTCCCGGTCCGGGACACACGATCCGGGACAAGGCGTTGCCGCGGCGGCCGGCGGTTCATCGGCCGTTCAGCGAACTTTCCGTAATCTGCGGCCAACGCTGCAAAAACAGCGTCGCTCACGAACCGTGCCGCATGCCGCGGTACGCAACGGATCTCGGAGATCGCCATGAACAGCCAGACACTGATCTCAGCCATCGCCGCCGCGCTCATCGCGGGCTCGCTGAGCCTGCCCGGAAGCGCGCTCGCGGGCGAGCGCTATCGCGACGGCCATCACTATGGCCATCATGACGGCGAGCGCCATTGCAGCAGTCCGCGCAAGCACCATCCCATCCGCGACTCGAAACGAAAAAACATCGTCGAGCGGCATCGTGGGCCGGTGTATGTACCGATCTGGCCACAGGGACGCGGCTACGACAAGGCTTACCGCGGCGACGAGGGCTACCGTTACCGCAAGTATTCGCGGCGCGACGAAGACCACCGCGACTGGCGGATCAGCTACCGGGACCGCCGGGACTGATCCCGACACATGCGCCGCGCGAGCCGCGGTCGACTCCCGAGCAAGACCCGGACCCGGCGGGACCGTCTCGGGGGCGAAGCGGCGGGACGAGCATCGGGCATCCCTCGCGGCCCCGTCCCGCCACGGCCTGCACGCTTGAACGCGATCCGAGCCGATCCGTGCACTGTGTTAGATTCTCATCCGCCGACAAGATTTGCCGGAGATTTTCGCGACCATGAACCTGCCAGTTATCGCCGCCTTGCTGCTCGCGCTCATCGCGGCCGGGCCTGCCTTCGCGGACCGGGACTCGGACCGCGGCGGCCGCTCGGAGGGAGGGCCGGGCATGAGCGCGCAGCAGGCCGCAGAGGCGGCCCGCCGCCAAACCGGCGGACGTGTGCTGAACGTGAAGCCGTCCGACGGCGGCTATCGGGTCAAGGTACTGACGCCGAGCGGCGAGGTCCGCTACGTCACCATTCGCTGACCGCCGTGTTGCAGAGACACCGCCCGTGCGTATCCTGATCATCGAAGACGAAGAGGCGCTGCGCCGGCAGTTGCGCGAGCAACTCGCGGCGGCCGGTTTTTCGGTGACCGAGACCGGCGACGGCGCGGAGGGACTCTTTTTCGCGACCGAATATCCGTGCGATGCAGCCATCGTCGACCTCGGCCTGCCCGGTATGCCCGGACTCGAGATCATTCGCAAGCTGCGCGGATCCGGCAATCTGCTGCCGATCCTGATCCTGACCGCCCGCGGGCGCTGGCAGGACAAGGTGGAGGGGCTGGAGGCCGGTGCCGACGACTACCTGGCAAAGCCGTTCCAGGAGCAAGAGCTGCTGGCGCGTCTGCGCGCCCTGTTGCGCCGTGCCGCCGGCGCCGCCGGCAGCGAGCTCTGCCTCGGCGCACTGCGCATCGACTTGGCGGCGCAGACCGTGCGTATCGATGGCCGCGATCCCGAGCTGACCAGTTACGAATATCTGCTGCTCGAGCATCTGGCGGTCAACCGCGGCCGTGTATTGTCCAAGCGCGAGCTGGCAGACCATCTCTATCCCCACGACGAAGATCGCGACAGCAACGTCCTGGAGGTGCTGGTCGGGCGCCTGCGGCGCAAGCTCGACCCGGACGGCAGCCTCGCCCCCATCGAGACGCTGCGCGGGCGCGGCTACCGCTTCAGGCTCGGCGACGGCGCCGGATGAGGTCGCTGCGCACGCGCGTCGTCCTGGCGGCGGCGGCCGTGCTCGCGGTGTTCGTGCTGCTGACCAGCCTGGCGCTGGAGCGGGCCTTCCGCGATGCGGCGGAATCGGCGCGCGAGGAGCGGCTGTTGAGCCAGCTGTTTCTGCTGATGGCCGCCGCCGAAGCGGAAGACGGCGTGCTGATATTGCCCAAGAATCTGACCGAGCCCCGTTTCGGCCTGCCGCAATCCGGTCTCTACGCCGCCGTGCTCGACGAGGTGGGCCAGCCGGTTTGGCGCTCGGCGTCGACCATGGGAATCGAGGTGCCGCTGACGGGGGCGGTGCAGCCGGGCAGACGTGTCTTCGAACGCCGCGCCGGCACGGACGGAAACG
The DNA here is from genome assembly GCA_021736785.1 of Thiohalocapsa sp. GTDB lineage: Bacteria > Pseudomonadota > Gammaproteobacteria > Chromatiales > Chromatiaceae > Thiohalocapsa. The sequence continues at coordinate 18,159 of JAIPFF010000062.1, read as the reverse complement.
ACTACTTCGTCGCACGCTTCGGCGTGACATGGGCCACCGGTACCGTGCCGACCACCTACACCTTCGCCGTCGCCGAAGACCTGGCACCCTACCGCAAGGAGCTCGCCCGCTTTCGTACCGCGCTGGCCGGATGGCTGGCGGCCATGTCCTTCCTGATGCTGGGTGCCCTGCTGCTGGCGATGCGCTGGGGACTGTTGCCGCTGCGTCGGGTCGCCCATGAGGTCGCGGCCATCGAGCTCGGCCGGCAGGAGCGCATCAAAGGCGACTATCCCACCGAGCTGCGCTCCCTGAGTGACAACCTCAATGCCCTGCTCGCCCATGAGCGCTCGCGCCAGAAACGCCTCGACAACGCACTCGGCGATCTGGCGCATAGTCTGAAGACACCGCTCTCGGTGATGCGCGGCGCACTGAATCCCGACATCGGCGAGCCGGAGCGCGTCGCAACCCTGCAGGAGCAGATCGCACGCATGGACCAACTGGTCGCGTACCAGCTGCAGCGCGCGCGCTCGCGAGCCGGCGCCGCGGCGGGGTTGAGCCCGCGCGCGCCGGTGGCGCACACCGCCGAGCGGCTCGGTGCGTCGCTGGCGAAGGTGTATCGGGACAAGAGCATCGATCTGGAGCTGGACATCGACCCGTCGCTGACCTTCGCCGGCACGGAGGGCGATTTGCTGGAGCTGCTCGGCAACTTGATGGACAACGCCTGCAAGTGGGCACGCGGCCGTGTCAGGGTCAGTGCAGCCGGCGCCCGGCGGCGGCTCGTCATCAGTGTCGAGGACGACGGGCCCGGCATCTCCGCGGAGCAGACCGCGCGGGTGCTCGAGCGCGGTGTACGCGCCGACGAGTCGGCGCCCGGACACGGGATCGGCCTTGCCGTGGTCCGCGAGATTTGCGAGGCACACGGGGGCACGCTCGAGATCGGGCGAAGCCCGCTCGGCGGCGCCGCGGTCAGTGCGCGGATGGCGGGCTGAGCCGGGATTCTGGCGCGGCGATAGCGTCGACATGACTGGACTCGCGCCGGCGGTGGGTCCGGCGAGCGAAAGCGGTCGGATTCGGGGCCGCTCGCCCTTTGGGCACGGCGGGCCGGCCGGGACTGGCCGCTGGTCCTCAGCGAGCCCGCGATGAGCGCGGCGGCGATGGCCAGAGCGGCGGCGATGGCCCAGATCAGCGCATGGTCCGCGTGCAGGCTCAGGTCTCGAGCAGCCAGGTCACCATGCGTCCCTTGCCCTTGACGTCGATCTCTCCGCGCTCGCGAAACACGAACTTGTCGCGCAGCAGCTCGCGGGTGGTGGACGTTACTTGCACGCAGCCCGGCAGGCCGAGCGATTCCATGCGGCTGGCCGTATTGACGGTGTCGCCCCAAAGATCGTACGTGAACTTGTTCCGACCGATGATGCCGGCAATCACGGGGCCGCTGTCGATGCCGACGCGCAGCGAGATATCGAGGCCGCAGACCAGACTGAAATGCTCGATCTCTTCGAGCATATCGATGGCAAAGCGCGCCGCCGCTTCCGCGTGATCCGCGCGCGGCACCGGGAGCCCGCCCACGGCCATATAGGCATCGCCGATGGTCTTGATCTTCTCGAGGCCGCGCCGCTCGGCGAGCACGTCGAAGCTCGAGAAGATTTGATTGAGGATCTCGACCACCCGTTCAGGTGTCTCCGTCGCGGCCAACGTCGTGAAGTCCACCAAGTCGGCGAACAGCACGGTGACGTTTTCGAAGTGGTCGGCAATGGACGCATCCTCCGACGACTTCAGGCGCTCCGCGACCGCCGCCGGAAGGATGTTCAACAAGAGCCGATCCGACCTCGCCTGCTCCTCCTGCAGGCGCTTGAGATAGTTGTTCTCTTCCTGACGCAGCCGCCGTTTTTCCAGCGACGAATTGATGCGGGCGTGCAGGATTGCCGGCCTGAACGGTTTACTCAGGTAATCCTCGGCGCCGAGCTCAATGCATTCGGCGATACCTTCCTGATCGTCCAGCGCCGAAATGACGATCACCGGAATATCGCGCAGCTTGCGGCGGTTTTTCATCTGCTTCAACACGTCCGTGCCGCCAAGCCCCGGCATGATCATGTCGAGCAGGACCAGATCGAATTCCTCGGATTCCAGCAGCGCCAGCCCGGTTTGACCGTTCTCGGCCGTGTCGACATAGTGACCGCTCTGCTCGAGGCGCCGCGCCAGGATGTCACGGTTATGCTCGTCGTCGTCGATAATCAGGATGCGCCCGTGCTCTTCGGGAAGCTTGGCCTCGGCCCACTTGTCCCGCACGGGGTCCCCCGGGATCGCGTTGCGGGTCTCGAGCATCACCGGGGGGGCCGATTCGTTGACCAGATAATGCTCCATCAGATCCAGCCATTGGCGAGCCGCCACGCAGATTCGCTGCAGATCGGCCACCGCATCGGGCAGGGACAGGTCTTGGGCTTCCTCGATGAGTATCTGCGCGTAGCCGATCATGTGATTGACGGGCGTTCGCAGATCGTGGCAAACCTTATGCAGGTCTTCGGTGGAATCCGGGACCTCCTCGTCGAAGAACCCGTTCAGCAGTTGCAGCAGCTCACGGCCGCTGCGGTGAATCTTTTTCAGATCGTCGAGGAAGCTTTCCGGCAGGCCGCGCCGCTCGCGCAGCATTTCCACATAGCCGATCACATGATTGACCGGCGTGCGCAACTCGTGGCGAATCGTCGCGAGGCTCAGTCCGGGTGGGTTGATAGCCACGCTGCTCACAAGCCGCCGGCGAGCCTTGCGCTCAGTTGAGCCGCGATCTTCCCCAACAGCCGGTCGAGATCCACCGGCTTGGTGTCGTAATCGTCGCAGCCGGCATCGCGCGCGACCTGCTCGTCGCCCGGCAGCGCGTGCGCCGTCAGCGCAATCACGGGGATACGCGCGGTGGCCGGGTCCGCTTTCAATCGCCGCGTGGCCTCCCATCCATCGATGTCCGGCAGGCCCATATCCATCAAAATGAGGTCGGGCTTCAGCCGGCGGGCCATCTCGATCGACGATTCTCCGTCGACCGCGACTTCGACCTCGAAACCGCGCCGGATCAGTCTGCGCGAGAGCATATCCCGATTCATTTCGTTGTCTTCCACCAGCAGAATCATCGTGGTCGGTTCGCGTCTTTATCGGATGCAAAAAGCCTCATGAATCCCGCCGTGCAGCGCTTTCTTCTTTTGTAATCGATTCGCACGCGAATCCACAAGTATTTTGCATCCTCAATGCGAGGTGCCCGCGTGCTCTCCGCTGAGAAGAAACCGATTGATTGGCCGTCCTGGCCAAAAAAACCGGGCGGAACCCGAAAAACGCGGCTCCCGGGTTCGTTCATTTTCAAACGCCTAGGTGCTTGAAAATGGGGGGGCATTCCGCACCGCACGGGAGGCGCTGAATATTTCGGCACCCACCTAAAGCATAGCGCCACGGGATCGTGACGCACAGTGTATGGCGAGGGGAAAAGCGCAGCGGGGGACGGGAGTCGCGCCGCCAGGGCGCCCCGAACCGATCGGCCGAATCGGGCACCGAGTCTCCTATCCGAGCTCGGCGCCGCCGGGCGCCACGCGTCGGTTGGCGGTCGCCCGCGAAAGCCTATATCGCGACGAACGTTGCGACCGCTCGCTGCGTTGCGCGGACGCGAGACGGCCGCGAACTTCAATGATTACGGCGGCGGCGAGACGGCGCGTCGGGGGAAGGAAACCGGGGACGCCCATAAGGCGCCGCCGGTCTCGGGTCTGCGCGAAGATCAGGTAGCCCTTCGCCTCTTGTTTGCGTGGCGGTGGCGGGGGCTACTTGGTTGGCCCGCCGTTGGCCCCGGGCTTTGCGCCCGGGGTTGGCTCAGGATTGGCTCAGGGTCGACCGAAGATGAGATAGCCCACCGCCTCACCGGCATGGAAGGTCTCGTCGTCCGCAAGCCGATCCTCGTCGATGGCGAGCCGCAGCGCAGCGCCCGCGAATGGATCGCTGGCGAAGAAAACCGGCCAGCCGCCGTCCGCGCCCTTCATTGCCGCCGATGAGGCAACACCGCCCCACACCTCCGCCAAGCCATGCCGAACGTCGAACGGCGCATCGAGGCTGCCGGTGCCCTTGACGACAGCGGCGCTCAAGCCCGCCTCGTAAGTCGTCCCGCCGGCCATGCCGGTCCCGGCCTCGAGCACCAAATAGCCGATGGTTTCGTCCAGGCGGCTGTCGTTCGGATCCTCGCCGACGTGCTTGCCGACGAAGAGCGCGTCCGGTCCGGGCGCCGAGCGGCGGTCGGCGCCGCTGGCCCAGAATACCGACCAGGCATCGTTGGCCGTCATGACCTGACCGAGAACAACCGGCTGCGTATAGACGTTCCGATAGTCGACGGGCTCGCCCACCCAGCCGGAACGCTTGCCGTCGGTCCGGGTGGAGAGGATCTTGTTGGCCTCCAACGCGATGCCGTGCTCGGCCAGCGTATAGGTTCCCGACTCCGCGGCGACGTAATGCACCACGTAAGCGGCGGGCAGATCGGCATCGTCGGGCGCCTGAACCCGCAGATCGAAGCTCGAGCCGTCCACGTCGCGAATGCGGACAACGGCCGGGGGCAGCTCGCGCCCGTATTGCACCGAGGCCACCACCACCGGATCCATATAGCCATGCGGCAGGCTCACGCGCTGCCAATCGCTGCCCAAATCACCCACTTCCCCTTGATGCAAGCGCGGACCGTCGGCGAGCGTCTCGTCGCCGAGGACAAGGAAGGCCACCGGTTCCACGGCATGGAAGGTTTCCAGATCGCGAATCCGATCCTCTTCGATAGCGAGATCCAGGGTACCGGACTCGATCGCGCCGGCGTCGAACAGCACCGGCCAGCCGCCATTGCCTCCGATCATCGCCGCCACCGAGACGACGGCGTTGCGTGCACCGGGCACGGTGTGCCCGACCATGAACGGCGCGTCGGCGCTGCCGCTGCCTTTGACGGTGCTCGCGTCCACCCCGGCTTGGTACAGCAGCCCGTCGACGCTGCCGGCGCCCGCCTCGATGACGACGTAGCCGATCGTCTCGTCGGCGCGCTCCGTCTGCGTGTCTTCGCCGACATGCTTACCGACGAACAGGTGATCGCTGTCGGGAGGGCTGAGGCGATCGACACCGCGGGCCCAGAATACCGACCAGGCCGGGTCGTTCTCGCTCATGACTTGTCCGACAACGACCGGTTCATCGTACCGGTTCGCGTACTCGATGCGCTCGCCGATCCAACCGGCACGCTGGCCGTCGGTGCGGGTCGAGCCGGTTGTCGCGGCTTCCATAGTGATGCCGTGAACCGACTCCGTATACACACCGGCTTCGACGACGACGAATCGGACCCCGTAATCGTCAAGCACATCCAGATCGCCGGGGCTCTGCACCCGTAGCTCGAATCGGTCGCCGGCGGCGTTGCGCACACGCGCCACGGCGGGCGGTTGTCCGCGCAGATAGTCGACCGTCGCGACAATCACCGGTTCGGCGTACGCCTGCGGCAATCGGATGGTCTGCCAACTGTCGCCGACGCCCCGAACGCTGCCGTGGTAGAGGGCCGGCCCTCGGCTGACGGTCACCGATTGCGTCGCCTCGGCGCGGTTGCCGTTGGCATCGGTGGCGCTCCAGGTCACCAGCGTCGTGCCGAGCGGGAACGCAAGCCCCGACGGCGCGTCGTTGACGATCTCCACCGGCCCGAACAGATCCGTCGCAACGGCCTCCCCGATGACAACCTCGGTCGTCGCTCCGGCCGCTTCCACTTCGATGTCCGCCGGCACCGTCAGCACCGGCGCCGTCGTATCGACCACCGTCACACGCTGCTCGGCCGTCCCCGTATTGCCCGAGGCATCGGTGGCAGTCCAGGTCACCAGCGTCGTGCCGAGCGGGAACGCGCCCGGCGCGTCGCTCGAGACCGCGCTGCCGTCATCGGTGCTCGCCGTACCGATCTCCAGCGGCGTCTCGATCGCCGTCGCCTCCGCCCTGATGTCCGCGGGCGCCGTCACCACGGGGGCGACGACGTCGATGAAGGCCACGTCCACCTGTCGGTCCGCGTCCAGCAAAATGTCGCAGGCATCACCGCTACCGGCGCACTCGCCGCCCCACTGCGCCGCGTAGCCCGCGGCCGGCAGTGCCGTCAGCGTCACCGTCTGTCCCGGGGCGAAGTCGGCGGCGCAACGCTCGCCGCAGTCGATACCTTCCGGGGTGCTGCGCACGCGCCCGAAATCGGCACCGGCCGACACTTCCACCGTCAAGCTGAACGCGTCGGCGAAGGCCTGTCCGCCGCGCACCAGGCGCACGTGATAAGCGTTGGCATTGAAACCGTCCAGCACGGTGCCGTAAGGAAAAAAGACGTACCAGGAGAAACCGCTGGCCAGCGCACTCGGCGATGCCGTCCAGTAGTGGGATACCGCGGTATTCGGAAAGAAATCCGGGTCGATCGCCGGGAAGAATCGGCTGTAGTCGACAATCGAGCGTAGTTCCTCGACTTCGGGTACCCGCCAATCGTCGGCCCCGCATAGGCCCTCGGCATTGACCCGCGCGGCGAAGGCCTCGCTGTTGCAGTAGCTGACGGGGTCGTCGGCCGAATAGCCGAAGCAGGTTGCGCCGTCCGCGTTCCGAAAGCCGGGGTCGCCGCCGTTTGCGGTCGGGTCGGTCCGGTACCAGGTGAAACGATCATCGCGAGCGTGCAGCCCGTCGGTCTCCGTCTTCGTCTCCCAGACCAGCCCTGTCACGAGATCGCGGACGCAGGACCATTGCGCGGCATCCGGCGGCAGCGGGCGACCTGCTTCGTCGAGCTTGACGAAGGAAAATCCGGCGTGACCGTCGTCGCCGTCGTGCTGCTCGGCATCCCGGCCCACACTTGCATCTTGGCCGGGGTAGTCCGCCGGTTCCGAGGACAGAAAGGCCGAGTCCGCGTCCGCCCACCAATCAATGCCCGTGTCGTTCATGGGCCAGGCCGGGACCGCGGCGAAGGTCGGCGCCGCGAGGCACCCGACCAAAACGCCGCCGAGGATCGCATGCGCCGCAAAGCGGCGCCGACGCTCTTGGGTGCCCGCGCAATTCGTCCCGGTATAGCCGCGCTTCATCGCTGTCGCTCCGTCAAAAAACAAAATCTTGCGAAACCGCCGCTGCGCTTACGGAGAGCCTGCGTCGCGCCGCGGGATCCGCGCACGACGGCGACCGTCGGCAGCAGTCGATAAAATGCCGAATCGTCCTAACGCGTGTCGCGCACCAACCGAACATGGCCCTGCGTGCCGCTGCCGGCGAAGATGCCGTAGCCGTTCTCGAAGCGAATCAGCCAGCGGCTGTCGCCGCCGAAAGCACTCGGCGAAGAAGACCAAAACGAGGCCGGCGGGGTGTCCGGAAAGGCGCCGGCATCGATCGCCGGCTGTGTGCAAGCGCGCTCGACGAGGCCGCCGAGCTCTTTGACATTCGGCACACGCCAGTCGCTGTGGCCGGCGAACTGCGCATCTTCGGCAAGTTGCAGCGCGAACTGCCAATTGCCGGCCGCCGCGCTGCCGCTGCATGCGGCGCCGGTCCAACTCTGCCCTTCGCTGCAGCGCTTCCATTGCAGACCGGTGGCGCTGTCGGTCAAGGTACCGTCGCCGTCGTCGGTGAAGCGCTCGAGCGGCGCCGTGCTAGGCACACTGTCGTACAGGCACACTTGGACGGCTTGCGCGTCCGGCGCATAGGCCAGCGACGCGGCGGTCACCAAAGCAGCCGGCAACGAAACGTGAAAAACCTGTTTCAGCGTCATCGTGATCACCGTGCAAAACGAAATGATTGGAATAGAGTGAAAGCCTGCAGACGCGGTGCGGCGGACAGTGTGCATAAGGCGCGCCCGCGCGCCGGACCAAGATCCCGGCGGCGCAGGCCTGGATCCGGATGCAGCCGAGCACAGCCGCGCGCCCTGCCACAAGGCGCATGCCATCGCCGCAGATAGAAGGCGCCGCGCGCGCCGATCGCCGCCGACGAGGGAGCGACGAATAAGGAGGAGCGGCGGAACGTCTTTACACACATCGCCCTAAAAGCCGCGCTTACGGCGGACGGAGATAGACGGCCATGCTGCGTTGGCCACTGCGCGCGCCGCGAATCGCGCCGCGTGCTCGGCGTCGGTGCGTCGCCACGGGTGCAGACGAGCTGACGACGCCGGGAATCACGCCTGCACATGGAGGGCCTCGACGCGCGGACGCATATGACGTCCTTGATCCCTTGCTCCACTCGTTACTCGGATTCTCCGGTGAATAAGCGCCAACATTAGATCAACCACGGGTTTCGAAGCAATCCATGAATTCCGAATAGCGCCCGTAATCGCCCTCTATTTCCTTGACAAACCAAGTCGAGCTCACGGTTTCATCAACGTTCCGTTAAGAAAACTTACAGTGTAAAGACGACACACGGCTTCATGCTTTCGACGGCCGACGAATACACGAGCTACCGCTATGTGTGCAATAGCTAGGCGCCACGCGCCGCGAGCCGCGGGTCGAAGCAAAGGGGGGGCGGAATCGAAAATGCCGCCGGACATCCTGCAGGATGCCCGGCGGCGATGAGGGTGGGGAGCGGAAGCCGGGGACGCCTTCGGCCGAAGACGCCCCCGGAAGGCGGACTTACGGGAAGGCCAGGAAGCCGACGGCCTCGGCGGCGTGGAAGGTCTCGCTGTCGCTGATCAGGTCTTCGTCGACGGCAAGACCGAGGGCGTCGGCGGAAAACGGCTCGGAGCCGTAGAGCACCGGCCAGCCGCCGTCGCCGCCCGCCATGCCGGCCATGGACGCCACCGCCCCCGATGCCGAAGTCAGCCCGTGCGGCACACCGAACGGCGCGGCAGAACTGCCCGTCCCCCGGACGATCTGCGCGCTCACGCCGGCCGAGAAGGCCTGGCCGTCGGCGACACCTGTTCCCGACTCGAGCACGATGAAGCCGAGCGTCTCGGCGCTGCGCGCGGTATCCGGATCCTCGCCGACATGCTTGCCGACATAGAGTATGCCGGCGTCGGGCGGCGCGCCGCGGCTCGCGCCGCGCGCCCAGAACACCGACCAGCGCGCGTCGTTCTCACTCATCACCTGGCCCAGCACGACCGGATCGGTATAGCTGTTGGCATAGCTGACGGCTTGACCGACCCAGCCCGCGTTCTTGCCGTCCGTGCGCGTCGACGCCAGCGTGCGGGCTTCGAGCTTCACGCCGTGCTCGGCCAAGGTATAGACCCCGGCCTCGGCGACGACATATTGCACGCTATACTCCGGCGGCAGGGTTGCCCCGCTCGGGCTCTGGACCCGGATCTGATAGTCTCCGCCCGCTGCTCTGCGCACACGCGCCACGGCGGGCGCCTGGCTTGTGCCGTATTGCACGGAGGCAACGATGACCGGCGCAGTGTAGCTATCCGTGACGGCGCCGAGCGACTGCCAATCGCTGCCGACAGCCGAGACGACAGCGTAGGCGAGACTGGGCCCGGTACCGGTGCCGGGATCGATGCCGCCGCCGTCGCCGTCGCCGTCGCCGTCGCCGAACACCACGAAGCCGGCGCGCTCTTCGGTGTGGAAGCTCTCGCTATCCTGCACCCTGTCCTCCTCGACCGCGACGTCGATCCGCGTGCCGTCGAGAGGGCTGTCGCCGTAGAGTACGGGCCAGCCGCCGTCGCCGCCGCGCATTGTCGCCGCCGAGAGCACGGCGCCTCCGACCGCCGCCACGTCGTGGGCGATCGGATACGGCGCACCGCTGCTGCCGGTGCCGAGGATGTCTTGCGCGCTGATGCCGGCGCGGTAGGACTGGCCGTCATCGAGCACGCCGCTGCCCGCCTCGAGCACGATGTAGCCCAGCGTCTCGTCGGCGCGGGTATCGTCCGGGTCCTCGCCGGTGTGCTTGCCCACCCACAGATTGGCGCTGTCGGGCGCGCTCGAGCGATTGGCACCGCGGGCCCAGAACACCGACCAGCGCGCATCGTTCTCGCTCATCACCTGGCCGATCACCACCGGCTGCGCATAGGCGTTCACGTAGCCCGCCTGCTGCGCGACCCAGCCGTTGGATTTGCTGTCGGTGCGCGTGGAGCGCAATTTACGCGCCTCGAGCTTGATGCCGTGCGCGGCCTCGGTGTAGACGCCCGCCTCGGCCACCACGTAGTGCACCGTGTAGACCCCCGGCAGCGCCGCGCCGCTCGGGTTCTGCACCCGCAGTTCGAAGCCGTCCGTACCGACGTTGCTCACCCGCGCCACCACCGGCGCCAGGCCCGCTTCGTATTGCACCGTGGCCACCACCACCGCATCGGTATAGGCCTCCGGCAGCAACACGGTGCGCGGCGTACTGCCGACGCCGTCCACGCGCCCGCCGTGGAGCTTGGGCTCGCCGTCGCCGATGCCGCCGCCGCTGTCCGGCGAAAACAGCAAGTAGCTCACCGGCTCGGCCCCGTGCCAGCGCTCGGCGTCCTTGATCTGGTCCTCGTCGATGGCCAGATCCAGATTACCGCCGGCGAAAGGCGCCGCGCCGAACAAAATCGGCCAACCGCCGTTGCCGCCCGTCATCGCCGCCGAGGACACCACCCCGCCGTCCGCCTCCGGCAGCCCGTAGGCCACGAGATACGGCGGCTTGGTGCCGACACCGGCGATGGTCGCCGCGCTGACGCCGGCCTTGTAGCCGACGCCGCCGGCGTTGCCGCTGCCCGCCTCCAGCACGATGTAACCCAGCGTCTCGTCCAGGCGCGTGCTGTCGCTGTCTTCGCCCACGTGCTTGCCGATGTACAACGCGCTCGCGCTCGGCGGGGTGTTGCGGTCCGCACCGCGAGCCCAGAACACCGACCAGCGCGCGTCGTTCTCGCTCATCACCTGACCGAGCACCACCGGCTGTGCATAACTGTTCGCGTAGGCGCGTGCCTGACCGACCCAGCCGTTGATCTGACCATCGGTGCGCGTGGAGACCAGCGTCCCCGCCTCCAGTTTGATGCCGTCCTCGGCCTCGGTGTAAACACCCGCCTCGACCACGACGTAGCGCACCGTGTAGCCACCGGGCGCACCCAAATCACCCGGGTTTTGCACCCGCAGCTCGAAACTGCTGCCCGCGGCGTTGCGCACCCGTGCCACCACCGGCAGCGCGCCCGCATCGTACTGTACCGAGGTCACCACAACCGGATCGGCGTAACTCGAGGGCAGCGTCACCGTCTGCCAGTTCGCACCCACACCCGCCACGCTGCCGTGGAACAGGTTCGGCCCGTCGGCGCTCGGCGGCGGCGCATCCGTAACAGTGACGCGCTGGGTTGCGCTCGACGCGTTGGCGTTCGCGTCCGTCGCCGTCCAGGTCACCGTGGTCGTGCCGAGCGGGAAACCGTCCGTCGGCGCATCGTTGGCGATGGTCAACGGCTCGAAGATATCGCTCGCCGTCGCCTCGCCGAGCACGACCGGCGTCGTCGTCCCCGTCGCCGCCACGCTGATGTCCGCCGGCACCGTCAGCAGAGGCGCGGTCGTGTCCTGCACAGTGACAGTCTGCTGCGCCGTTGCCGTCACCCCCGCCGCGTTCGTTACGCTCCAGGTCACGATGGTCTCGCCGAGCGGGAAGCCCTCGGCCGGGGCATCGTTGGTCGGCGTCCCGTCCGGGCTTTCCGCCGTGCCGATGTCCTCTGTCGTCAGCGGCGTCAGCACCGCCGTCGCCTCGATCGTGACATCCGCGGGCGCGGTGACGACGGGCGGCACGGCCGCACTGAAGGTCGCGCTCACGGCCTGATCGGCATTCATCGTGACTTCGCACATGGGCTCGGCGCCCGCGCAGGCGCCGCCCCAGGAGAGGCTATATCCGGTTGCCGGTGTTGCCGTCAGCGTGACGGTCTGGTCCTCGTCGAAACGGGCGCTGCACGCGGTGCCGCAGTCGATCCCCGGCGGGTCGCTGACAATGCTCCCGAAGTCCCCGCCGGTGACGGCGACAGTCAATTCATAGCCCGATGTGGCGGTCTTGCCGGCGCGCACGAGGCGCACATGGTGCGCCGCGCTCTTGAAGTCGAAGCCAGTGGCGCCGTCGCTGAAATAAAAGAGCCAGGCATCGCTCTCCCATTCAGCCAAGGGCGTGCCGGACCAATAAGCACCCGGCGCGGTATTCGGAAAGAACAGGTTGTCGATCGCCGGCTCGGGCACGCCGTAGTCGGCGATGGAGCGCAACTCCCCGCGCGTCGGCATACGCCAGTCGGTGGCACCGCACAATGCGGCTCCATTGACACGCTCGACGAACGCCTGTGTATTGCAGTAGCTCGCCGAAACGCCCGCGTTGTAGCCGAAACAGACCGCGCCGTCTTCGTCTTCGAAGCCGGGGCTGCCGCCGTTCAGGGCCGAATCGGTCTGGCGCCAGTTAAAGCGGTCGTCGCGATCGTGCAACCCCCCGTCGTTCTGCTTGGCCTCCCAGACCAAACCCGTGACATTGTCGCGCACGCACGACCAAACGCCCGCGGTCGGTGCCATCGGGTTTCCGCTTGCGTCGAGTTTGGTGAAGGCGAAGCCCGCTCGCCCATCCGCATCGTTCGCGTCCGTTGCGTCGCGCCCGAAGCTGGCATCCTGACCGGGGTAACCCGCAGGCTCGCTTTCAAGGAAGCCGTCGAACCCGTCCGTCCACCAGTCGACACCACTATCGTTCAGCGCCCAAGAGGCGTCGGCGCCGCCCATCCAGGTCGTGCCGAGCGCGAGTAGGAAAAGACCGGTCGCGCTCTGTCGGCGCATTGCGCGCGGAGCGGATCGGCACCGGTCGAGATGCTGTGTTTTCATCCTAGTTGCGTCCTCTATCATTCGGGATCGATGAGATCTATCGGTGCGGCGCACAGAGTCACCGGAGGCGTCGCGTACGAAACCGCGCGCAGTGCCTGCAGCGCATCCGAAGATGCGCCGCTGCGCGGGTCGGTGACTCGTGAGGCGATCGCGGAGACCGCGCTTGCGCTTGCTCAGCCGCCGCGCACGAGGCGTACGTAGGAGTCGGTGAAATCCAAGTCGAAACCGTCGAAGCCGTCGTAGAAGTCGACGCCCCATATTCCGCCTTCCAATCCGGCGTAGGGCGTTGACGCCCAGAACCAATTCGCGGGTGTGGCGGGAAAGGCAGCAGCATCGATGGCTGGCTCGACACAGGCGTCCTCGAGGATCGACGACAGTTCCTTGACGTTGGGCAGCCGCCAATCATTACTGCCGGCGTAGGAACCGGCGGGACCTGCGACGCTTTGCAGGGCTTCTGGCCAGGTGTAGAGCGCGGCGGCTCCGATACAGGTGCTGCCGTTCCAGGTCTGGCCCTCGCTGCACCGCTTCCACTGCAGGCCGGTCGCGGTGTCGGTGAGGGTTCCGTTGTTGTTGTCGATAAAGCGCGTCGCCGGTGCGCTGGCGGGGATGCTGCCGTACTTGCAGACCTGCTCGGCGAGCAGTCCCTGCGACGCGGGCAGCAGGACAATCAACGCGGGCAGGAGCCGAATGGATTTGTGCATGCGCGAAATCTCCCTGTTGAGAGGTCAACGACTTGAAGGCGATCATGTGGTGCGGGACATGGGCCGATGGATCGCTCGTGGCGCCGCCGATGCGGCGTCCCGGCTCGGCATCGGCGGCGCGAGTGAAACGCCGCCGATCCCCCGCCGCCGAACCAAGGCTGCACCGACCTCGGCCGGGCTTACCCGGCACGATCCGACGCATGCACGGCCCGGCGACCCTGCCGCAACCTTAACGGCGCAGTCGCCCGAACGAATATCGGCGTATCCTGTTGAGCTGCGTCGGTAGATCCCCGATCCTGGCCTCATATCGGCACCGAGCCCGAGCCACAAGACCGTCGCATGAGAGCGGATCTGAGCACGCTGCGGTGCCACCGAGTCCGCGCGTCGTTGCGGCGGAACATGCAGCCCGAGACATAAGCGGGGCGCGGCAGGTCACCGGTCAGCAAGCTGCAGGGGCGGCGTGAAGCGAGAAATTACCGAGACCCGCCAACGCCTTCCGTTGAAGGCGAAACTGGGCTGACGCACGTTTGCCGGGGAGATCGGCGACGCAGGGCGACAACCCCGCGCAGATCGCGAGCAGCGCTCGCGCGCCGACCAAGGCGGGAGGGGAATCCCCGATAAGGCGCCGGGGAAGCGAGATCGGACAAGGGTTGCCGGACGAACTTTGCCGCCGGCGCCCGATCATCACGAGCGCCCGCAGCAATCGGGAGGGGGACAACGCCCGGGCCGAAGCGCACGCCAGGAGTCTGCGGCTCGCCGCGGACGAAAGCGATGTCGCTGCCGCGGCGGGAATACGTCCGGGCTGAAGCCCGGACTCCCGGCCTGGAGTGCGTGGCTTGCCGCGCAAAAGACGGCGCCGGCCCGCCGGCGGCCGGCGTCAGCTCCAGAGGTCGTCGATAGTCGAGGCGGTCAGGATTCGCTCCGACCATAGCAACAAGGTTTCCGAATCGGCGCCTTCGACCCGAGAACGCACGGCTTCGGTCGGCGAGCCGAACTTGGCGGTAATCTGGCGCAGCAGCATGGCGGCTTCGCCTTCCTGAACACCTTTCTGCAATCCTTCCTGCAGGCCTTCCTGAAGTCCTCGCTTGTGTCCGACGCGCTCGGCGCTGGTGATGTACGGCATCTTGGCTTGTTCCTCGAAGTCGGTCAGTTCTTGGATGAAGGCCTGTTCCAGCGCGGGCGGCAGGCGCAGCATCCAGTCGAGCACGCGAAAGAGCTCCAGGATGTCATCGCGGCCGTAGCCTCGTTGGTAGAGTAATCGCATCAGGCGCATTTTCCAGCCCTTTCGGGTGGCGCCGTCTTTGCTGGCCTGTGCCTGCAGGTGCGCCATGACGACGACGCTGAAGGGGTTGGGGCTGGTTTCGAGTTGTTCCCAACGCTGGTGCCAATCGAGCAGTTTTTCGGCGGGGAAGCGGAATCGGGTTTCGCAGCCCCAGCGATTTCTGGTGTAGGTGCTGGGGCGGTGGCCGGGTTTGTCGTCGGCCAGCACGGCGAGACTGACGACGTCGACGTTGTAGCGATCGAAGAGGCGGTAGTTGTAGATGTACATGCGCTCGGCGAACGCGGGCTCGGGGTCGCCCTGTACTTCGACGTGTACCAGGACCCAGGTTTCGCTGCCGTGGGCGGTGTGGACTTTCACCAGCTTGTCGGCGTAGCGCCGGCCGAGCTCGGCGTCGCGGACGATTTGCTGGAGCTCCTTGTCGAGGAATTCGTGGCCTTTGGTCCAGTCGATTTCGGTGTGGACGGACGGGAAGAGCAGTTGGAGGAATTCCGGGAAGTAGTGTTCCAGGGCTTCTTTCCAGGGGCTGTCGTGGTCGTCGCGTGGGGCGGCGGGATCGGGCATTGGGCGATGAGGGTTGACGTATCGTTGACACCAGCATCGATCATACCCGAAACGTGCACGCGCTGCTCGCTGCCTCGGCGCCGGCCTGCGCCAAGGCTGAAGCCTTGGACTCCACGGCGCCGGAGTACGTGGCTTTAGCCGCGTCAATGCCACCGTCGGCGCCGGCCTGTGCCAAGGCTGAAGCCTTGGACTCCACGGCGCTGGAGTACGTGGCTTTAGCCGCGTCAATGCCACCGGCGCCGCAGAAGACTCCCGGGCTGAAGCCCGGGCTCCAACACGGAATGCGTGGCTCTGCCGCGCAAAATTCCGCCGACGCCGCACGTCCACGCCCGGGCTTCCGCCGCGCTGGCGACGCGGCGCACGCCCCGGCCGGTGATATATAATGCCGTCATCAGTCATCAGCGTTGGTAAATAATGCGCACAATCGTCGAACTTCCCGAGGAGCAGATCGAAGCGTTGAGAGCGCTTGCCTCGCAGACAAGCCTGTCGCGCGCCGAGCTCATACGCCGCGCAATCTCGGAGTATTTGGCGCGGCAGCAAACAACGGCTCCGGATGAGGCGGCGTTCGGCCTGTGGAAGGGGCGCGGCAAAGACGGGCTCGATTTTCAAGAAGCGTTGCGCGCCGAGTGGGACCGGTGAGGGCCGTTCTGGATACGAATATCCTGGTCGACTATCTCAACGGGGTGCCGGCCGCCAGGGATGAGATCGGCCTCTACCGCCGGCCCCTGATCAGCGCGGTCACATGGATGGAGGTCATGGTCGGCGCCGCCGGCGACGAAGAACCGCAAATACGAACCTTTCTGCGGCGCTTCGGGTACATTCCGATCAACGAGCGCGTCGCCGAAACCGCCGTGCGGCTGAGGCGCGAGCGCCGGCTCAAATTGCCCGACGCGATCGTCCTCGCAAGCGCCGTCGAGGAAGGTGCCCTGCTCGTGAGCAGGAATACGAAGGATTTTTCCGCCGATGAGCCCGGCATTCGGGTGCCCTATCGTCTTTGAGCCCGATCGTCATTGAGCCCGGGAATTTGCCGCTATGCGACTCGACCAAACGCAACTGACCGCCATTCGCCATGTCGCGACCGAATGCTTCGGGGACGATGCGCGGCTGTGGCTGTTCGGCTCACGGGTAGACGATGCGGCGCGCGGCGGTGATATCGATCTGCTGGTAGAGATACCATCGCTCGATTCGGAGCAGGCTCTGCGCGCCAAGTACGACTTCCTCGCACTGCTGAAACAGCGCATCGGCGATCGGCGCGTCGACGTGGTTTTGAGTACGGCAGGCAGCGCAAATCCGCCCGACATTGTCGAGATCGCGAAGCAAACAGGGGTCCGCTTGTGACCACGGGCGAGATCATCCGGCTGAAGTTGCTGCCCGCGCTTGCGGAGTGCGAACGCCACCGCGATCGGCTTCGCTACGCGGCGTCACGCAGCGCGGCGGTGTTCCCGCTGACGCCGGAGCGCTACCAAGCGCTGACGGATGCCGAGGTCGCGTTTCTGGATCAGATGCTGTTTCGGTTCGGCAAGCTGCAGGATGCGATGGGCCAGCGCCTGTTGCCGGCGATTTTGCGCGCCGGCCAGGAGTGGCGCGACGACGAGACCTTTCTCGATAAGCTGAAAATGCCACCGACGCCGCAGAAGACTCCCGGGCTGAAGCCCGGACTCCCCGGAGTGCGTGGCTCTGCCGCGCAATGGCCAGCGTCGGCGCCGGCACGCCGGTGCAGCCGGCGTCAGCTCCAGAGGTCGTCGATAGTCGAGGCGGTCAGGATTCGCTCCGACCACAGCAACAAGGTTTCCGAATCGGCGCCTTCGACCCGAGAACGCACGGCTTCGGTCGGCGAGCCGAACTTGGCGGTAATCTGGCGCAGCAGCATGGCGGCTTCGCCTTCCTGCACACCTTGCTGAACACCTTTCTGCAATCCTTCCTGCAGGCCTTCCTGAAGTCCTCGCTTGTGTCCGACGCGCTCGGCGCTGGTGATGTACGGCATCTTGGCTTGCTCCTCGAAGTCAGTGAGTTCTTGGATGAAGGCCTCTTCCAGCGCGGGCGGCAGGCGCAGCATCCAGTCGAGCACGCGAAAGAGCTCCAGGATGTCTTCGCGGCTGTAGCCTCGTTGGTAGAGTAATCGCATCAGGCGCATTTTCCAGCCCTTTCGGGTGGCTCCGTCTTTTGTGGCCTATGCCTGCAGGTGGGCCCTGATGACGACGCTGAAGGGATTCGGGCTGGACTCGAGCTGTTCCCAACGCCGGTGCCAGTCGAAGAGCTTTTCGGCCGGGAAGCGGAATCGGGTCTCGCAGCCCCAGCGATTTCTGGTGTAGGTGCTCGGGCGGTGGCCGGGTCGATCGTCGGCCAGCACGGCGAGGCTGACGACGTCGACGTTGTAGCGATCGAAGAGGCGGTAGTTGTAGATGTACATGCGCTCGGCGAACGCGGGCTCGGGGTCGCCCTGTACTTCGACGTGGACCAGGACCCAGGTCTGCGAGCCGTCGGCGGTGTGGACTTTCACCAGCTTGTCGGCGCAGCGCCGGCCGAGCTCGGCGTCGCGGACGATTTGCTGGAGTTCCTTGTCGAGGAATTCGTGGCCCTTAGTCCAGTCGATTTCGGTGTGGACGGACGGGAAGAGCAGTTGGAGGAATTCCGGGAAGTAGTGTTCCAGGGCTTCTTTCCAGGGGCTGTCGTGGTCGTCGCGTGGGGCGGCGGGGTCGGTCATTGGGCGATGCGGGTTAACCTGTCGCTTAATCCAATGGCGATTATACACTATAAGTATACGTTTTAGCTGATTCGTCCACGCCGACTCTCGCCAGGACTGAAGCCCCGCAGCGCGCATGCCGGGAGTCTGCGGCTCGCCGCGGACGGATCGCCGCCGCTGTCGCCGCGGGAAGACGTCCGGGCTGAAGCCCAGACTCCCAAGAAGCGCCAGGAGTCTGCGGCTCGC
>JAIPFF010000061.1 GCA_021736785.1 Thiohalocapsa sp. | reverse complement strand
CGCCGACGAGGCGCTCGAGGCGGCGACGTTCTCCGAGCTGAGTGCGACCGCCGTGGGCGAGAACGGCGCCTTCGTCACCGACGACTTGAGCGGTCGATCGCCGATGCTGCGGCTCGACGGACAGGGCGTTGTCGATGTTGCCGATCGGCGCGTGCAGCTCGGCATGCAACTGACGCCGCTGACGCCGCCGAAGGGTCGGGCGCCGCGCGAGCTCGAAGGTGTCGTGCTGCCGGTGGCTGTGGACGGCCCGCTGTCGCGGCCGAGGTTTGAAATCGACCTCGACAGCTTGCTGAGCCAAGCCGCCGGACGGGCGCTCGACAAACAGTTGCTCGAGCACGGCGATACGCTCAGGCAACTCGAGGATCAGCTCGGCATCGACAATCTGGAACAACGCCTGCGCGGGCTGCTCGGCCGATGAGCGATGCGCTTGCCCGCTCATCCGCGGGCGGCTCGCGGGCCTGGAGCGGGGAGCCGGATGCGTTCGCGGCCGCCGTATTGGAGTGGTTTCGCGTACACGGCCGCACCGATCTGCCCTGGCAGCGCGACCCCACGCCTTATCGTGTCTGGGTCTCCGAGATCATGCTCCAGCAGACGCAGGTCGCCGTCGTCATTCCCTATTTCGGGCGTTTCACGGCCCGCTTCCCCGACGTGGCGGTGCTGGCCGCCGCCGAGCAAGACGATGTGCTGCACTTGTGGTCGGGGCTCGGTTACTACGCGCGCGCCCGGAATCTGCACCGGGCGGCGTGTCGCATCGTCGATCAGCACGACGGCCGTTTCCCCGAAGACATTGGCCTATTGCAGACGCTGCCCGGCATCGGCCGCTCCACGGCCGGCGCGATTCTGTCGTTGTCGCTCGGACAGCGCCAGCCGATCCTCGACGGCAACTGCAAGCGGGTGCTGGCACGCTGTTTCGCGGTCGAGGGCTGGCCCGGGCGCACCGCCGTGCTCGCCGAGTTGTGGCGTCTGGCCGAGCTGCTGACGCCGGCCGACGAGGTCGGCGGCTACAACCAGGCGATGATGGACTTGGGCGCGACGCTCTGCACCCGTGGCTCGCCGGCCTGCGCCCGCTGTCCGCTGTCCGCGGGCTGCATTGCCCGCCGCCAGGGCAACCCGGCGGCTTACCCGGCGCCGAAGCCCAAGCGCGACACGCCGGTGCGCACGGCCGGCTTCGTGCTGGCCCTGGATCCGGCCGGCCGTCTGCTGCTGGAGCGTCGCCCGCCCGACGGTATCTGGGGCGGTCTGTGGGTGCCGCCGCAGCTTGCCGCCGGCGAGCTGCCCGACCAGTGGTGTCTGAATCGACTGGGCTGCGAGCCCCGCCGCCTTGAAATGCTGCCGCCGCGGCGGCATACCTTCACGCACTTTCACCTCGACATACAACCCTATGCGGTCCTGCTCGCGCGCGAGCCGGCAACAGTGGCCGATGCCGGCGGTCGGGCCTGGGTCGATCCCGCCGCACCCGGCGCCATCGGCCTGCCGGCGCCCATGCGTCGCCTGCTGACGGAAGCCGCGAGCCTGTACCGCCACGACGACGGAGATTCCCGATGAGCCGCATGGTGCACTGCGTGAAGCTTGGCCGCGAGGCCGAAGGATTGGATCGCGTCCCCTATCCGGGCGACCTGGGCAAGCGCGTGTTCGAGAATGTCTCGAAACAGGCGTGGGCGGACTGGCTGAAGCACCAGACCATGCTGATCAACGAGAATCGCCTGAGTCCCATGGACCCCAAGGCACGCAAGTTCTTGGAACAGCAGATGGAGCAGTATTTCTTCGGCGAAGGCGTCGCCATGCCCGAGGGTTACGTGCCGCCGAAAGAGTGAGCTCGATCGGCTCCGGCCGATGACTGCGCGGCTCGGGACCGGCTCCCGAGCGCCCGCGGCGATCGGACGGCGACGTGCGCACCGGCATCCGCGTCGGCATCCGCTTCGACCCCTGCGTGCAGGTTGATCGCGCGCGCCGGGCCGCGGCGGCCGCGGCAGCGTCCGTCGCCACCCACCATCGACAGGCGGTGTAAAAGGCAGCCGTGAAGGTTGTCGGATTCGCGACAGTCTCCCCTCGGCTACGGCCGGCGTAGCGGCCATGCGATGCGGGTTTCGGTGCGGCCCGTGACCGTGGCTGTGCCCGCGCCCCCCGCGGCGTGCGATGTTTCGCCTGTCCTGGCGCAATCTTTGCATTGCTCTCCGGACGCATATTCATACCCCCTCTTCGACACGGCCCACGGGGTTCACCGCCCGGCGACCGCGCGCGCCCGGTGTCGGTCATGACGACGGAGGCTCCCGATGAGCGCATCGGACCCGGACATCGACGACTATCTGAAGCTCTTCGAGCGCTACGGATCGGATCTCGGGCATATCTACCAAGCGCCGGACGACGACCGCTATGCCCTGCTGTTCGAGCAAGTGGTGCGTCTGCTGGTGAAGCCTTCCGCATTCAACCTGTCCCTGCCGGAGCCGTTTCGCACGTCGGCGCACCGCTATCGGAGCGGACACGCGGCAACGGTGAAGTACTTGAGCCGCCCTGCCAACCGCAACTTCATGCTCTGCGACCTGCACGATCTGATCATGTTGAAGGGCGGGCTCGCGGCAAAACGGGCCGCGCGCACTCCCTGACGGGCATCCGCCGCCGATCGAGGCGCGGCCCGAGGCCGCCCGGCGCCGAAGGCCGGCCGTAAAGGCGGACAGCACGCCGCTTCTCCGGGCGTTTTCCGTTCGGCTCGACAACCACCCACTGTGCGCGCCTATCCGATCGGTGCGAGCCAACGAGCGCTGCCTGGCCGCCACCCGCGGCGCACCGGTTGAACCTTTGCGCGCCCGTCGCTGTCACCACATTGCACTCACCCGTGCTTCGGCACATGATTCGCGTTGCGCCGAAAGGCGCCCTTCCCGGCTTCGCCGCTCAGATATCGACTCCATGAACCGCATGCGCTGTACCGCCGATTCAGACCATCGCCCGCCGCGCGGGCGGCTTCTTTTCGCCGCGGCCCTATCGGCCCTTTTCGGTGCATGGGGCGCAGGCTCGGTCGCCGCGCAGGGCACGAAAGAAGAAAAGCCGGTGCCGGTGATCGTCGCCGAGGCGCGGACCGAAACCGTCGCCGATCGGGTCGAGGCCCTCGGCACGTTGAAGGCCAACGAGTCCGTGACCATCACATCGAACGTCACGGAGACGATCTCCGGCGTGCATTTCGACGACGGCCAGCGGGTCGAGGCCGGCGATCTGCTGGTGGAGATGACCAGCGCGGAAGAGCATGCGCTGCTGGAAGAGGCCCAGGCGCGGCTCGCCGAGGCCGAGCGCCAATACGACCGCGTGCGCTCGCTGGTGCAGCAGCGCTCCGCGTCGGAATCACTGTTGGACGAGCGCAAACGTGACCTCGACACCACCCGGGCCATGCTGGTGGCGTTGGAGTCGCGGCTTGCGGACCGCATCATCAAGGCCCCGTTCGACGGCGTGCTGGGGCTGCGCAACATCAGCCGCGGTGCGCTGGTGGAGCCCGGCGACGTCATCACCACGCTCGACGACGACGGCTTCATGAAGCTCGACTTCACCGTGCCCAGTGTCTATCTGAGCGCGCTCGCGCCCGGGCTGCGGATCGAGGCCAAGAGCCGTGCCTACGGCGATCGGGTCTTCGACGGAGTCGTGCGCGGCGTGGAGAGCCGCGTCGATCCGGTGACGCGCGCGGTGCAGGTGCGGGCTCTGATTCCGAACCCGGACCGCACCCTGAAGCCGGGCCTGTTGATGCGAGTCGAGATGCTGGTGGAGCCACGCGAGGCGGTGGTGATACCCGAGGGCGCCATTCAGCAGCAGGGCGAGGACCACTTTGTCATGGCCGTCGCCGACGCCGAAGGCGGCGCGCCGACGGCCGAGCGCCGCCAGGTGCAGGTGGGCACCCGAAAGCCGGGATTGGTGGAGGTGCGCGAGGGGCTCGCGGCCGGCGAGCGCGTTATCACCGACGGCAACGACAAGGTCCGTCCCGGCCAGTCTATCGAGATCGTCGCGGTCGATGACGGCAACAGGCCCCTGCAGGCGCTGCTGGAGAGCGCCGAGTGATCCTGTCGGACATTTCCGTCACCCGGCCGGTTCTTGCCACTGTCCTGTCTCTGTTGCTGGTGGCCTTCGGGCTGGTCTCCTACGATCGGCTGCCGTTGCGGGAGTATCCCGATATCGACCCGCCGGTGGTCTCCGTCGAGACGGTCTATCCCGGCGCCGCCGCGAATGTCGTCGAGACCCGCATCACGCGGCTGATCGAGGACCGCATCGCCGGCGTCGAGGGTATTCGTACCGTCGAGTCCAGCAGCGAGGACGGGCGCTCGTCCATTACGGTGGAGTTCGACATCAGCCGCGACATCGACGGCGCCGCCAACGATATTCGCGACCGTGTTTCCGGCATCCTCGACCAACTGCCCGTGGAGGCGGAGCCGCCGGACATTCAGAAAGTCGACAGCAACGAAGACGTCATCATGTGGCTGAACCTGGTCAGCGACCGGATGACGGTGCCGGAGCTGACGGACTATGCGCGGCGCTATCTGGTGGACCGCTTCTCGGTACTCGACGGCGTGGCCCGCATCCGCGTCGGCGGTAATCAGACCTTTGCCATGCGCGTCTGGCTCGACCGCAACGCGCTCGCGGCCCGCGGGCTCACCGTGGCCGATGTGGAGGACGCGCTGCGCGCCGAGAACCTGGAACTGCCGGCCGGCGGCGTCGAATCCGTCGACCGCCAATTCAGCGTGCGGGTGGACCGGGCTTTCAAGACCGCCGACGACTTCGCGCAGCTGGTGCTCGATCGCGGCGCCGACGGCCACATGCTGCGCCTCGGCGACGTCGCCCGCGTCGAGCGAGGCACCGAGGAAGACCGCACCTTCTTCCGCGGCAACGCCGTGCCGATGGTGGGCATCGGCATCATCAAACAGTCCACCGCCAACACCATCGCCGTGGCCGATGCCGCCAAGGCGGAGATGGCCCGCATCAATCCGACTCTGCCCGAGGGCATGAGCATCAAGCAGAGCTTCGACAGCTCGGTGTTCGTGAAGGGTGCGATCCGCGAGGTCTACAAGACTCTCGGCATCGCGATCGGCCTGGTGGTGCTGGTGATCTTCCTGTTCCTGGGCAGCGTGCGCGCCATGCTGGTGCCGGCGGTGACGGTGCCGGTGTCGCTGATCGCCACTTTCACCGTGCTGCTGATGCTCGGCTTCACCATCAACATCCTGACGCTGCTGGCGCTGGTATTGGCCATCGGCTTGGTGGTCGACGACGCCATCGTCGTACTGGAGAACATTCACCGGCGCATGGAGCAATACGGCGAGACGCGGCTGGTGGCGGCCTTCCGCGGGACGCGGCAGGTGGGCTTCGCCGTGGTGGCGACGACGATCGTATTGGTCTCGGTGTTCGTGCCCATCGCCTTCCTGCAGGGAGACGTGGGCCGGCTGTTCGCCGAGTTCGCGCTGACCATGGCGGCGGCGGTGGTGTTTTCTTCCTTCGTCGCGCTGTCGCTGTCGTCGATGCTGGCGTCGCAGATCTTGCCCGCGGCCCACACCTCCTCGTCCCGGTTCTCGCTATCGCATTGGGTGGACGGCGCTTTTCAGTGGCTGCGCCGAGGCTACGGCGTCTTGCTGCGATTCTTGCTCTCGCAGCCCTGGATCGTGCTGATCGCGTTTCTGGCGACCCTGGGTGCCGCCCTCTGGCTGTTCGAGCGCATCCCGCAGGAGTACACGCCGAAGGAGGACCGCGGTGCCTTCTTCGTGCTGGTGAACGGCCCGGAAGGCGCCTCCTACACCTACATGAAGGAATACATGGACGAGATCGAGGCCCGCCTGATGCCCTACGCCGAGTCCGGCGAGGCCATCCGCGTGCTGGTGCGCGCACCGCGGACCTTCTCCAACGCCGAGATCTTCAACTCCGGCATCGTCATCATGGTGCTCAACGACTTCGCAAAGCGCCGCTCCGGCTGGGTCATCATGGACGAGGTGCGCGCCAAGCTGGCGGACCTGCCGGGCGTGCGCGCCTTCCCCGTGATGCGACAGGGCTTCGGTGCACGCATTCAGAAGCCGGTGCAGTTCGTCATCGGCGGCGGCAGCTACGAGGAGTTGGCCGAGTGGCGCGACACGCTGGTGGCCGAGATCGAAAAGGACAATCCCGGCCTGCTCGGACTGGATTGGGACTACAAGGAGACCAAGCCCCAGCTCAAGGTCGACATCGACTACGACCGCGCCGCGGACCTGGGCGTCACCGTCGGTGCCATCGGCCGCACCTTGGAGACCATGCTCGGCTCGCGCAAGGTGACCACGTATCTGGACGCCGGCGAGGAGTACGACGTCATCCTCGAGGGCGAGCGCGACGAGCAGCGCACGCCGGGGAGTTTGGAGAACCTCTACGTGCGCTCTTCGCGCAGCGGCGAGCTGATTCCGCTGTCTAATCTGGTCAGCGTCCGCGAGGTTGCCGCGTCGCAGAGCCTGAACCGATTCAACCGCGTGCGCGCGATCACCCTCCAGGCCAACCTGGCCGACGGGCTCGCTCTGGGCGATGCCCTGTCCTACCTGGAAAACAAGGTCCGCACCCACCTGCCCGAGCAGGTACAGGTCGACTACAAGGGCCAGAGCCGCGACTTCCGCACCAGCGGAGAAGGCATCCTGCTGGTGTTCGCGCTGGGTATCGTTGTCGTCTTTCTGGTGCTGGCCGCCCAGTTCGAGAGCTGGGTGCATCCGCTGGTCATCATGCTGACCGTGCCGCTGGCGATGGCCGGCGCGCTGCTGGGACTCTGGATCACCGGGCAGTCGCTGAATATCTACAGCCAGATCGGGCTCATCATGCTGGTGGGCCTTGCCGCCAAGAACGGTATCCTGATCGTCGAGTTCGCCAATCAACTCCGCGACCAGGGCCTGGCATTCCGCGAGGCGCTGCTCGAGGCCTCCGACGTGCGCCTGCGCCCCATCGTCATGACCGGCATCACAACGGCTGCCGGCTCGCTGCCGCTGCTGCTCTCCAGCGGTGCCGGCGCCGAGACCCGTGCCGTGATCGGCATCGTGATCCTGGCCGGTGCGCTGGCGGCCACGCTATTCACGCTGTTTGTCGTGCCGGTGGCCTATGACCTGCTGGCGCGGCGAACCGGCTCGCCCGGCGACGTGCGCCGACGGCTGGAGGAGGAGATGGCAGGTGTTTGATCCGGGCCTGCACGGCACGGCCGAGCTGGCGGATGGCTGATTCGGTGGCCGCAAATTGGCGCAAATTGGCGCGAATGTGGCGCAAATGAGCGCAACAGATTGAATCCCCGGTTTTGGACAAGCGGTGCGCGGTCTACCGGCGCCGGCGGTCGAGTCGGCTCCATGCTTCTTCGCGCTACCCGAGCCCCTGGCAAGCGGACACAGCCGCTTTGCAGAGGCAGTGGCGCCCCGCAGCCGGAGATCCCGGCGATGCAGGACGGGAATTCGCGCCCGTGACTTGCATTGCCGGGTAGCAAGCCCCCATCGTTCCGTCGCCCCGTATTGATCCGCGCGGCGCTTCGCCGCTCACTTGAACGCCCGATGGAGGAGGATTCCATGCGTCAGCTTGCTTCCGGTCTTGCGCTGCTCCTGTGCGCCGCGTCGGCCCACGCCGCCGTGCAATCTAAAGAGGTTACTTACGACGACGAGGGAACCACCCTCACCGGCTACCTCTACTGGGACGATGCCGTCGAAGGCAAGCGCCCGGGCGTGCTGGTCATCCACGAGTGGTGGGGCCTGAACGACTACGCCAAAAAGCGCGCGGCCATGCTGGCCGAGCTGGGCTATGTCGCGTTCGCCGCGGACATGTACGGCGGCGACCAAGTGACCGATAAGCCCGAGCAGGCGAGCGAGTGGATGCAGGAAATCACCGCCGACGTGGAGCTCTGGCGCCTGCGTGCCGATGCCGGCCTTGCGCAACTGCGCGCCAGCGAGCTGGTCGACGGCGACAAGGTTGCCGCCATCGGCTATTGCTTCGGCGGCGGTACCGTCATGCAGATGGCCTACGGCGGCGCGGACGTGGACGGTGCGGTCAGCTTCCACGGCTCGCTGCCTGCCGCTCCGGAAGAGGTCAAGGGGCAAATCAAGCCCGAGATCCTCGTCCTGCACGGTCAAGCAGACAGCTTCATCGCCCCCGAGGTGGTCACCAACTTCCAAAACAAGCTCGAAGAGGCCGGCGCCAATTGGGAGATGGACATCTACGGCGGCGCCCGTCACGGCTTCACGAATCCCGACGTCGGTGACTACGGCATCGACAACCTGCAGTACGACGCCCAAGCCGATGCCCGCTCCTGGCAGCGGATGCAGAGCTTCTTCGACGAGATTTTCGCGGAGTAATTCGCCGCGGCGGACTGCCGGACGCGGGCCGATTGAGCCCGCGTCCTAAGTAGCCGGCACCGCCCGGCTGCCGGGTCGGCTTCCGGCGCAAACAGGCACTCCCCGCGGCATCCGCCGGCCCCCTCATCCGGGGCCGGCGTGCGCCGAGCAGGCTCCGGTTCACCTCCCCGCGAGTCGATCAGGCGGGGAGCACTTCTTGTCGCGCCTTCAACCGGCACTCCGCGATCAGGCGACGCAGGAACTGCTCCGGGGTCAGCGTCTCGCCGAGCAGCGACTGTTGCCGGCAGACGTTGGCGAAGTCTCCGGCGGTGAGCTGCGCCAGCGCATCGAGGTGGCGCGCCAGCGCGTCGGGCAACTCGGCTTGGCTGTCGCCGAAGACCTCGCGGGCGAAGAGCGCCCTGCGCTGGGCCGGGTCGAGGGGCTTGAAGTGCAGCTTGAAGTCGAAGCGCCGCCGCGCCGCGGCGTCGATACCGCTCATCAGGTTGGTCGCCGCGATGAAGATCCCCGGATAGCGCTCCATTTGTTGCAGCAGCTCGTTGACCCGGGTGCGCTCCCAACTGTACCGCGCGCCGCGCCGATCGGCCAGGAAGCTGTCGACCTCGTCCAGAAGAACGACGGTGTGTGCCGGATCGCTGTTCGCGAACAGCCTTGCCAGGTTTTGCTCGGTCTCGCCGACGTACGGAGAGATCAGATCCGACGCTTGGCGGGCGATCAGCTCCCGGTCCAATCCCTCCGCGAGCGCCTCTGCGAACTGGGTCTTGCCGGTCCCGGGCGGGCCGTAGAAGCAGAGGCTGCCGCGCCCGCGGCGCTGCAGTGCGGTGACGATGCGTCCGGGGGCAATGTCCGCGTCCAGGTTCAGAAAGGCGGCGTCGAAGACAGTCGCCGATTGCCTGCGCCAAGGCATCGGCGCCCCCAGCAGCAGGGTGCGCTGGGCGGCAATGACTTCGCGCGCGACTTGATCCGGAGCCAGATCCGGGCGTAGTGCGACGAGCCGCTTGGCGGCGTCCAGGGACGCCGGCGTCAGGCCCTCGTCGGCGGCCAGCGCATCCAGCAATTCCCGCGAGACGCCGATACCGCCCAGGTGGCGCTCCGCCATCCGCCGTCGCGCCGAGCGCGGCGGCGTGCGAAAGCCCAGCGGCAGCAGAAAGCGGCGCAGGAAGGCCGGATCCATGCCGTCCGTGTCGTTGGTGATCCAGATCGCCGGGACCGGATTGGTCTCGAGGATGCGGTTGATCCAGGCCTTTTGGTGTCCACTCGGGCGTCCGCGCAGCAGCGCCAGCAGGCCTTGCTCGGACTCGAACACGTCCTCGACCTCGTCGAAGATCAGGACCGCATCGTCTCTGCGCGCCAGCAGGCGCTGTGCCAGCAGGTATGCCGACAGTCGGCCGCGACGCATCAGTCCCTCGCCTTCCTCGTCGCTGCCGCGGACCTGGAAGGCGCGCAGGCCCCGGTCGGCCGCGGCGGCGCGGGCGAGCTCGGTCTTTCCGGTGCCGGGCGGGCCGTACAGCAGCGCATTGACGCCGACAGTCCGGGTGGCAGCGGCCTCGCCCAGGGCGGTAGCCAGATGCGCGCTCTGCGGGCCCAGATGCGGGAAGTCCGCAAGGGCCCATTGGGCGGCCGGCGCCGGCTCCACCAGCAGTCCCAGCAGCGCCTCGATCGTTGCCGGCGCGGCGTCCATCACCTGGCGCAACAAGTCGGTCGGCGTCAGAAAATCCTCCAGGTCGGACTCCATCTCGTAGTCCACAAGGCCGAGCAGGCGCAACGGCGCCCGGGGTGTCAGCCGTGCTGCGAGCTGCTCGACGGGAATCCGCAGCAGCTTCGCCAATCGCTCGCGATTGACGCCGCCCGGCACGCGCGGGCGCCCGCGCAGCAGTTCGCGAAAGGTTTCGGACATCAGGGAGTGGTCTAAGTAATCGAGCAGCTGCGCCTCTACCGGGTCGAGCGAAAGGCACTCAACAAGCAGCGTCACGGTCGGGCTGACCGGTGCCCGGCCGTCCGCGTCGAGGAGGCGTTTGCGCGTCCGGGCGAGCCCGTGGCGCAGCAGGTGCTGCAGGAGCAGCCGCAGATCGCCGTCGTCCAACTCCGGATGTGCGGGGAGCGGGTTGCCGGTCAGCAGATTGACGGTCTCCGGCTCTAGGCGGCGTTGACGCTCGCTGGCCCAGGCCGCCAGTGCATCCGGGTCGATCAGCGGCAGCAGCAGCGCCAGGCGCGCGGGCTCGCCGTCGCCGAGGTGACTCCATCTGCCGACGGGTCCGCTCCCCGGCGGATGTGCGCCGAGGACGAAGCGGGCAAGACGGCGCTCCCGCGGCGGGATCTCACTGAAATCCGAGCGCCACAATGCGGACTCGGTCGCCGGCGGGGTGTCCGGCAGATCGTCGTTGCTGGAGCGGCGGGAAAGGGCTTGGGTGGTTGCGGGCATGGATTGTCTCCTTTGCTGAAGCGGTGATTGAAGCAATTCGATGCGACAGGCTTTGTCGGATAGCCGGATGCTTGCGCGGCCGGATCTACGGATCTACGGATCTACGGATCTACGGATCTACGGATCTACGGATCTACGGATCTACGGATCTACGGATCGCGGGCTGGCCGGGGCGCCGAGGCGCTGACCGCCCGAGCGGACAGTCAACGCGTGCGACCCACGGCGCACCGGGATCGGGCCAGCCCCCGTTACTTGCGCCAGGGCTGAAACCGCCGGCTGTCGAAGTGAAAAGTGACGAAGTCGCCGCGACCCGGCTCGCGGTCCCAGAGGACGCCGAGCACTAGGTCGTGGGGCTCGCGGTAGTAGGCACTGCCGCTTTCGCGCTCGCTGTCGAGCAGGGGCGCGGCGAGCACTTCGACGACGACGGCGGGCCGGCCGTGGCGCGGAACCCGCCGATTTTTCAGACCGGGCTTCCAGGTCACCAGATCACCGGGGGCGAAACGATGGGGGCGGTTCAGCAGCGCCAAGCGCTCGAGCAGGATCTCGCCGGGGTCGGCGTCGAGGTCGTCGAGCAGATCATCCGGCGACTCGTTTCCGAGCAAGCCGTTCGGGTCGTCGTCGCCGAGGCCTAGCTGGTTCAGCAGATCGCGGGAAGAAAGATGTCGGTTTTCGTTGGACATGATGGGCACCTCCGAGGTTGAGATGCGCCATTGAACCGCACCGGTGCGTCAGTCTTTGTCCAATCGCTGCGTGTATACTCCGGGGATGCCTGCCGTCGACCACGATCCACTTGCCGTCCACCGCAACCGAATAGAGCGCCTGCGGCGTCTGGAGGGCATATTGCCTCCGCCCGGCACGCTGCAGGAGCATTGCCTCGACGTTTCTCGGCTGCTGCAGATCCTCGGCGATGCCTATGGCAAAGGCGCCCCGGATGCGCGCCGCCGAGCCTGTCAGCGTGATCTGAAAATCCTGGCCGAGGACGGTCGGATCGAGGCCGTCAACCCCGGCGGCAAGCCACTTCTCTATCGCCGTCTTGCGAAGAACGTGAGCGACGATGCGCTGATCTGGCAATACACACTGACGCAGGTCCGCGATCTGATTGCCGAGGCGGTGCCGAAAGGGCGACTCGACCGGCTTTGGGAGCGATTGCTGCGCGAGACCGAAGCCCCGCTGCTCGACGAGCAACGCCTGCGAGTCGTACCCGATACGCTGCGCCTGCGTCATGCGGAGCTGAGCCACGACGTGCTCCAGGCGGTCATCACCGCGCTTGCGGAGCGTTGCCCTTTGGAGATCGATTACAGGGATGCCAACGAGGTCCGCGGCCAAGCGCGGATTCATCCCCAGGCCCTGGTGCAGCGCGGCCCGATCCCGTATCTATTCGCGTTGAAAAACGACGAAGACACACCGCTGCGCCTCTACGCGCTGCATCGCATGATCCGGGCTGCGGTCGTCGGGGACACGCCGGTGCGAGAGCTGGAAGGTTTCGACCTCGATCGGGCCATCGCCGAAGGCCGGGCGGATTTCGGTCAGGGCCAGGTCATCGACCTGGAACTGCGCGTGCGCGGTTATATCGCGGAGGTCCTACGCGTCTGCCCCCTCGGCGACAACCAACTGCTCCAAGACGAGCCCGAAGGGTCCCACTTCGAGCTCCGCATCCAGGTCAGCACGCCTTCCACCGGCCAACTGCTGCGCTGGCTGCTCGGCGCCGGCGCCAACGTCGAAGTGATTGCGCCCGCCGAGCTTCGGCACGTGGTGGCGGTGCAGACTGCCAAGGCCGCGGCGATCTACCGAACCGACGCCCCCGAGCAGCCATGAACCGCGCGGCGAAGGCTTGCGTTGCCGGCCGACAAGGGCTTGTGCATTTTCGATCGAGCAACGGGGATAGTATCGACCCGCGCCCATGCGCGGAACGTGCGCGGGTTCACGACCCGCGGCAGCGCTAAGGCGCGGGTTTAGCATCCGTGGCGGCGCCACGGCGCGGGACACGGCGCAATGCGCGGCACGACGCCCGCGCGCTCGCTTCGCCTAGCTTGTCGCGTGGCGATTGCCTATGCTCAGTGCACGCGATGGTGCCGGCGGCGACAGCTGCCGGACGCGCGAATGCCGGTCTGCGCTGGTTCCACCAAGGGGGTTCCGATGGCCGAGAGTCGACTGAAGATGCTTCAGGGAACGCCGATCCTCGGCGGGGTGCGCGACGATATCATGGAGTTCCTGCTGTCCCATGTCCGCAACATCACGCTCAAGGAAGGGGAGTTTTTGTTTGTCGAAGATGATCCCTGCGATGCCATGTATGTGCTCGAAACGGGTCAGGTAGCGATCCTCAAGCGCTGGAAGGGCATCTACTACCGTCTGAATTATCTCGATGCCGGCGACAGCATCGGCGAGATGTCGCTGATGGATTTCGGGCGGCGCAGCGCGTCTGTGCTGGCGATGACCGATTGCACCGCCATCGAGCTGAACAACGACGCGATCATGAAGCTCTACGAGCGGGATCTGGAGCAATTCGCGATGATTCAGATGAACATCAGCCGCGAGCTGAGCCGGCGCCTGCGGGTGGCGGACGAGTCGCTGTTCCGCGAGCTGATCCGTGCGGAGCAGATTCCGCAGCATTGATGGAAGACCACGCGAAGGCGTGACGCCGGCCGCCGCGGTTGCGTGGATGCGCTTCCGGGGCTGCGGTCCGCGGATGCGGTTGCGGAATTGTAGTCCGGCGATTGCGGCTCCCGGGTTGGCGAACTGCGGCCGTCGTCGCTGAAGCCGAGCGGCCCGGGCGCCGAATCCCGGTCGGGTGAGAGACGCAGCCGCTAGCGCATCACGCAGCAGTTTCTGCCCTGGTTTTTGGCGGCGTACAAGGCCTCGTCGACGCGCCGAAACAGCGTTTGCATGCTGTCGCCCGCGCGCAGACAAGTGCCGCCCACGCTCACCGTGATGTGCCCGATCCCCGGGAATCTTGCCGCGATCACTGCATTGCGCAGCGCCTCGGCCACAAGGTTGGCGCCGCGGGTATCCGTGTCGGGTAGCAGCAGGGCGAACTCCTCGCCGCCCCAGCGTGCCAGAATGTCGGACTTGCGCAGACGGGCGGCGAGCACATCCACAAGCGCCTGCAGCACTTGGTCGCCGACATCATGGCCGTGGCTGTCGTTGATCGGCTTGAAATGGTCGACGTCGATCAAGAGTAGGCACGACTCTTTGCGGTACCTTGCCGAGCGCTCCAATTCCATCAGCAGGTTCTCGCCGAACGCGCGCCGGTTGGCGATACCCGTAAGCGCGTCGTGGCGGGCCTCGAACAGCAGGCGCTGCTCCAGCGCGTGTCTTGCGAGCGCGGAGCTGATGATGTCTGTCGCGACTCGCAGCAGGCGCCATTCGAATTCGCCCCAACGATCGACGGATGCAACGTCGTCGAGGCCGAGCAAGCCCTTCATTGCACCACTGACGCTGCCGAACATCGGGACCGCCAGCATGGACCGGATGTCGCCTTCCGCAAACGCCCTACGTTCCTGCGGCGACAGCAGGTGAAAGTCTTTCTCGGTGATTTTCGCGGTACTTCCGCTGCGTGCGATCTCGGCCAGCCAGGGATATTTTCCTACCTCCAGGCCGCGCAGATCGTCGATCTGGGCCAAGACGCCCGGAGCGCACCACTCGTGGGTGCAATTCATCGTCGTGCCGTCGTCCGAGAGCAGAAACAGGTAGCAGCGGTTGGCCTTGGCACAGGAGCCGATGCGCTCCATGGCGTATTGCATGGCGTCGTCGAGGCCCGCAACCGTCTGCGATAGAAACGCCGACGAGATATCGCGCACGGTTTTTTCGAACTCGGTGCGGTACGAGAGTGCCGAGCGATGGCGGGTGCGCTCGATGGCCAGTGCCGTCAGGTCGGCGGCGGCTTGGATCAGCTCGATCTCGCTCGCCGACGGCGCGCGGGGCTCCCTGTAATAGATCGCGAAAGTGGCGAGTACTTGGCCGTCCGGCGACAGGACAGGATGCGACCAGCATGCCCTCAACCCGGCCCGTGCGGCCGCCGTTCGATAGGCTCGCCAAGCAGGATGGCTGTCGATGTCCTCCACCACTACGAGCTCGCCGCGTGCGGCGGCGGTGCCGCAAGACCCTTGGCCCTCGCCGATCACCACACCGTCAACGGCGGCATTGTAGACGGCCGGCAGGCTCGGCGCGGCCAGCACAGAGAGATGCTTGCCGTCGTCGTCCAGCAGCAGGATCGAGCACAGGCTGTC
This sequence comes from Thiohalocapsa sp., assembly GCA_021736785.1. Taxonomy (GTDB): domain Bacteria; phylum Pseudomonadota; class Gammaproteobacteria; order Chromatiales; family Chromatiaceae; genus Thiohalocapsa. Next base: position 14,102 of record JAIPFF010000061.1, on the reverse strand, counting down.
CGGGTCCTCCGCCTCGGTGGCCTGCACGATTCGCTTGCAGAGGGAGGAGAGGGGCGCGTCGTGCAGCATGTCGCGCAGAATGGATGCACGTTCGGCTTCGCGCCGACGCTGTCGCGCCGGTCCGGGGTCGGGCGCGTCGCCGTTATCGGTGCAAGCGGGCGGATGTCGCTCGCCGAGATCGACAAAGGTGGTGATCAGGGTGTCGTCGGCGACGTTGGCGCTCAGCAGCATGTCGCGCGGGATGCCGTCTTTGCAGGTGACGAGAAGGCGCTTGGGTCGCATCCGATCCGCGGCGCCGGCCCCGGACGAGGCGGCGTCCCACCATGCAAGGGTGTCGGCCCTATCGCATTCGTCCGGACAGGCCTGCTCGGCCCAAGCCGTGAGCGTGGGCAGTTCGTGCGTCACATCGCCGAAGGTACGCTTGAATTCCCTGTTGCCGAACAGGATGCGGCGCTCGTGCCCCAAACAAGAAACGGACACGGCCGTCGGAAGATTTTCCAGCCAAAGATGCGCCCGGCGCACCTTGGCACTATCGTGTCGTGACTCAACCATCCGCGGCGCTCCGAATCCCTGCCGATGATCGACGTATTCCTGGTTCGTCCGAGTTTGTCCGGTCCGCTGAAAAGCGATTTTGTCATCTTTATACCGTCAACTCGAGCGCTAGGCCATACCTCTGGCAACCAACGCCAAAGCGGCACCGATCCCGGCCGTTATACCCAGCAGGGTGCCGCCGAACGCCGACCAGCGCAGACGCGAGACCAGCGTGCGCTCGTCCTCGGTGGAGATGACGAAGGGGTGGCTGTTGTCCCCGGTGCGCCCGACGCGCGAGAGTGGCGGCTCGGCGCTCACCTTGGCTTCCGCCTGCTCGGCGATTCGCTCGGCCGCCGCCCGGGCCTCGGCCCACTCCTGCAAGTCGATTTCGCCGTCGCCGTTGCGATCGAAGGCGTTCATCCGTTCCGGGTTGCGCTTCCACTGGGAGAGCAGCGTCCGGGTCAGTTCCCGGCGTTCGCGCCCGCCACGGCGCGGCGTCTCGAAATGGCCGAGCAGATAGACGAATTCGTGATCCGAGATGCGCTCTTCCGTCATGCGGTAGCGGCGGCTGTCGCGGAACAGTCCCGCGAGTCCGGACGGCCCATGACCGACGCTCCCGCCGCGGTAGGCGCCGTACCATGTGACCTTGGTGCGGCATTTAATCGTCGCACCGTCAGGCTCGACCAGGCATCGCCCGGTGCCGTCGTCGAGGATAAAAGGTTGCCCGGCATCGCCTTTTTCGATGGTCACCCAATGGTTGTTCTTGCCGCTGCGGCGCCGCTCCTCGACCTTGTAGCGGAACCAAACGCAGGGCCGCCCGGTCAGTCGTGCGCCGATCAATTCCCGCTGCGGGCGGGCATGGCCCTGAAGCTCCACGTAGCCCTGGGGCGCGGAGCGGATGCGTGCGGTGGGGGTATCGACGACGATGCGCAGCTTCCAGAAGCTGCGCAGCCCGAAGTGCATCGAAACAGCCGTCACCGCGGCAGCGATGAGCGTACCGATCCAGAAGCCGACCGGGTCGGCGCCGGCGATCTCGGTTGCGAATGCTTCGAGCACGATCGGCGGTTGGGACGGGCGGCCCGGTCAGCCGCACGGCCCCCGGGCTTGGCGGCAGAGCGGCGTGCCGTTGCCGTCGGGGTCTAGGCAGCGGCGGGTCGCTATTCCGAGGACCGGGGGCCGACCGGCGGCGGACGGCCTGACGGCATCCTCCGGGGCCGGACGACAGCATCCCCGGTGGCGGCAGCCGGGCCGGCCATGCCCCGGCCTGCGCCGCGATCCATCGGAAAACGACGGTGCGCTCGGCATGGCGGCGCGCAGTCCGGGGCTGGTCACGCCGGCGCTCAGGCGAACAGGCCGGCGATGTCTACATCGGCCCGTGCGTCTTCGAACTCGAGCAGCTCGAAGGGCTTGAACGCGAATAGCCGGGCGACGATGACGTCCGGTACTTGCTCGATGCGGATGTTGTTCAGGTTGGCGCTCTCGTTATAGAGCTCGCGGCGATCGGCGATAGTGTCTTCCAGATGCGAGATCCGTTGCGAGAGCTGCTGAAAGCTCTGATTCGCCTTCAGGTCTGGGTAGTTCTCGGCCAGCGCGAACAGCTTGTCGAGACCGGCGCGCAGGGCGGTCTCGGCCTTGCCGAGGCGCCCGACGTCGCCGCTGCCCCGGGCGGAGAAGACATCGCTGCGCGCACGCACCACCCGCTCGAGGGTTTCCTGCTCGTACTGCATATACTCCTTGCAGACCGCCACCAGTTTCGGCAGCTCGTCGTGGCGCTGCTTCAGGGCCACGTCGATGTTCGACCAAGCCTTGCCGACGGTATGCTTCAGGCGCACCAAATTGTTGTAGATCATGATCACGTAGAGCGCGATCACGACGACGACGGCGAGGGTGATGATCAGGGACAGGCTCATCGCTCGGCTCCGGGTTGGGCTCGGACGGTTAGCGAATCTTGGACCGATTGCGCACACGGAAACGAGAGGCGGCTCGCAGAATCGTCAGCCGGTCCCGTTGTCGTGCCCTGCGGCGGCCGGCGGGACGCCCGAGCGCGCACGGCGAGCATCCCTATCGGTCCCGTATCGGCCCGCGAGCGGTTTACGGGCTCATTTGACCCGATCGACGTCCACCGCCACCGATAGCTGGTGCTCGCCGCCGCCGTAGAACACACCGCGCACGGGCGTGACGTCCTGATAGTCGCGGCCGACGGCGGTAGTGATGTGCTGCTCGTGGATCAGCGTGTCGTTGGTGGGGTCGAAATTGACCCAAGTGCCGGTGTTTTCGAGCCCGGGCAAATAGACGGCGAACCAGGCATGGGAGGCGTCCGCCCCGCGCAGCTTCGGCTGGTCGTCGGCGGGCAGTGTCTCGATGTAGCCGCTGACATAGCGCGCGGCCAGTCCCAGGCCGCGAAGCGCCGAGATGGCGATCTGGGCGAAGTCCTGGCAGACGCCCCGCCGGTGCTCCATGACGGTATCCAACGGCGTGGCGATGGTGGTGGAGCTGGGGTCGTATTCGAACTCGTCGAAGATCCGGCTCATCAGCTCGCCGGTCGCCTCCAACAGCGGGCGGCCGGGCGTGAACGACGAGAGCGCGTAGTCGGTGGCCGCGTCGTTCATCGGGATGGCCGGCGACGGCAGCGTGAAGATGCGTGCGGCGATGCAGGAAGGATCGCGGTCCTCATGCAGGCGCTCGCGCACCTGCTCCCAGGGCGTCGATTCACCGAGGGGCGGCACCAGCGGGGTCGTCACGTCCACCTCGCTGACGGCGCTCACCTCGAGCGTGGAATGGGCCTGCTGGATGGAGAAGTAGTTGACCCGGTTGCCGAACAGGTCGCGGTGCTCGCGGGCCACCGACGGCCAGGGCGTGACCCGTACTTGGGTCGAGATGCAGCGCTGAAACGGCGTCTCGCGCGGCTTCAGATGCGTGATGCTGTGGCACAGCGAGACCGGGCTGCCGTAGGCGTATCGGGTGACATGGGTGATGCGGTATCTCACCGTCGGCTCATCCGTTACCGCCGGCAAGGCCGCGCAGTTGCTGGCGGTGCTCGATCATGTGATGCGGCTGTTCCTCGTGGCGGAAATACTGGGCGGTCAGCGCGTCCGATAGATCCGCCAAGCCGTTCTCGACCGCGTTCAGCATGTCGGCCAGGGCGCCGCGCGTGACACCGTCGGCGTCGATCTGGGCGAGCTGGTCGATTTCGGCCAGGCGCAGGTCGGTGACCAGCCGCAGCAGGCCCTTCTGTGCCGCGCTGCGTGTCGGCGCCAGCGCGTCGCGCGGCATGTCGTCGACCAGCCGTTGCAATTGCAGCGCCTGATAGGCCAGCGAGCGGGGATTGGTCTCGTCCTGGAGCACGAGGTCGAGCAGGGCGCCGACGCGGGTGCCGGCCTGATAGCGCCGCCGGTAGGTGATGAGGCTGTCGGTGACGCCCAGCACGGCCTCGACGACGCTGCCTTCCTCGCTCTCGGGGCCGGCGGCGACCAGCGTCGATCGCAGCAGCGTCGCGATATTGACGCCGCGCTCCAGCCGCCGCCCGGCCTCGAGAAAGTGCCAGCCCTCGTTGTGGGTCATGTTCTCGTGGGTCAGCGCCGAGAAGGCCACCAGCGAGGTGACCAATGGATCCAGGATGTCCAGCGCGCTGCCGAGGGCCTGCGGCGCGTGGCGCGTGAGGGCCTTCAGGTGACGCTCGATATCGTTGACGATGCGCCAGGTATCGCTGGAGAGACGGTCGCGCACCGACCAGGCGGCCTGATCCAGCGCTTGCAGCGTCTGCGGCAGGCCGCCGATCCGCTCCACGTCCGTGATGAGCGACAGCATCTCCGGTGTGGGTGCCGCCAGCAGTGCGGCGCTGTCTTCGCCGGCGAAGCCGGGGTAGGTCTGGCTCTGATGCGTCAGCGCCTGCAACAGCGAGTCCATGCAGGTGCCGCTGTCGTCCTCGGCGGCGAAGCTGGCGCGCTCGGTGAGCTTGATGACGGTCACCCGCAGCAGCCGCACCAGGCCCTCGGCGCGCTCGGCGTAGCGGCCGATCCAGAACAGATTATCGGCAACACGCGAGGACACCTCGCTCTCGTGCACCACCGCCGGCGAGCGCTGGTCGACGGTGCCGAACAATGTCTCCTGGCGCTCGGGCTCGCTGGCCAGCACCCAGGTGTCTTTGCCGAGACCGCCGAGTTGGCTCGAGACCATCGGCGTATCCTGGGCCAGAGCCACGCGGCTGAGTCCGCCGGGCATCACCGCATAGCCCTCTTCTTCGCTGACCAGGAAGCTGCGCAGCACGAACGGGCGCGGCTCGATGCGGCCGTCGAAATAGACCGGCGTCGTCGACGGCGCGACCTCTTCCTGGGCCACGTAGCGGTAGGGCTCGGCGCGGATTGCGGCTGCCAGATCCTCGCGCTCGGCATCACTGAGCTTGCGTCCGAACACCACCCGGTCGCGCGGGCGGCTGCCGCTGCGCTTGCCGGCCGGCTTGATCACCAGACGGTCCAGATTGGCGATGACATGCTCGCGCTCGTCGGCATCGCCGCACCACCAGGTCTGAAGATGCGGCAGCAGCAGCTCTTCGCCGAGCAGATGCCGGCTCAGCCGCGGCAGGAAGGCCATCAGCCCCGGATGCTCCAGTACGCCGCTGCCCAGGGCATTGGCCATGGTGAGATTGCCGGTACGCACGGCCTGCAGCAGGCCCGGAACTCCCAACAGGGATTCCTCGCGCAGCTCCAGCGGGTCGCACCAGCAGTCGTCGACCCGGCGCAGGACCGCATCGATGCGCTCCAGCCGGCCCAGCGTGCGCAGCCACAGTGCGCCGTCGCGCACCGATAGGTCCGCGCCCTGCAGCAGGGTGTAGCCCAGGTAATTGGCCAGGTAGGCATGCTCGAAATAGGCGGCGTTGCTCGGGCCCGGCGTCAGCACCGCGACGCGCGCCTGGTCCTCGCCATTGGGCGAGAGCCGGCTCATGGCGCGGCGCATCGACCGGTAAAAGCCGGCCAGGCGGTGCACATGCGAGTCGCGGAACAGGCTCGGCAGTACCCGCGACAGCGCGATACGGTTCTCGAGTGCATAGCCGGCACCGGACGGGGTTTGGGTGCGGTCGCCGATGACACGCCATCGGCCGTGCGCGTCGCGCGTGAGATCCGCGCCGTAGTGCACCAGCGGGCGCTCGCCGGCCACCTCGACACCGTAACAGGGCAGCAGATAACCGGCGTAGCCGTCCACCAGCTCGGCCGGCAGGATGCCCTTGGCGATCAGCGTGCGCGGGCCGTAGAGGTCCAGCAACACCGCGTTCAGCAACTCGGCGCGTTGAATCAGGCCGCGCTCGAGCTCGGCCCATTCCTCGCCCCGGATCAGCAGCGGCAGCGGGTCCAGCTCCCAGGGGCGGGACATGCCGCGCGGATCGCCGTGCAGGTTATAGGTGACGCCGTTGTCGCGAATCAGCCGGCGCGCCTCGCGCCACCGGCCCTCGATGCCGGGGCGCCCGAGCTGGCGCAGGGTGTCTAGCAGGTACTGCCAATGCTCGCGCAGCGTGCCGTCGTCCGCGCGCATCTCGTCGAAGGTACCGGCGGATGGCCGGTAGCTGTCGATCAGGCGCGCGTCGTTGAGTGCTGCGACCGAAGTCGGGGAAGACATGTACGCGGATCCCGGTCCGGCGGAAATGACCGTTGATTACACACGCACCCGGGGACCGCCGCAAGACCGCACGGCGGTTGGGTGCAAACCGATGGGGTCAGTACACCCAGGGGATGAACTTGCGAACCCGCTTCGCATAGTCGGCATATTCCGGGTGCCGCTCCGTGAGCCATGCCTCCTCTTTGCCCGCCTTGTAGTTGAAGAACAGGAAGCAGAGAACAAGCGCCGCGAGGTGCGACAGGCTCAGGTTGTAGATCGTCCAGGCCAGGCCGGCGAACAGCAGGCTTGCGTAGAGCGGGTGGCGAACGATGCCGTAGACGCCGTGCTGCACCAGCTGGCTGTGGTCCACCGGATAAGGCAGCGGCGTCAGGTAGTCGCGGATATGGTGGGAGCCCAGGCCGCCGAAGGCCAAGGCGGCCAGGCCCAGCGCCAGCGCCGCGGCGGTGCGCATGATCGCGGTGTCGGCCATCAGCGCGGCCGAAACGCCCGGGTGCCAGACCGGCAGCAACGCGAAGCCGATCATCAGCGCGAACTGAATGGCGACCAGCAACTCGCCGCGCTGGCCGAAGCCTTTGTTCTTTGGGGTCTGCGTGGACATCGAAGATGCGGTCCTGAATTCAATAAGCCACAGAGATTGGGGTTGATCGGCCGGCGGCAAGCGCGCTTTCGACACAAACATCCGCGCGGCGGACCGAGCGGCGAGGGACGAGCGGCCGTATCGTGGAGCGCAGTCGGCGTGCAGAGCGGACCAAGCGCGCGCCGGTCGCTGCGCGGGCGTCCTCGGTTCCGTCGCGCGTGCTGCCGTCGCGCGCGTCACGGGACGGCGCTCCGCGGCATCGCCCGCGCTGCGCCCGCCGCCGGCAGCGCGATCGGCGCCGCCGCGGTAAGCTGCCGGCATGAGCACCGTTGTCCTCGCCGAAAAGCCCAGCGTTGCCCGCGACATCGCCCGTGTGCTGGGTGCGCGCGGCGGCGGGCAGGGCTGTCTGCGCGGTAACGGCTACTGCGTGACCTGGGCGCTGGGCCACCTGGTGCAGTTTGCCGAGCCCGACGACTACGGCGCCGAGTGGGCGGCGCGCTGGTCGCTTGCGCAACTGCCGATGATCCCCGAGCGCTGGCGATTGCGGCTGATCAAATCAGCCGCACAGCAATTTCGCATCGTCAAGGATCTGCTCAATGCAGCGGATACCGAGCGCGTCATCTGTGCGACGGACGCCGGGCGCGAGGGCGAGCTGATCTTCCGCCTGATCGTCGAGCACGCCCGCTGCCGAAAGCCGGTCGAGCGGCTTTGGGTGTCGAGCCTGACCGACGAGGCCATCCGCGAAGGCTTCGCGCGGCTGCGCCCCGGCTCCGACTACGACCCGCTTGCGGCCGCCGCCCGCGCCCGCGCCAGGGCCGACTGGCTGGTGGGCATGAACCTGACCCGCGCCTATACCGTGCACAACGGCGTGCTCTGCACCATCGGCCGGGTGCAGACGCCGACGCTCGCGATGATCGTCGCCCGCGACGCCGCCATCGCCGACTTCACCAAAGCCTATTTCTACGAGCTCGTCGCCCACTTGGCCGAGGGCTTCGACGCCAAGTACGAGCAGGACGGCGAGAGCCGCATCGACAAAAAGGAGCAGGCCGAGCGGCTGCACCGGGAGCTGTCGCCGCACCGCACCGGCACCGTGGTCTCGATCGACAAGAAGATCCGCCGCAACCGCCCGCCGCCGCTCTACGATCTGACCACGCTGCAGCGCGACGCCAACCGCCGCTTCGGCTTCACCGCGGCCAAGACGCTGGAGCTGGCGCAAAGCCTGTATGAAACCCACAAGCTCATCAGCTATCCGCGCACCGAGAGCCGCCACATCGGCGAGGACATGCTGCCGCAACTGCCCGGCATCCTGCGCGGCGTCGAACACCCGCTGGCGGCGGAGGCCCTGGCGCGGCTGGAGGGCGGCCATCGGCTGGGCAAGGGCTACGTGGACAAGACCAAGCTGACCGATCATCACGCCATCCTGCCCACCGCGAAGCGTCCGCCGGACAGCTTGCCCGAGCCGCTGCGGCGCCTCTACGACTTGGTCGCCGCACGCTTCGTCGGCGTGTTTCTGCCGGACCAGCAGGTGGAGGAGACGCGCGTCGTGCTCGACATCGGCGGCGCGCGCTTCGTCGCCAAGGGCTCGGTGGAGCTGGAGGCGGGCTGGAAGCGGGTCGAGCCGAGACGGCGCCCGCGGCCCGGGGCAGCCGCGCACGGGGCGGGCGGCGAGGCCCCGACCGAGCCCCGCGGACAGCCGGACGGACAATCGCGCGAACAATCGGGCGTCCGGCCCGGCGCGGCGCATGGCGAAGAGCACCGGGCGCTGCCGCCGCTGCAAACGGGTCAGACCGTGCGCGTCGACAGCCTGGAGCTGCAGGAGAAAGAGACCCAGCCGCCGCGCCCCTACGACGACGCAACGCTGCTCAATGCCATGAAGCACGCCGGGCGCGAGATCGAAGACGATGCCCTGGCCGCGGCGATGAAGGAATCCGGCCTCGGTACGCCGGCCACCCGCGCCGAGACGATCGAGAAGCTGATCCGCACCGGCTACGTGGAGCGCCGGCGCAAGCAGTTGTGCGCCACCGACAAGGGCCGGGCGCTGATCGCCATGGTCGCCGAGCCCCTGCGCAGCGCCGAGCTGACCGCGGCTTGGGAGCAGCGCTTGAAAGACGTCGAGCAGGGCGCCGCCGATGCGGATGCGTTCTACCGGGACATTTGCGCGTTGGTCGGCGAGCTGATTCCGCGGGTGGCGGCGGGACCGGCGATGTCCGCCGAGCAGCGGGCTGCGGCCAGGGCCGCGGCACCGGGCGCTTCGCGAAAGCGCCGGGGCGGCAGGTCCGGCGCCGCCGGTGAAGCTCGCGGCAAGCCGCGGGCGCCGTCCGCACGCGCGTCCGACCTCGGCCATTGCCCTGTCTGCAAGCAGGGCGAGGTCATCGAGAACAGCAAGGCCTTCGGCTGCAGCCGCTGGCGTGATGGCTGTAAGCTAACGATCTGGAAGACCGTGGCCGGCCACAAGCTCAGCATGCCCGAGGTTCGCCGGCTGCTGGCCGAGGGGCGCACAGGACCCATCGACGGACTCCGGTCCAAGGCCGGCAAGCCATTCCGTGCCGAGCTGTGCCTGGACGATGCCGGCAAGGTCGGATTCGCGAGCCGCGGCGGCGCGTTGGAGGATGCGGCGGGCAGCCTCGGCATGCCGGCAGCGCACGGCGCCGGCGCTGTTTCGGGGGAAGCGCCGATGCCTGTTCCCGCGCGGGAGTCCGACGGCGCCGCCGCCTCCTGTTCCGGGTATGAGTCGGCGCCCGCTGCCGCTGCCGGTGCCGCGGCCGTCTCCCGTTCCGTATCCGTTACCTCTGCCGCCGCGTCTTCGGCGCCCGCTCCCGATGCCGTTCCTTCTCAAACGCCGGCGACGGCGGGCAACGGTTTCGGTACCTGCCCCAAATGCGGCCGAGGCCAGGTCATCCGCGGCCGCCGCGGCTTCGGCTGCAACCGCTGGCGCGACGGCTGCGATTTCGTGATCTGGTCGGACATCGCCGGCCATCGTCTGACCGAGGCCGAGCTGCGCCGGCTGCTCGACGGCGGCACGATCGGTCCGGTGCCGGACTTGATCGATAGCGATGGGCGGACCTATGCGGGGTGTTTGCGTCTCGACGACAACGCTCGGCTGCGGATCGAGCCCCTCTCCGACTGACCCACGGCGGCCCGAGCATCCGCAATTTGCCGTTCCGTCCGGCATCGGCGCCGGGCCTGCCCCCGGCGCCCGACTCCGGACACCCGACTCCGGACACCGGCCTTGACCCCCGCGTCTCGGCGCGGCAGAGTTCGACAAGACGCGGTCGATGCAACGATTGCGGACCATCACGATGCAGCGTCGCGGTCGGCGTCAGCTTCCGATATTTCCAAATGGGGGTCAGGGTGAGGTTCTGCTTCGGCTGGCACGTCAGGGCCACGGCAGCAGCGCTCGGCGGGCTTTTATCCATCGCCGCGCTTTTGACTGCCGGCTGCGCATCCGCACCCAAGCCGCCGCGGCAACCGGGAGACGCGTGCGCTATCCTTTCCGAGAAGCCAAAGTGGGACCGGGCGATGCACAAGGTCGAGCGCCGCTGGGGCGTTCCGGTCGCGGTCCAACTGGCCATCATCCGCAACGAGTCGTCTTTTCGACACGATGCGCGTCCCAAGCTGCCCGACGGCCGCTTGGCCTCCAGTGCCTACGGCTATCCACAGGCCATCGACGGCACCTGGGAGTGGTACCGCGACGAAACCGGCAGGCGGCGCGCAAAGCGCACCGATTTCGCCGACGCCGCGGATTTCATCGGCTGGTACACGAGCCATTCGCAACGAATGCTCGGCCTGTCGCCGCTGGATGCCTATAACCACTACCTCGCCTACCACGAAGGCCACACAGGCTTCCGGCGCGGCAGCTACCGCCAAAAGGCTTGGCTGCAGCGCTATGCCCGCCAAGTCGAACGGCACGCGCGTATTTACGGCGAGCAGCTCGCTCGTTGTCGAGCCGACGGCAGTCGCTTCAGCAGCAGGTAGGCGATGGCGCGCGGGCGCCACGTCTCGGCGGTGTTTCCATCGACGTCCGCGGTATCCGTGTGAGGCGCAGGCCGGAAGCGCTTTTCTCGGCAGACGCAATCGGCGCGCCCAAGATGTCCAGTGCCGCATCGGCATCTCCGTCTTCAATGAGCATTGCGGACTTGAGATGACGAGCCCGGGGTGAACGGGGTACATCCAGGAGTGCCGGCGGGGGATTTCTCTCTCCGCGGCGCATTCGCTAGTACGTCCGGAAGCCCGAGCAGACCGGTTGATTGGGCAAGAACGGCTCGCTCTTACTCGGGTCGGCTGGACGCCGGCTCGGTTTGCATTAGTTCATCTGCCAGCCAGTTCTCGACGATCAGTCCGGACACGCGCCGGAACTCGCGCGCGTTGGCGGTGACCAGGGTCCGCCCCAAGGCGCGGGCATGGGCCGCGATCAGCAAATCATTGGCGCCGATCGGCGTACCGGCCTGTTCCAGCGCCGCGCGGATCTCGGCGTAATGCCGATCGGTGGGTTCTTCGAGCGGCAAGACGCTGATGGCGCCAAGCACCGCCTCCATTTGCGCGGTCAGCCGCCCGGAGCCTTTCTTTGCGGCGCCGAACCGCAGCTCGGACGCGACGACGATGCTGGTGCAGATGCTGTCTTCCCCGCATTCGGCAATGCGGTCGCGGACGCGTCCGGCGGGCTGTCGGATGAGGTCCGAGAGGATGTTGGTATCGAGCAGGTAGGTACGCCGGGTCACGTTGGGCGCCTCAGAAGTCGACCGGCTCCGGCGGGGCATCGACCGGCTCGGGGATGGATTCCTCCAGCGGAGCCAGCGTTGCCAAGACAGCGAGCAGGGTCGGCGCCGGAGCGGGCTCGATGATCAGACGATCGCCGTCCTTTCGGATGATGGCCTCCTTGCCGGGCAGCTCGAATTCGCGGGGGATACGGATGGCCTGGTTGCGGCCGTTGGTGAAGAGGGTGACTCGCCGCTCGTTTTGCATCATCAGTTCCTCCCGTGGCCTATGCTTTGGCATAGGCTAGCATAGGTGCGAATCGCCGTTTGGGTTGCAGCGCCGACGTGCGTGCCGGGCGATCGGGCACCCGCCGTCGGACAAACCGCGAGATCTTGAAGATTTGCCGCTCCCTGCGCGACAGGGCATTCAATCGTCCGTGGGGCCGCCTCAGTAGGCCCAAAAATCAAAGCGTTAAGTCGGCGGTCCTGTTGGGCTTGCTACCTCAGTCCAACCGACGCGGAAGTTCCCCGCCGGTGCGGCTCCCGGAGGGTGATGGTCGTACCCTCCCAGTCGCCGCCCCGACCTGCACCGAGCGTCGCGTGCCCGGCGCGACGGCTGCTTGCAGTCAGCGTTGCAGAGCCACGCGGCCGCGGCGAGCAGGAGTCGGATGTCCACGTGGACCCGGGGCACGCATGTGTTGATGCCAGCGCGCGCTGTCGGGATTGAGTCTTGCGGCCAAGACGAAGCCGATCCGCGCCGTCGCGTCCGCGGGCAGCGCGGGCAGGCCGAGCTGCGCCGCCGCTAGCGCCAGGCCGGTGAGGGCGGCATGCTCGAAGCCGCCGATGTGCCGCAGCAGCTCATAGGGGTCATCGACCAGGGCGGCATGGCGTGCCGCGGCCACTGCATAGGCGGCGGGAACAGGCGCGGCGATGGGATCGGCGGCGGCATCCTCGATGCAGTCCGCGTCCATGGGCAGGAGGCGGTCGAGCAATCCGGTGGCCTGCTCGGTGCCGGTGCCGCGACCGGCCGCGATGAGCAGTTCGGCGCCGCCGAGTCTGGCCCTTTCGACCGCGTGACGGCCGGCGCTCAGTGCCAAGTCGACTTGGTGGCGCGTCATCGCGGGTCCGGCGCGAAGGTCCGCGGTGCCGGGTCCCAGCGGCAGTAGCAGGCTGCCGCCGCGGGGCGGCGTGTGTCGGTATCGGCCGAGCTCGATGACCTCGAAGGGGGTCGACCGTGTGGCATGGGGCGCCATGCCCGCGCTGCGCAGCACTTCTGCCGCGAGGTCGCTCGCCCGGTGCGGCAGCCGAGATGCGCCGGCGCAGCCCGTGGCAACGCTGCCGTGGTCGGCGATGAAGACGACGCAGCGGCAGGCGCCGGTCCGCGTATCGGGTCCGGCGCCGCATGTGATCGGTTCCGCGGCAGGCACGGAGAGCCATTGCGGCCTGCGCGGCCACCCGTGCGACGATGGCTTGCGGGTGGCGATGGAGAGAAGGGATGCGTCGGTGCGGGTCACGGCATCATACTGTTGGGGTACCGGGATCTCGGGGCGGCGGCCTCGGTTCGGGGCCAAGACCGCTGCCGGTGCGGGCGTGCTCCGTGCAGGCGACCGAGCAGTTTAGGACGCCCCGTGCTGATGCCGCAATGCGCAAGCCTCCCGGCGCGCGGTAACCGTTTCTCGATCCACCGACCTAGGCGGGCGCCGGCGCGCCCGGAGCAGCACCGACGATGCACGGCCACGGCGGCAACCTCTCCATGCTCTCCCGGATCGCCGGCCGTCCGGCGGCCGACATCCTCGACTTCAGCGCCAACATCAATCCGCTCGGCCCGCCTGCCTGCGTTGGGGCGGCGCTGCTGCAGGGAATCGAGCAACTCGGGCACTACCCGGACCCCGACAGCGGCGAGCTTGTCGCGGCGATTGCCGATCATTGCGGTGTCGAGGCCGCGCGCGTGGTGGCCGGCAACGGCGCCGAGCAGCTGATCTGGTGGCTGCCGCGGGTACTCGGCGCGCGGCGGGTGGTGGTGACCGGGCCGGCCTATCTGGACTACGCCCGCGCCGCGGCGGTGTGGAAGTTGCCGGTGGAGACGCTGCTGCTGCGCGCCGACGAGGAATTCGCGCTGGATGCGGGCCGCCTTGATCGGATCGCTGCCCCCGGCGACTTGATCTGGATCGGCCACCCGAATAACCCCACCGGACGGCCGGCGAGCCTGGACGCGCTGCGTCCGCTGATCGAGCGCCGGCCCGGCGCGTGGTGGGCGATCGACGAGGCCTTCATCGATTTCGTCGCCGACGGTCGCAGCGCTGCCCGCTGGGATCTGCCGAACCTGATCGTCGTGCGCTCGATGACCAAGTTCTATGCGCTGGCCGGGCTGCGGCTGGGCTACGCTATCTTGCCGGACAGCGCCGCGGCGGCGTTGCGGGCGCACTTGCCCGCATGGTCGGTCAACACGCCGGCGCAGCTCGCCGGCACCGCGATCCTGCGCGATCCGGCGCTGGCCGAGTTCGCGGCGAGCAGCCGCTCGCTGATCGCCGAGCAGCGGGAGACGCTGGCGCGGGCATTCTCCGGGCTCGGCTTCAAGGTCTACGCCAGTGCGGCCAACTACCTTTTGCTGCGGGTTCCGCCCGGGAAGGAAGGGCGGGCCTGCTCAAGCGCCTCGGCGGGTGAGCTCGATGCCGCGGCGGGCGAGCTCG
>JAIPFF010000060.1 GCA_021736785.1 Thiohalocapsa sp. | reverse complement strand
CGCGACAGCGCTTTTGGCGGTCGGGTGTATCCGTTTGTTGGGCGACTGATTTCTCACTCTAACGTAAAAATTCAATTTCTTGCGTATATAGACGCCGAATTAACTCATTCAACTGTGCGGTCATAGCCGTTAACTCCGGCACACGCAGACCCTCGTGGACTACTTTGCTTCTGGCGCTATATGCCCCTTCAACAAACTCCAATTCTTCGGCCGTAAAACCAGCCTCGCTGAGTTTTCGCTTTATAGCGCGACGAATAGACTCGCGCTTGAGGTTCTTTACTTGACCATGAATCGACGCCTTTATAGATTCGTCTTCTATAGCAGCACTTGCAATTATCGGAATCATACTGTTGATGAGGCTTTCAACCTCGCTTCCGTATTCTTCTTGATCCGCTATCGCTTCTACAGCGCTTACCAACAGAACGAGTTTCGCGCGGCTATCTAGCTCGAATTCAGCAGAAGCGCATAATTCCATAGAGAGGAGTAAGCGATAAGGCACTTTCGCCAGCTTGCTGAAGCTATCTTGAAGTGCGGCAGCAAAATCTGATAATGCTAAATGTCCTGTTACTGAACCGAACGCCTGCGCTGTGAGCCCACTGGAAGCCGCGCGATCTACTACCCGGCACGGCAAAGGCGTATCAGGCCAAGAAAGCCTCACCCCCCATAGTCGATCTATTGCAACCTTCAGCAGCGCGCATGCCAATCGTTTTCCAAGTTCTTCCGCTTCGCACGCAGTTTGCGTCGCCTCCAAAATCAAACGATATCCTGTTGCTCCGGCCCCTTCGAGAACCGGATGGATGCGTTGCTTCTTTAGCGTGAGTAAGAGATTCTCGTTCCAAGGCACACGAATCGAATCGGAGTCAACATCCTTGAACCCACCTCGGCTGTTCAGAACAAAGTCGACCTTAGCCGACCAGCTATAAACGTTCGGTTTCCCAGATATTTCATCTAGTGTTGGCATCGGTTCCTGATCCATTAAGTCGGCTAGCTGATGTCCGCAATTTCTAGAACGGCCCAACTTTGCCCATAAGCAGCGCCATACTGCGCCATGACACCATTTCACGGTTGCTTTGAGCTAGATGCGCAGTATGGCGTCGGCTTGATGGGCGTGTTAGCTGTGCTCAGTACAGAGAGCCATCGTCGCGCCAGTCCAAACCTTCGCCGAGAGCGTCCGCAGTATGCTGCAACGCCTGTTTATGGGTCGTACCCTTGCCGTATATACCGCAGTCTTGGCACTCACAAAGCCAGAACCTTTCAGAAATTCGGTAAGTGTTCAAAGTCTCAAGACCGCATTGCGGGCATGCCTCGGTAACTAGCAGGGAACGCGCTTTCGTTTTCGCTTTGGCATCCTTGATCATTTGCCTGAGTTCAGCGTTCGCTTCTTTGTCCGCCTGCTCGAACTCGGCTTCTCTCTGACGCTGCAACTTCGCGCCTAAAGGATCGAACTTCCCGTTTATCCAGTTCCCTGGATTCTCTTCGGGGAAGTCTTCGAAGTACTCCGACCATTCGCCCATGTGTTTTGTCCCCGCATCTAATGGTGATCGCGATGCTTTACGCAGCTAACGTAGAAGCATTTTATCCGGCGTGCGACCGACGACATCGAGGTCGTGCGCCGAGCGGTGCGCGCACGACGGATAAATGTCAGTTGGACGAAACCGCGCTCACGCCGAGGCGCCGGAGCGGGCGCACTTCTTACACAGAGGATTGTATTGCGGGCGCTTGGCGTTGTCGAAGCGTGCTGGCGCGGCGGCGGAGCACAAGCCGACGTTGGCGCAGCGGCGCCGGGGAGGAATTGGCAGATTGTCGGTGCTGAGGAACATGGTTTTCTCCTCGTTTTTGGTGCCCGGCGCGAGCGCGGGCGCGGACTGGCGCGCAGTCCGGTGTTCTTGGCCCTAGCCGGCGAGGCGCCTAGCAGCTACCCGCTCTGGATTCCTCGCGGGCGGCTTGCCGGGGCGATCCGCCCGATCACGCGCGGGCGTCCTTCGCGACACGCGGGACAGGGCCAGTCGTCGTCTTCGGGTGCGGCTTGCGCGTCCTCGTCGCGCTCGGTCTCGCGAGCCGCATCGGCCGCGAGGGCGGCGCGGATCTGCGCCAAGCGAGCACGCCGACAGCGGTTGGCCAAGAACCCGAAATGCTTGATCCGCATAAACCCTTTCGGCAGGACGTGGAGCAGGAAGCGGTGCAGCAACTCGGTATCGGCGAGGTGCAGCACCTTGTTGCGCCCGTCGCGGTAGTCCTTGTAGGCGAGTTCGACGCGTCCGGCGTCCAGACGCCCGGCGCATGACTCCGCGCGCAATGTGACCAGCCCTAAGCGGTAATCCCCTCAACCACAAGATGCGACACGTCCGTGCGGTCGCTCGCGTGCTCGAATGTTATCGCGCAGACGTTGCCGCTCGCGTCCAGGTCGATCACGGTGTTCTCGTCGAGGTCCTTGGTCTCGGCGACTTCGGAGCCTCGGAACTCGATGTAGAGCGTATCTGTATCTTCGAAGTAGCTGATTTTCATGGCTGAAAGGTTCAGTACCCAGGCCGATGCGACCAGGCCGCGGCTATCGGCGCGATGTTCGGAGTGAAGCCGCGCGAGGGGTGCTTCGTGAGCTCGCTCTTGGGGGCACGCGAAGATCGGCCGTGCGCTTCGGGCTTTGCCTAGGCCGTAACCTCCACGGTCTCGACAAACGTATGCGGCGCCGGCACGTCTTCCCCGCTCTCGCGAAGGCCTTCAATGTGGAAGGTGATCGCTTCCGCAATGAGTAGCAGCGCTTCCTCTCTGGTCTCGCCGGCGGCGACGCACCCCGTAAGATTCGGCACGTATGCCCCGAAGCTACTGTCGCCTTCTTCGACGATCACTGTGTATCGCAATTTGAAGCACCTCGGTTCGTGAGCCCGGATCGTGTCGGCGCCTGTCAGCGCCAAAACGCGCCTGGAGGCACGTCGCCATCAAACCTATCCGCAACCGCGAGCCTACGCGGCTTCCTCGGCCGGCGAAACCGCCGACGGCGCCCAGAAATCCCATCGCGATCCAACCCTCGCCCCGCCCGAGCGAAAAATTATTTGAACATCGATCATTTTGCGCTATATTCTGAACAGCGTTCAGATAGGCCGGCCCTGCCGGCTTTTTCCAACGCCTCAATTGATCAACGTTCAGAAAGGAGAGCATCCATGTTCGCGTTCGCAGAGTCCCTGAAGCGTGCCGCCGTTACCGGGCTGGCGCTGTTGCCGTTGCTGGCGCTGTCCCCTGCTCCGGCGCAGGCGGCGGGTTTGCTGACGCCGGCGGATGGCAGTCTGCCGGCGCTGGAGATCCGCACGCACGACGTCGACGTGCTGATCCAGGACGGCTATGCGGTAACGACGGTGGAGCAGTCGTTCCACAACCCGCACGACCGGGATCTGGAGGCGGTGTACAGCTTCCCGGTGCCGGAGCACGGCACGGTGTCGGAGTTCACGGTGTGGATCGACGGCAAGCCGGTGATCGGCGAGGTGCTGGAGAAGGCGCAGGCGCGCCAGGTCTACGAGGATCAGCGCGCGGCGGGCCAGGATGCCGGGCTGACGGAGAAGGATGATTACCGCACCTTCGATGTGCACGTGACGCCGGTGCGCGCCGGCGACGACACCCGCACGCGGCTGGTCTATCTGCAGCCGGTGAAGGTGGATCACGGCATCGGCCGCTATGTCTATCCGCTGGAGGAAGGCGGCGTCGACGAGCAGCGGCTGGCGTTCTGGACGGCGCAGGAGGCGGTGCAGGAGCAGTTCAGCTTCGATGTGCAGTTGCGCTCGGGCTATCCGGTGGAGGCGGTGCGGCTGCCGGATACGGGCGGCGCGCAGGTGGTGCAGTTGGATCCGCAACGCTGGGATGTGCGGCTCGGCAGCGTGGTGCAGCCGGGCGGCGCTGCCGGCACGGATGCGGACTTTGCCGGTGCGGCACCGGCGGCCGTTTCGACCACTGTCGACAGCGCCGAGCTGCCGGCGGGTTTCCTGCCGGGTTCCGTACCGAGTTCCGTACCGAGTTCCGCTCCGGGTTCGATGCCGGCTTCCATGCCGACCGCGCTTCCGACCGCGCAGCCCAATCAAGCGCCCATGACCGGCCCCGCCTACACCCTGGACCGCGACATCGTCGTCTACTGGCGGCTCGCGCAGAACCTGCCCGGCTCCGTCGACCTGGTGACGCACAAGCCGGACGCAACCGGCCGCGGCACCTTCCTGCTGACGCTGACGCCCGGCGATGACCTGGCGCCGATTCAGACCGGCTCGGACTGGGTCTTCGTGCTCGACATCTCCGGCTCCATGCAGGGCAAGTACGCGACGCTGGCCGACGGCGTCTCGCAGGCCCTGGGCCGCATGCGCCCGGACGACCGCTTCCGCATCGTGCTGTTCAACGATGGCGCCCGCGAGCTGACCTCGGGTTACGTCAACGCGACGCCGGCGTCGGTGCAGGAGTGGGCGAATCGGGTCGCGGCGGTGCAGCCCGGCGGCGGCACCAATGTCTACGACGGGCTCGACCTCGGCCTGCGCCGCAGCGACGCGGACCGCCCCACCGGCATCGTGCTGGTTACCGACGGCGTCGCCAATGTCGGCGAGACCAGCCAGCGGGCCTTCCTCGCACGCCTCGACAAGCAGGACGTCCGGCTGTTCACGTTCATCATGGGCAACAGCGCCAACCGCCCGCTGCTGGAGGCCCTGACCCGGGCGTCCAACGGTTTCGCGCGCAGCGTCTCCAACAGCGACGACATCGTCGGCGAGATCCTGACCGCCGCCAGCAAGCTGACCCATGCCGCGCTGCACGGCGTGCGGGTGGACATCGACGGCGTGCGCGTGGCGGACCTGACGCCGGCGGACCCGGGCTCGCTCTACCGGGGCCAGCAACTGATGCTGCTCGGCCACTACTGGGGCGACGGCGCCGCGGACGTGACGCTGAGCGGCGAGATCTCCGGCAAGCCCATCGCCTATCAGACCCGCTTCGACTTCCCGGCCCGGTCCACGCAGAACCCGGAGCTGGAGCGTTTGTGGGCCTACGACCGCATCCGCGCGATGCAGCAGGAGATGGCCGACTTCGGCGACGACGCCGACATCCGCCAGGGCATCGTGGACCTGGCCGTCGAATACGGGCTGGTGACGGACCACACCTCCATGCTCGTCGTGCGCGACGAGGTCTTCGACAGCCTCGGCATCGAGCGCCGCAACGCCAAGCGCAGCGAGGTCGAGCGCGCCGCCCGCGCCCAGCGCGAGCAGCTCGCCCAGCAGCGCCGCGTCGACCAGGCCCAGCCCATGTTCAGCGGCAGTCAGCCGCGGCTCGGCGGTGGCGGTGCTGGCGCGCTGTCGGCCTGGCAGGTGGTGCTGATGCTGCTGGCCGCAGGCGGTGTTGTTGTCGGCCGGCGTGCGGCGCGGTGACTCGTTAGCCGCCAATGAGCGCGAATGGGACACAAATCGGCGCGAATGGGTTTCGGGGGGCGATCCGCGCCCCGGAGCCGCGCCGATGCCATCCGCGCATTTCCAGCCGCGACAAACCGCTAATGAGCGTCAATAGGATGCGAATGACCGCGAACGGCCCTTGGGTACAGCAACCCCCGAATCCCTATTCGCGGTCATTTGCGAACCCTCTTAAAGACCGCCTACACCCGCAATACGCATTTTCGCGATTTCACTTCCCATGCGCGCCGATTCGCGGCCAGCTGTCCCGCGAGCACTACCAAACCCATCGGACCTCGCAATGAACCTCGAACAAATCCCCTGGCGCACGACCCTCGTCGCGCTCGCCGCGGCGCTGATCTACGCCGTCGCCGGCCCGGTGCCCGAAGCCCTGCTGCTGGACAAGGGCGCGGACCTAATGGCCCAGCCCTGGACGCTGGTGACGACACATCTCTTGCACACCGACCCCGGCCACCTGCTCTGGGACTGCCTCGGACTGTTGTTGGTCGGTGTTGTCTTCGAACCGCTGCTGAAGGCACGCCTATGGGCGGCGCTGGCGCTCGGCGTCGCGGCCATCGACGTCGGGTTCTTTGTGGCGATGCCGGACTTCCAGCGCTACTGTGGGCTGTCCGGACTGATCAACGCCGTGGCGGGCGCGGGGCTGGTCGCGGCCCTGCTGGGCCGCGAGCGCGGGGCCATCGCGTTCGGGCTGCTGATCGCGGGCAAGGTGCTGCTGGAGCAAGTCACCGGGGCCGGCGTGGTCACGCAGGCGGCCTGGCCGACGGCCCAGCAGGCACATGCGGCGGGCTTGCTGGCCGGCCTGGCAGTGGGTCCGCTGATGGGCATCAGGCAGGCCGGGCGCGGGGCCGGCGATCCGGCCCGTTTGGTTCCGCCGCACCGTCCCGGCCGGCCGAGCGCCGCCTGAGCACTGCGCCGCGATGTGGCGGCGCCGGGCCAGCGTGATCGGCTGCAGAGCCGGGTTGCAAGAGCCGGGTTGCAGTGCCGGGTTGACGTACCGGCTTGCCGTATAGGCTTGCAGCCGCGCGATCGATGCCCAACTGGCCTTCGGGAGTCGAAATCTACACCATAAGAGATATAGTCCGATGCTTAGCGCCCGTCCGTTGATCCTGATGCTCAGCCTTTTCATGCTCGTCGCGCCGCCCGCCGGTGCCGCGACGCAGTACCCGCCCGTCGATGTCGACATGACGCTGCGCCAAGTCTCCGACCACGTCTTCTACGTGCAGGGCAAGCCCGGCATCGCCACGGACAACAAGGGCTTCATCTCGAATGCGGCCGCGGTGATCACCGACGAGGGCGTCATCGCCATCGACAGTCTCGGCTCGCCGTCGCTCGCGCAGCGCTTTATCGAGGAAATCCGCAAGCAGACCGATCAGCCCATCAAGGCGGTGATCGTGACCCACTACCACGCGGACCACATTTACGGCCTGCAGGCCTTTAAGGACCTGGGCGCGGAGGTCATCGCACCCGGCGGCTTCCAGGACTACCTGGATTCGCCGAACGCCGAAGAGCGGCTGGAAGAACGCCGGCTGTCGCTGGCACCTTGGGTCAACGACGAGACCCGCCTCATCCGCCCGGACCGGGTCATCGTCGAGCAGACCGAGCTGACCCTGGGCGACGTAACGCTGGAGCTGCGCTACCTGGGTCCGGCCCATTCCGACGGCGACTTGGCCGTGCTGGTGCGCCCGGATCAGGTGCTGGTCTCCGGCGACCTGATCTTCGAGGGCCGTATCCCGTTTACCGGCAGCGCCGATACGGCGCGCTGGCTGGCGGCGTTGGAGAGTCTGGACAACGCCGGCGTCACCGCGCTGATCCCCGGCCATGGGCCCGCGGCACGCAACCCGGCGGAGGCCGTCGGCGCAACGCTGGACTACCTGCGCTACACCCGCGAGCAAATGGCCGCGGCGGTCGAGGAGATGACCCCCTTCGCCGAGGCCTACGACGCCGTCGATTGGTCGCGCTTCGAAAAAGTCCCCGCGTTCGCGGCCACCCATCGGCGCAACGCCTACGGCATCTATTTGTCGCTGGAGCAGGAACTGCTCGCCGACTGAGGCAACGCGCGCCTGCCGCCGTTGCCGGCCCGACACGAACAGGCCGCGACCGGGCCTCGGGCCGCGCGCCTCCCGGCCAAGGCGCGACGATTGCTTGCACATCACCGGACATCCGCCCGGAGGAGCTTTCCATGCCAGAATTCCCGGATCGCCACGAGCAGATTCGACTGGTCCACGCCGAGTTCATTCGACAGATGGTCGAGACGGCCCGCAATCCCGAGCGGCGCCGCGATTTCGAGGCGCTGCTGTCCGAGGCCGAGAAGCACGGCTGGCACGCCTTGGCCGGTGCACTGCGGCGCGTCGCATCGGGCGACAGCGGCCCGCAAATTTTCAAAGGCTTGGACGAGGAAGACCAGATCCTCGCCGACTCGGTGCTGCGCGGCCTGCAAGACCCGTCCACGCTGCCCGATCCCAATGCGCGCCAAGATCCGACCCTGGCGGCGCCCGGACTGGCGCACATGATTCATGCCGCCGCCACCGGCAACGCGCAAGCACTGATGCTGATCGGTAATATGGCCGAGCAAATGAACACGGTCGGCGGACCGATGGCGCGTCTGGCCGGCGTGATCCGGCCAATGATCAACGGCGAGCGCGATCCGAGCCGACTCTGTAAGGGGATGGATAGTCAGGGCGAACAGCTGGTGCTGAACATCCTGAGCGAATTAGGCAAACTGGAAAGGCACTGACCGAGCCGCGCCGACGCCGCCGATGCGCGCGGCGGCGCGGCACGGCGGGGATCGGTCAGAGCAGGCGCTCGATGGCGTCGATCACCTTCTTGCTCTGGGGCGAGGTGATGCTGGTGAAGTAGTCGACGACCTTGCCGTCGCGGTCGATCAAGTACTTGTAGAAGTTCCATTTCGGGTAGGCGCCGGTTTGCTGCGCCAGGTACTCGAAGAACGGATCGGCGTTGCCCTTTTTCACGTGGGTCTTCTCGAACATCGGGAATTCCACGGAATAGGTCAGCCGGCAGAATTCCTGAATCTGCTGCTCGGACCCAGGCTCCTGGTTGCCGAAGTCGTTGGACGGAAAGCCGACCACGACCAGGCCGCGGTCTTTGTAAGTGTCGTACAGGGCCTCGAGTCCTTCGTACTGACCGGTAAAGCCGCATTTGCTGGCAGTGTTGACCACCAGCAGCACGTTGCCGCGGTAGGCATCGCACAGGCGGACGCTCTCGTCGCCGGCGAGCCGGCGCTTCTCGAAGTCCAGGGCGGGGGCACAGTCGGCGGCGGCCGTCGTAGTCATTACAAGTCCTCCGATCATCACGATCAGGCTGAACAGACGCATATTGTCTCCTCAAGGGTTGAGCAAACGCTGGACAAAGGGCCATATGGAGGAGACAGAACAGGAACACAACGTCGTCGCCGCGGGGTCGCAAGCGGCCTTCGGCAGTTGTTCAAAATTTGAAAACCCGGGCCACGCACCAAGTGTCTGGCCGAAGCCGAAGCAGTGAGACGAGGAATCAGTATGAACGATTGGATCGAAGGACGTGTCGCCGGCAAGCGCCATTGGTCAGAGGCACTCTATAGCCTGCAGATCGAAGCGCCGCTGCCGGCATTCGCCGCCGGGCAGTACATCAAAGTGGCCCTGGACGTCGACGGCGAGCGCGTCGGACGCCCCTACTCCCTCGTCAACGCGCCCCACGAGCCCCTGCTGGAGATCTACTTCAACGAGATCCCGGAAGGCCCGCTGACGCCGAAGCTCTCGGAGCTGGAAGTGGGCGACCGCATCTGGGTCTCCAACAAGGCCAGCGGCGTGTTCACGATGGACAACGTGGTCTCGCGCCGGCACCTGTGGATGCTGGCCACCGGCACGGCGCTCGGCGTCTATCTGTCGATTTTGAAGACAGCGGAGCCCTGGGAGCGGTTCGAGCGCGTGATCCTGGTGCACGGCGCCCGTAACGCCGGCGAGCTGGCCTATGGCGAGACCATCGCCGAAATCCAAGCGGCCCACGAGGGCAGCTTTAGCTACATCAGCGCGCTGACCCGCGACGCCAGCGAGACCTCGCTGCAGGGCCGCATCACCAACCTGCTCGAGAACGGCACCTTGCAGGACGTCGCCGGCATCGACATCACCGCCGACGACAGCCATCTGATGCTGTGCGGCAACTCGGCGATGATCAAGGACGTGCGTGCCTGGCTGGAGGCCCACGGGCTGCAGCGCCACAAGCGCCACGAGCCGGGTCACTACACCACCGAGCAGTATCACTAATGCCGGTGCCGACCACGCGATGACCGCCCTTGCGCGCCTGGCCGAGACCTCCCGCGACCTGAGCGCGACGCGCAGCCGCCGGCAAAAAACGGCCCTGCTCGCCGCGCTGCTGCGGGAGGCGGACAGCGCGGACGTCGGGACCGCCGCGCTGTGGCTGACCGGCGAGCCCGCCCGGGCCAAGCTCGGCGTCGGCCCGGCACAGGTGGACGCGGCGCGGCAGACGCCCGCCGCCGCGGCCCCGTCGCTGAGCGTCGCGGAGACCGACCGGCGCTTCGCCGATATCGCCGCGATTCGCGGCAGCGGCAGCCAGTCCCGGCGGGCGCACGACTTGGGCGCGCTGTTCGCCGCGGCAACCGCGGACGAGCAAACCTTCCTCGCACGCCTGCTGCTGGGCGAGCTGCGCCAAGGGGCGCTGCAGGCACTCGTCGCCGACGCCCTGGCCGAGGCCTTCGATCTGCCCATCGCCAGCCTGCGCCGCGCGCTGATGTTGCGCGGCGATATCGGCGAGGTCGCCCGCATCGCACTCGAAGCCGGCCGCGCGGGCTTGGATGCCGTGGGGCTGGAGTGGTTTCGGCCCGTGGAGCCGATGCTGGCCCAGCCCGCCGAAGACCTCGGCGACGCCCTCTCCCGTCTCGATCATCCGCTGCTCGATTTCAAGCTCGACGGCGCCCGCGTGCAGATCCACAAGCGCGGAGGCGAGGTGCGCGTGTTCAGCCGCCAGGGCAACGACGTGACCGCCGCGGTTCCGGAGATCGTCGAGGGCATGGGCGCCCTCGGCGGCAGCGACCTGGTGCTCGACGGCGAGACGCTGGCACTCGCGGCCGACGGCGCACCGCTGCCGTTCCAGGTGACCATGCGCCGATTCGGGCGCCACAGCGACGACCCCGAGCTGCGCGCACGCCTGCCGCTGCGATTCTTTTGCTTCGACTGCCTGGCCCGCGACGGCGAGACGCTGATCGACACGTCCACCCGCGAGCGCCATGCCGCGCTGGCCGATGCGCTGCCGGCGGCCCTGATCATCCCGCGCCTGCTCGACGCCGACGCCGCCGATGCCGAGGCCTTCCTGGCGCGTGCGCTTGCGGCGGGACACGAAGGCCTGATGGCAAAGCACCCGGATGCCCCCTACGCGGCGGGCGGGCGCGGCAGCCACTGGCTCAAGATCAAGCAGGCGCATACGCTCGACCTAGTAGTCCTGGCCGCCGAGTGGGGCAGCGGCCGGCGCAAGGGCTGGCTCAGCAACCTGCACCTGGGCGCCCGCGACGGCGCCGGCGGCTTCGTCATGCTCGGCAAGACCTTCAAGGGTCTCACCGACGAGACCCTGACCCGGCAGACGGAGCAACTGCTCAGGCGCGAAATCGCGCGCGAGGGCCACATCGTGCATGTGCGCCCCGAGCTGGTCGTCGAGATCGCGTTCAACGAGCTTCAGCAAAGCCCTCAGTATCCGGCCGGCCTCGCGCTTCGCTTCGCCCGCGTCAAGCGCTACCGCCCCGATAAACCGGCTTCGGAAGCCGATACCATCGGCAGCGTCCGCGCGCTGTTCGAGCGCCAGATCGCCTATCGCTCCCCCGCCTCCGCCTCCGTCGCCAGCGGCCCGATCGGCGCCATGGGCGCCATCGGCGGCGCCTGAGCCGATGTCGAGGCCGCCGGCAATCCGCGACGGGTCCCGCCGATCCGCGCCATCGACCGGCGTGCTGCCGGGAAACGACCCCGCCCCGCAGCACCCGCCGCGCTGTTTGCGCATCGTCCTCGGCGACCAACTCAGCCGCGACAATCCCGCGCTGCGCGGCTGCGACCCAGCCCGCGACCTGATCTGGCTCTGCGAAGCGCCGGCCGAGGCGACCCATGTGCCCTCGCACAGGGCGCGCATCGTGCTGTTCCTGTCGGCGATGCGCCACTTCCGCGAGCGCCTCGCCGCCGACGGCCTGCCGGTGCGCTACCTGGCACTCGGCACCCACCCGCATGCCACGCTGCAGCAGGCGCTTGCCGCCGACCTGGCGCGGCTGAAGCCGGCGCAGGTAACGGTGACTCAACCCGGGGAGCACCGTGTGCGGCTTGCGCTGGAGTCGGCCTGCAGCGATGCCGGCATCGCGCTGCATTGCCTCGAGGACGACCACTTCCTCTGCAGCGCCGGCGCCTTCGAGCAATGGGCCGACGGCCGCAAGGAGCTGCGCCTGGAGCACTTCTACCGCTGGATCAGGCGGCGCGACGGCGTGCTGATGGACGGCGGCGAACCCGCCGGCGGTGCCTGGAACTTCGATAAGGAGAACCGCAAATCCTTCGGGCGGCAAGGCCCCGGCCTGGTGCCCGAGCCGATCGGCTTTGCGCCGGATGCCATCACCCGCGAGGTGACGGCGCTGGTGGAGGCGCGCTTCCCGCGGGCGCCGGGCAGCCTGGCGCGGTTCGACTGGCCGGTGACGGCCGAGCAGGCGCAGGCGGCCCTGGACGATTTCATCGCGCACCGGCTGCCCGCGTTCGGCCCCTGGCAGGACGCCATGTGGAGCGGCGAGCCGTGGCTGTACCATGCGCGTCTGTCCGCGGCGATGAACCTGAAGCTGCTCGACCCGCGCGGGGTCGTGCAGGCGGCGGTCGCAGCCTATCGGGACGGACATGCACCGATCGCCTCGGTGGAAGGCTTCGTGCGCCAGATCATCGGCTGGCGCGAGTACGTGCGCGGTATCTATTGGCGCGAGATGCCGGGCTACCTCGGGCGCAACGCACTGGCGGCGGACCAGCCGCTGCCGGGGTTTTACTGGACCGGCGACACCGACGCCTTCTGCCTGCGCGAGAGCATCGGGCAGATCCTCGAGCACGGCTACGGGCACCACATCCAGCGCCTGATGGTCACGGGCCTGTTCGCGCTGCTGCTCGGTGTGCGTCCGGGCGAGGTGCATGCCTGGTATCTGGCCATGTTCGTCGACGCGGTGGAATGGGTCGAGGCGCCGAACACCCTGGGCATGAGCCAGTTCGCCGACGACGGGCTGCTGGCCTCGAAACCCTACGCCGCCAGCGGTGCCTATATTCAGCGGATGAGCAATTACTGCGCGCGGTGCCGCTTCGACCCGAAGCGGGCGACAGGCGACGACGCCTGCCCGTTCACGACCCTGTACTGGGATTTCCTGGCGCGGCACCGCGAACGCTTCGCCGAGCACCCGCGCACGGCGCTGATGTGGCGCAATCTCGAACGGCTCGATGCGCAGCGTATCGCCGATATTCGCACCCGTGCGCGGACGATCCAAAGCGCGCTGGTTGGAGGACGCGGCGATTTCCGCCAGGATAGTGCCTGAGAAGCGGCAGCGCCCCATGCGCGGGCACCGGCCATAACGACAGCGGATAAGATCAACGAGGACCATCGACGTGGATGCGGACGTCATCATTATCGGTGCCGGCCTTTCCGGCCTCGCGTGCGCGCTGCGGCTGCAGCAGGCCGGACTGCGCCCGCAGATCATCGAGGCCGCGGAGCGACCCGGCGGGCGAATCGCCACCGACAAGCGCGAGGGCTTCCGTCTCGACCGGGGGTTTCAGGTGCTGCAGACCTGGTATCCGCGGGCGCGCGAAATGCTCGACTACGACGAGCTCGATCTGCGCCCGTTCTATCCCGGTGCGCTGGTGCGCGTCGATGATCGCTTCCATCGCGTCAGCGACATTTGGCGCCAGCCCGCGCGACTGCCCGAGATGCTGCGCTCGCCGATCGGAACAACGGCCGACAAGCTGCGGCTGCTGAAGCTGCGCCGGCGGGCGCTGAGCGGCGACCTGCAGGATCTCTACACGCGCCCCGAAACCACCGCCCTCAAGCGGCTGCGCGAGCTGGGCTTCTCCGAGCGCATGATCGAGCGCTTCTTCAAGCCGTTCTTCGCGGGCGTCTTCTTCGAGCCGGAGCTCAACGTGTCCAGCCGCACGTTCGAGTTCGTGTTTCGTGCCTTCGCCCTCGGCGACACGGCGCTGCCGGCGCACGGCATGGAGCAAATCCCGCTGCAGCTCGCCGCGCGGCTGGTCCCCGAGACCATCCACTACGGCCTGCGCGCGGACCGCATCTTGCCGCGGCAAGTCATCCTGGAGGACGGCACCCGGCTGCAGGGGCGCGCGGTGGTGGTCGCCACCGACGGCGAGCAGGCCGGACGGCTGCTCGGCGTCGAGTCGCGGCCGACCCGCGGCACCACTTGCCTGCACTTCGCCGCACCGCAGGCACCTTTCGAAGGGCCCTATCTGGCGCTCAACGGCACCGGCTCGGGCCCGGTGAACAGCGTGCTTTGCCCCAGCAACCTGTCGGCGGACTATGCCCCGCCGAACGAGTCGCTGGTCACGGTCAATGTGTTCGGTGCGGAGCACAACCCGGATGCGCTCGAAACAGCCATCCGCAAGCAGCTCGTCGGCTGGTTCGGCGCAGTGGTCCAGCGCTGGCGCCGCCTGGCGGTCTATCGTCTGCCCAACGCGCTGCCGGCGCAAACACCTCCGGTGACACCGCTGTCGGGGCCGCTGCGGCTGCAGGAAGGGCTCTGGGTGTGCGGCGAGCATGCGGCGCCGCCGTCCATCCACTGGGCGCTGGCCAGCGGCTGCGACACCGGCGCGGCGCTGGCGGCGACGCTGCGCGCCGACGGACGCGGCGCGCGCAATGCCAGCACCGCGCGCTGATGATGGCCGCCGCAGAAGACCCGGGTTAGGCAGGCCCAGCTCGGGCCGATCCAACTCGGGCCGATCCACCTCGGGCCGATCCAGCTTTGGCAGATTCGGCCTAAGCCGATTCCCCCAGCAAATTCGCCCGAGTCGGTCCGCTCGAGCAAGTCCCGGTCGAGGCGATTCGATTGAGCGGTACCGATAGCGGCAAGTCGGCGGCGCAGCTGCGCGACATCGCCGGCACCTTTGCCGGCATCGGCATCGGCATCGACGGCTGTCGCGGCGGATGGGCTTGGTGCGCGCGCACCGACGGCGGCTGGAGAGGCGGCGTGGTGGAGCGGCTCGCCGATCTATCCGTTGCGATCGACGCCGCGGCGCTGGCGCTCGTCGATATGCCGATCGGGCTGGTCGATGCCGGACCCGCCGAGCGCCACTGCGACCGCGCCGCACGCGCGCTGCTGGGGCGCCCGCGCGCCAGCAGTGTGTTCCGGCCGCCGAGCCGTCCCGCGCTGGCGGCGGCGGACTATGCCGAAGCATGCGCGCTGAACCGCGCACGCACCGGCGTCGCCCTGAGCAAGCAGACCTGGAATATCGCGCCGAAGATCCGCGAGCTCGATACGCTGCTGGCCCGGCGCCCGGCTTGGCGCGAGCGACTGTGCGAATCCCACCCGGAGGTCTGTCTGTGGGCACTCGCCGGCGGGCGGGCGATGCGCCACAACAAGCGCCGCCCGGCGGGCCGCGAAGAGCGGTCGGTCCTGCTCGGCTCCTATGATCCGGCGTGCGTCGTCTTCGTCGAGGAAATGATCGGGCGTCATCCGCGGCGGATCCTGGCACCCGACGACGTGCTCGACGCGGCCGTGCTGGCCCTATCGGCCGGGCTGGCGCTGACCGGAGAAACCGTCAAGTTGCCCGAGGAGCCGCCGCACGACGCGCGAGGACTGCCCATGCAGATGTTGTTCGCGCGCTGACCAGCGACGCGCCCAGTGGCCGCTTCGCGCGGTCTCCGCGTTGCGCGTATGCCCGCTTTCTTTGCTTGCGTCAACAGGCTGCCGACCATCGAAAAAGTGCGCCATTCTGCGTGCTTGCAGCCGGTCAGGCGATCTTCTATGGTACTGGCGCCCGAGAATAAAGACCGAGCGACTCTTTAAATCGTGACCCCCGAGAGAATGGAGTGACAACAACATGCGACTGACGCGCCTCCTGCTTGCCGCGCTGCTCACGGCCCCGCTGGGCCTGCACGCGGCTTCGGACGACACAGACGAAGGCGACCGAGAGCCCGACATCGCCGCCGGCGAGGTCATGTTCCGCCAGTGCGCCCTCTGCCACGGGCAGCGCGGTCAGGGCATCCTGGGCGGTAAGTACCCCCGTATCGCGGGCATGCCCGAGTACTACTTGCTCAATGCCCTGACTGACTACCAGGAAGGCGAGCGCGGCTACGACGCGATGCTGGTCGTCGGCGGGCTGCGCACTGCCGAAAAGCAGGATCTGGTGAACCTCGCCGCCTATATTTCCGATCTGGATGTGGAGATCGACGTGCCGGGCCCCGAAGAGGGCGACGTGCGCAGCGGCAAGCGGCTGTACAAGGGGGACTGCAAAACCTGCCACGGCCGCAAAGGCCAAGGCAAGACGCGCAAGGAATCACCGCCGTTGCGCGGGCAGTACCATGAGTACCTGATGCGGCAGATCGTCATGTTCAAGGACAAAGAGCGCATCCATGCGGACGACCCGGAGGATGAAACGTTCGTCGACTACGAGGACGAAGAGCTGGTCGACATCCTCGCCTTCGTCGCCAGCCTCGATGACGAGTCCGACGACGATGATGACGACGACGACGACGATGACAAAGATTGATCGCCGGCCCCGCCATCACCGGCCGTCCACCCAAGGAGCTCAGCTTATGCACAAGACCGCTACCGCCTGCGCAGCCGCGTTGCTGCTCATTGTCCCGATTGCAGCACCCGTACTCGCCCAGGATCCCGGCTCCGCGCCGGAGGTGAACATGTACGAGATCGGCCAGACCGTGCTCAAGCTCGGCCTGGCCGACGGCGTTACGCCCGATGCGGCCATCGACGCCATGAACTCGAAGGCGGTCGAGCTGAACATGAAGCTGGTCGGCCATCAAAACGTCGGCGCCGAGCTGGAGGCACGCGGGCTCGATTCGCCGCGGCTCGAAATCTTCCAGTATTGCCGCCCCGAAGATGCCATCAAGATGGTCCGCTTCAACACCATCTACGCGGCTTACATGCCGTGCAGCATCGCACTGGTGGAAGACGCCGATGGGCGTCACTGGTTGGAGATGCTCAACCTCGACATGGTCATCAACGCCTACGAGCTCCCCCCCGAGCTGCAGGCCATCGCCATCACCATCAACGGCGAGATGCTCTCCATCATCACGGCCGGCGCCACGGGCAACTTCTAGGGCCGGGCTTTCGGGCGCGGCGGCCGCGAACCGATTCGCGTGCCGCCGATCCTGCCGCCGGAGTGCTGCCGGCACGACCGTCTCCCGACCGACCCGCACCTCATGCCGTTACCCGCCCGTTTGTTGTCCGATCGGATGCGCCCGTCGCATGCCGGCGCTGCGGCGGGTGCGGCGAGGACTCTTTTGCCGATCGGCGTAGCGTGATCAACGCGATCTCCCCGGGGCAGTTGAACCGAATCGGGACGCCCGACGCACCGGCACCGCGGCTGGTGTAACCCACCATGGTCTTGTAGCGCCATTCGCCGGCAGCGGTGAAGCGCGGCGCACTGCTGTGCGTGAATACCGGCCCGATCCGCGGCAGGCAGATCTGCCCGCCGTGCGTATGCCCGCAGAGATACAGGCCGATGCCGTAGTCGACAGCCTCACGGTAGATCTCGGGCGAATGCGCGAGCAGCAAGCGGTAGCCGTCCGACGGCAGATCCCGGCAGGCATAGTCCAGGTCGTCGCACTTGTAGAAGTGCGGATCATCGACGCCGATCAGCCACAGCACATCGCCGCCGTATTCGATGGCGCGCGCCTCGTTGACCAGCATCGAGACGCCGGCGGTCTCCAGTTCCGGCAGCATTTCGATGCAGTCATGGTTACCGAGCACGCCGAAGATGCCATGTCTCGCGGACACATGGGTCAGCAGGCGCTGCAGTAGCCGCACCGAGGGGGCAATCGGACCATACATCTCCATGCGGATGTCGCCGCCGATCAGGCAGAGATCGACAGATAGGCCGCGCACCCGCTTGATCAGCGCGTCCGTGAGCGCGGGCAGTCCGTCGAGGTGCAGGTCCGTGAGCAGCAGGACGCGAAAGCCGTCGAAGGCCTCGGGCAGGTCGTCGAGTTCGACGGTGTGCTCGTTGATATCGACGCAGAGTACGTTGTCGACGCCGCTGGCGTAGCGGCCGATCACCCGGAAGAACCGGTCCATGACGATCCGATAATAGAAGTAGTTCTCGAAGTTCAGCCAGTGATGCCAGCGGGCCGACGGCGCATGGCAGGCCCGCCATTCGCGCATGCGCGTGGGAGCGCGAACGATGCGCGGATAGCTATCCGCGGGAGGGCGGTACAGGGCGCCGTGCCAGAAAAGCGCACCGGCATAGCACAGCGGAAGAAAGATCACCCAAACCGCCGCGGCCTGCAGCCAAGTGAGCGCCAGCGCGGGTGCAAGAATAAGCAGCGGCAGGCCGCCTTCGAGGGCGTGGTCGAGGCCGAAGGCCCGGGCACCCGCGTCGAGGCGCAGCCTACGCTTCATGAAGCTGGTGACAAGATCCCCGGCCATCGACAAGACGGCCGCCGCGAGCGCCGCACTCACCGACAGTCCGATCAGCGGCCCCGCCGCGGCCGCGCCGAGCAGACTCGCGCCGAGGCCCCGCCAAGTCTTGTGCGGACCCAGCAGCGGGCGCCCGTCAAGCCAGCGAGCGCCGCCATCGACAGGCGCGTCGAAGCGGTCGTCGAAAACGAGGTGGGCGAGAAAGGGCAGGAAATTGATCCAGACGAGAAACACCACCGCAACAACGATGGTTTCGATCATGGCGACCTCCCGAAGCCCGCATGATGGACGCTTGGCGCCGGCCGTAGGAATTCAAGGTGGCCTGCCCGCATGGTATGGGCCCTGAACCCATAGCTGAACCCGGACCTGAGCCCCGACCCGGACCCGAGCCCGGACCCGAGCCCGAAGCCGGCATCGGAGCCGTTACCGGGCCCGGCGGCGCTACCCGGAGCGGAGACAGGGAACCTTGGCCGAGAGCCGCGGGCGCACGACACACCGCATGAGGGCATCCGTCCGTCGGCGGATGTCTGCGGCCGCGGCCGCCCGATTCGGAGCCGCGCAAGCGTCCGGCATCATCCGTGGCTTGTTGCTTTCAATGATCCTTCACCCACAAGCATAGAGCACGCGGGCAAAGCAAAGGGGACAGCGGTAGCCTAGGCAAAGCGCGCGGACAATGACCGGGCTCGGCACCGTGAACCGCCGGCACGGGTAGGGAACAGCCGCTGGAGACGCCGCTCGGGCGCGCAGAGGGGAAGAAGCCGGCAACCGTGAGAGACGCCGGCACCGTCCTGGTCGGCGCCTTCGGTGCCGACCAGGACGGCTTTCGCCGATCAGGAAGCGGCCTTCGAACGGCCGCCCTCGACCTGAGCCAAGGACAGAATTGCCGCGCGGCCGCGCATATCGGCCCGCCGGAAGTAGTCGAGCAGCAGCCGCTCCTCGGCATCGTTGAGGAACGCATCCTCATCGAGGCAGAGCAAATAGGCACCGGAGACGGTGCCGAGGGCCTCCGACAGCATGCGCGCCTCTTCGACGCCCATGCGCCGCAGGCCCTGCTCGTAGTTGGAAATGCGGCTCTTGGACAAAGCCCCGTTGGTGCACGCCGACAGCTGCGACAGGGAGAGACCGCGGACTTTGCGCGCTTCGCGCAACCGCGAGCCGATCTCCTCGGTCAGGGTCCGTACTGAACCGCCGGCGCCGCCGGCACTTACATTGGTCTGCATAGTTCCACCACTGCTGATATCTGAAAGAAATTGTGTTTGTTGCGCCTAGCCTTCTTTTTACCTGTGCCCGCAAACAGCAATCCGTGCAGACCGTCGTCGAGGCCGAGATGCCCCGTCTCAGGATCGACGAGCCTCCGCTCGACATCGTCGATCAACCCCGGAAGGATGCCGACGGTGGAATACGCGCTAGGTGATGCCCCACGCTCACCTTATTTGCCGGCGCGGATCCTTGTGAAATGCGGCGGTTGGCGTACCAACCCCGGAGTGCGCGAGTTGTCGGTCCTCGACGACCAAACAGCCTATCGCGAGCAGGCACGTCTCGCTGACACGAACGGCACGCGGGCCATGACTGCGGCAACCGTTGCCACACACGAATCGAGGTTACCCGGTCGCCACCTGCAAATTCTTCGAACCGGCGCACATTCTGAGAACTTCAACGACGCTTTACCCGACCAGACCGCCAATTGACTGACGTTCGCGGGAAGCTCCCGTGCCATCGCCGGGGTCGCGTCGACCAGCCTGTCGGGCGGCGGCGCAGATCGGATCGCTAAGGCAGACCCGCTGACGGCAGCGGCATCGGAAGCTCGACCACGCACGAGCGGCGCCATGGCGGGACGTAGGCCTGCGAATTCAGACCGACGTGTTGGGACCGGCGGATCTCAGGCCCCGGATCGAGACCGACGGATCGAGCCCGGCGGATAGCGGCGGTGCGCCTATGCCGCATCCGCATCGGCCCCGCGACGAAACAAACCGCGTCGCAGCGGCAAGATCAGATAGGAGAGCACGGCATAGCCGATGGAGACGACGGCGAGCAGTTGCAGCACCGGCGCGGCACCGGAGTAACCACCGTCATCGACCCAAAGACTCGCCGCGACAATGGCAGAGATGGTGACGAACGCCAAGTGAACGGCGGAATCGTAGACGCCCCAGAGGCTGCGCTGTGCCAGCCAGACACCGGCCAAGGCCGCGAGCGAGCCGCCGGCGATGCCTGCAGCCACATCGACCGGCCAGTGCACGCCGAGCGCAACGCGGCTGACGCCCACGGCGAGCGCCGCGAGCAGGAACAGCGCGCGCCAGTGCGCGCGGCCGGCATAGTAAGCGAGAACGCCGAAGAACACGCCCGCCGTTACGGTGTGCCCGGACGGAAAGCTATAGCGCCGGTGGCCGGGGCCGATCAGATTGAACGCATCGGCGGCCAGCACTGCCGGCGGTCGCGCGGCGTCGACCAACGGCTTCAGTCCCCGCGCATAGGCGGCCGCGACCAGCCCGGCGCAGATGAGCGTCCAAAACACCCGCGGGCGGTGCCGTGCCAACAACAACGCCAAAGCGAAGGCGACGCGCTCGTCGCCGAGCACCGTGACCAACTCCCACAAGAGCGGCGGCAGCGCGGCGGCCGCCGCGTTCAGGCGGTCGAAGCCGGCGTGATACCCCACCAGCAGGAACAGCACCAAGCCGGCGCCGGCGGCCGCCGCCGCCCAGTGCGAAACCCACAGCGCACCTTGCGTCGAGGCAACTGGCGTGCGGGCCGCGCCGGCGGCCAGTGCTTCGCGCAAATCCCGGCGCAGAAAACCAAACAGACCTTCAGCCATTATCCGGCGCTCCTGTGTCGTCGACCAGCATCAGCGCAACGGCACCGCGCCGGTAAAGCGGAATGAACTCGTAATCGGGGTAGTCGCGGATGAGCCGCTCGAGCTTATCCACGCGAAGGAAGATCACTTGTCCGGGACGCGGGCGCTCGAGCTCGGGTGTGATTGCCTGCCGGTAGACGCTGAACGACGGCATGCTGGTGCGGTAAACGACGGTGGGCCTATCCAGTGCCTTTGCCGTCAGGCCCGCCTCCTTGACCGGCCCCTGCATGACATCGAAGACCCGCGGCACCAGAAAGCCGAAGACAACGACTGTTTGGATGAGGCCGGCCAGCACCAGGCGCTGCCAAATCGCCGCCCGGCCCCACAGCAGCAGCCCGACCAGGGCAACCAGCCCGGCGACACCGGCAACCCGATAGGGCCAATCGAGCGCCTGTGCACCCTCGGCGAGCATCGCCTGCTCGTGTAGCCGGTCGGCCGCCGGGGCCAGCAGCACCAGCAACCAGGGCAGCGCCGCCATGAGCAGCATGAACAGGATCGGCGGCAGCAGTCCGAGCCAACGGTTGCGAAGCCGCTCGCGATGGCGCGCCATCAGCACGAACAATGGCGTGATCCCGTAGACCAAGTAGTGCGGCAATTTGGTATCGGAGAACGAAAAGAACACGAAGACAGTCACGAACCACAGCAGCAGGAAGCGGTCGAGCGGGTCCGCCCAAAGGGCGCGTGCCATCGGCAGCAGCCGCAGAAACCAGCCCGTGAACGGCAGGAGCACCAACGGCAGCATGGCGAAGTAGTAGCCGGGAAAGCCCGCGTGACCATGCTTGACGCCGCCGTAACGCCCGACGTTGTGCTCCAGGAAGAAGCTGCGGAAGAAGCCGACGCCGTCGTCCAGATAAATGGCCAAGTACCAGGGGCCGGCAACCAAAAGAAACACCAGCCAGCCAGCCGGCGCGAGCACGGCGCCGACCCAGGTCTTCAGGTCGCGCAGCGACGCGAAATACAGAAAGCTCACCAATAGCGGGAAGAACACCGCGACCGGGCCTTTCGTCAAAAAACCGAGCCCGAGCCAGAGATAGACCCGCAGCAGCGTTCCCCGGTGCGGTGCCAGCCGGTAGCGATAGATGTCGAAGAATGCCAGCGCGATGAACAGGTTCAGCACCGCGTCCGCCACGGCGGCCTTGGCGATGATGCCGACCTGCAGCCCCAGCGCCATGGTCAGCCCCGCCACGGTCGCCGTCGCGACGTCGAAGCGCTCGCGCACGAATAGCCACAGCGCCAGCAGCCACAGCGTGGCGGCAATGGCCGACGGCAGGCGCAATGCCAGCTCGGAAAGCCCCAGCGCCTTCACCGACGCCGCCTGCAGCCAGTAGATCAGAATCGGCTTGTCGTAGCGGGGCTCGCCGTCGCGATGCGGGGTGATGTAGTTGCCGCTGTCGAGCATCTCGCGAGTCGCCTCGGTAAAGGCGCCCTCATCGAGATCGTAGAGCGGAACCGCGCCGAGCTGCCAAAAAAACGCAAGCCAGACGACTGCGACCAGAAACCAGGGCGACGTCAGCACCGCGCCGAGTAACGCCGGGCCGGACCCGGCGCTGCCGGCAGCGCTCACGCCGGGCGCTTCCAACCGGCCGCGTCCTCCGCGCTCTGCCAACGGATCCGATGGTGGGTGTGCTCGCCGGACGCGAACAGCGTCCGCGTCATGACCTCGGCAAGTACGCCTGTGGTCAGGAACTGCATAGCGGCCACCAGGAACAGGATCGTCACGAACAGCAGGGGCCGCTGTCCGATGTCCTCGCCGAAGCCGAATTTAACGATCAACAGCCACGCCATCATCAAACCGCCGATGACGCCGAAGGTAAGACCGATGCTGCCGAAGAAATGCCCCGGGCGGGCGCCGAAGCGCAGGAAGAAGAAGGCAGCCAGCAAATCCAACAGCACGCGGAACGTCCGGGAGATGCCGTACTTGGAAGCGCCGAATTGCCGAGCGCTGTGACGCACCACCGTCTCTCCGATCCGGTCCGGGGACGTGACGCCGGCGACCCAGACGGGAATGAAACGGTGCATCTCGCCGAATAGCTGGATCTCCTTGATGACCTCGGCCCGATAGACCTTCAGGCTGCAGCCGTAGTCGTGCAGGTCGACCCCGGTGACTTTGCCGATCAGCCGGTTGGCGATGCGCGAGGGTATCTTGCGCATGACCAGCGCGTCTTGACGGTCCTTGCGCCAGCCCTGCAGCAGGTCCAGATCGCGGGCGATCAGCTCGTCGACCATGCCCGGGATGTCGGCGGGATCGTTTTGCAGATCGCCGTCGAGGGTGGCGATCAGAAGGCCGCGGGCTGCATCGAAGCCGGCCTGCATGGCCGCGGTCTGGCCGAAGTTGCGGCGGAAACGGATCACGCGAACATGCGGCCCGTAGCGACTCCCTTCTTCGACGAGACGCCGGCCGGTTGCGTCCCGGCTGCCGTCGTCGACGAGGATGACTTCCCAGGGGTGGGTGAAATCGGCCAGGCCCTCGTGCACGCGCGCAAGCAGCGGCGCGACATTCTCCGCCTCTTGATACATCGGAATGACGATGGACAGACTGATGCCGTCCTCGCCGCCGCCGGCCGTCTTCAATGCCGCGCCGTCGGCGGAGGGAGCGGCGGAGATGTTGTCTGCTGGACTTGCTGTACTCATGGCTTAACTGCTTAGTCAGTGATCGGGGCGCGCCGGGGCGCGCTCGGCGCAGCTTAACGAGCATCGTGTAAAAGGCAAGCGGGGGAGCCCCGGCAGGAAACGCCGGCAGGCCGAGGCAGCTGATGGGACGCGGCGCCCGCCGGCGGACGCGCTCAGCTCGAACGCGGAGTCAGCGGAACCGGTCCCGCCTGCTTCAAGGCCCTCGCCAGCGCAAAGCTGCTTTCCAGCAGCTCGGCGAGGGCGGACTTGTCGTAAGGCTTGCAGAGATAGCGGTAAATGCCGCCGCGGTTGACGGCTTCGATGACAGTGTCCGGATCGCGCGCCTCGGAGATCATCACCCTCACCGTATCCGGATAGCGCTCGCGCGCTTGCGCCGTCAGCGCGATGCCGTCCATCCCCGGCAGGTGACTGTCGGTGATCAGCAGGTAAATCTGCTCGCGGCCCAGCAGGTCCAGCGCCGCCTCGGCGCTGTCCGCGCCCAGGACATACCAGCCGAGCTCGGTCAGGTCCGCACGCAGGGCGCGGTGCTCGGCGTCATCGCCTCCCACCAGCAGCACGCGGCGCATCATCAACCGGCGCAGGGATGCACTCGGCGTCTGTTGCGCAGCCGATACGCCGAGCATGCGCCGGAATTCCTCCATCGGCATCGGCCGGCCGACCAGATAGCCCTGCACGCTGTCGCAGCCGATTCCGAGCAGAAGGTTGATCTGGGCCTCGTCCACGACGCCCTCGGCAACCACGCGCATGCCCAGGTGATGCGCCATCGAGATGGTCGAGCGCACGATGGCCATATCGTCGGAGCCCGGCCGCAGCTCGCGGATGAAGCCGCGATCGATCTTCAGGTAGTCGAACGGGAAGCGCTTCAGGTAGCCGAGACTCGAATAGCCGGTGCCGAAGTCGTCCAGCGCGATGGCGACGCCGAGATTGCGCACGGCGCTGAGCTCGGCATGGGCCTGGATCGGATCCTCCAGCAAGATGTTCTCGAGCACCTCGATCTCGAGCCAGGCGGGGTCGACATCCAGCTCGCGGATCAGCGCCCCCAGCTCGCCGGCGAGCTTGCCGGCGGTAATCATGGCGCCGGACACGTTCACGCTGACCCGCAGCGGCGCGAGACCGGCCTCGTGCCAGTCCCGCGCGGCCTGTGCCGCCGAGCGCAGGATC
Source organism: Thiohalocapsa sp. (assembly GCA_021736785.1). Classification (GTDB taxonomy): domain Bacteria; phylum Pseudomonadota; class Gammaproteobacteria; order Chromatiales; family Chromatiaceae; genus Thiohalocapsa. Next base: position 4,766 of record JAIPFF010000060.1, on the reverse strand, counting down.
CAGCTGCCGAAAGCGTAGACCAGCTCGCTGGTCTCGACGACGGACATGAAGCTCGCCGGCTCCGCCACGCCGCCTTCGGCGCGGTGCCAGCGGATCAGCGCCTCGGCGCCGCTGATCACACCGCTTTCGAGGTCGAGTTTGGGCTGGTAGTAGAGCTCCAGCTCACCCTGCGCCAGTGCGTTGCGCAATGACTGTTCCAGTGCCAGCCGCTGGCTCGCGGCCGCCGTCATCTCGGGGCGATAGTAGGCAACGGAGCCGGGTTCCGAGTCCTTCGCCTTATGCAGCGCGGACTCGGCATAGCGCAGCAGCTCGGCCGGCGTATGCGCGTCGGTGGGATAGAGCGCGATGCCCGCCGAACAGCTCAGCGCCAGCGGGCCGACGCCCTCGGCATCGATCTGCTCGCGCAGCACCTGCTGCAGCTTCATCACCTGATTGGCGAGCGATTCCGACCCGGGATGCAGCTCCATCACCAGCGTGAAGGCGTCGCCGGCGTTACGCGAGATCGTCGCATCGCGCGGGACCGCCTCGGCGAGACGGCGCGCGGCGCAGGCCAGCACGTTGTCGGCGGTCTCGTGACCCAAGCTGCTGACGACCCGCTTGAAGCCGTCGAGGTTCAGTACAACGACCGCCACCGGGACTCCGGCCACCTCGGCCGAGCGCAATGCCTGGTCGAGGCGCGCGCGCAGCAACATCAGGTTAGGCAGGCCGGTGAGCGGGTCGTAGTGTGTGAGGTGCTCGATCTCCTGCTCCGAGCGGCGCACCTGCGTGATGTCGCTGAAGACGCCGATGTAGTTCTTGACCTCGCCGCGCTCGTCCCGGATGACGCTGACGCTGAGCCACTCGGCATAAACGTCCCCGTCCTTGCGGCGGTTCCATAACTCGCCGCGCCAGCGCCCGGTCTCGGATAGCTGGCTCCACATCGCACGGTAGAAGGAGCGGTCCTGGCGCCCGGACTGCAGCAGGCTGGGATGGCGTCCGAGCACCTCGTCCTCGCGGAAGCCGGTAATCTCGGTGAAGGCGGGGTTGACCGCAATGATCCGGTTTTCGGCGTTGGTGATCATGATGCCTTCGGTGGTGTTCTCGAACACGACGCTGGCGCGGATCTCGGCCTCGTCCGCGCGGTGTTTGTCGCTGAGGTCGTACCAACTCACCAACAATGCCGTCTGTCCGTCGATGAGCACCCGCACCAAGGTGACGTCGACCGGTACGGCGCGGCCGTTGCTGTGCAGGTGATCCCAGTCGAAGCGCCGATAGCCATGCTGCATGGCCTGTTCGACCATGCGCGCCGCCTTCGCGGCGGAGCGCTCGCCGTCGCGCTGCAGCAGGGGCGACAGTGCGGCGGGATGTCGGCGCAGCAGGTCATCGCGCCCGGCATAGCCGAGCAGTTCGCAGGCCGAGCGGTTGGCGTCGGTGATGACGCCTTCGTGGTCGAGGATCAGCATCGGCTGGCCGGCGGACTGGAACAGCGAGCGGTAACGCTCCTCGCTCTCGCGCAAGGCGAGCTCCGCCTTGCGCTGCTCGGTGGTGTCGCGGCTGATGCCGAGCACGCCCACTTGTCCCTCGCCGGCGCGGGCGTAGGGCATCTTCAGTGTATCCAGCAGGCGGCGCGCGCCATCCGGATAGTTTACCCATTCCTCGTTGCGCATGGGCTCGCCGATGTCGAGCATTTCGGCATCCCTGCGGCGGAAAAACGCCGCCGTGTCCGGCGCAAACAGATCATGGTCGAAATTGCCGATCACCTTCTCGCGCGAGCGCCCGATGAAGCGCGCGAAGGCGTCGTTGCACTCCAGATAACGGCCATCGCCGTCCTTGATGAAGATCAGATCGGGAATGGCATCCATCAGCGCGCGCAGCTCGCTCTCGCGCCGGCGCTGCTCGGTGATGTCGACCAAATAGCCGTGATAGGCGGCAACCGCACCGGACCGATCGCGCAGCACGCGGGTGTAATCGAAGAAGTGATGCCACTTGCCGTCGGTTCCGCGCAGGCGATACTCCTGCTCGAAATCGTCGGCCCCGGCAGCGGTATTGCGCCGAACCTCTTCCTTGATGCGCTCGATATCGTCCGGATGCAGAAACGTCTCGAAACGCACCAGACCCGAGACGAAATCCTGCGCACGCACGCCAAGCAGGCGCTCGACGTTCGGCGAGCAGTCGCTGACCGGCCAGCCGGGCTCCGGCAGCCATCGGAATACCATCGCGGGGCCCGCCGCGAACAACTCGTTGAGCTCGGAGACACGGCTGCTCAAGGCTCGCAGCTCGAGCTCCTTGCGCTTGAGCTCGGTGAGATCCTCGATCGTCCAGATGACGCCCTGGCTGACCTCGGCCGGCCAATTCGCATCGACGGATTTGCCGGAGCACAGGCACGGGAGGGGATCGCCGCTCTTGCGCCGCAACTCCCCCTCGACCTGCGTGGAACCGCGCTGTTTCAGCTCGCCGACGTAGAGGTGGCCGGCCTCCGCGAAGCACTCCCCGCCGGGATCCAGCAGCGTCAGCGCGGCGCCGACCAGTTCGGTCGGATCGTCGTAGCCGAGCATCTGCGCCAAGCTCCGATTGCAGCGTTCGATGCGCTCATCGGCACTGACCAGCATGATCCCCGCCCGCGTGTGATCGAAGATCGCGTTCAGCTGCGCCTCGCTGTGGCGTAGCTTTTCCGTCGCTCGCTTCGAGGCGGTGACGTCGAGGCAAGCGCCGCGATAGCCACCGCTGACGCCCTGCGCGTCACTGTCGGGAATGCCGCTGCTGGACATCAGCCGCCGGCTCCCGTCCCGGTGCAGATAGACCCGCTCGCGCTGTCGGAAGCCGCTCCCGGCGGCGGTCGCGAGCCGCAAATCGTTGCCCAGCCGCGCGGCTTCATCGGGCGGAGTGATTTCCGACTGTGCCCTGCCCAGCAGCCATTGCGGATCGTAGCCGAGCAGTTCCGTAACGCGATCCGAGGTGTAGGTGAAGCGGCCGAGGCCGTCCACCTCCCAGACCCAGTCGCTGACGATGCCGACCAGATCCCGCAGGCGCCGCTGGCCGGCCTCCAACGCGCGGGCGTCGCGCTCGTGCTGGCTGACGTCGCGGACCACGTCGAGGAAGCCGAGCAGGCCGCCGTCTTGGTCGCGCAGGACATTGCCGTGGCTCTCGCCGGGGAAAATGCTGCCGTCCCGGCGGCGGGAGCGCGCGGCGTAGGCATGCTGCGCGGCCGAGGCTCCGGCGTCGATGCGCGCGCGGCTGACGCTGTCGAACACCTCGGGCGATTCGTACAGCATCGCCGCATTGCGCCCCATCAGTTCCGCCGGGTCGTAGCCGAAGGTTTCGTTCACGGCACGGTTGACGAGCAGCACCCGCCGCTGCGCATCCGAGATCACGACGGCATCGGGCACTGCGTCGTAAACGGCATCGAACAGCTCGTGCTGGCGCTCGATCTGACGCAGATAACGGGTTTCGGCGGTCACGTCCGTCATCAGCGTCAGCAGGCAGGGATCCCCCTGCAGGCGTATCGGCTCGCCGTTGATCAGCACATAGACGGCGCTCCCGTCCCGGCGCCGCAGCTCTGCCCGGAATCCGCGGATACTGGCGCTTTCCCTTACTTCGGCGACATAGCGGATATAGTCTCGAGGGCTGGCCCAGATGCCGGACTTGGCCAGATCGCGACCGAGAATGTCTTCACGCGCAAGCCCCGTCAGGGCGAGGAAGCCGGCGTTGGCATCAAGGACGATACCGTCGCGCAGCCGGGTGATGACGACGGAGGAAGGCGTGACATCGAGAATTTTCTCGAATCGCTCGCGGGTATCGCGGTCCGCGCCGCCGGCGTCGATCAGCAGCAGCAGACCGATGGCGCGCTCACCGGCCTCGCCCAGCACCGAAAGCTCGCAGACAAGGCCGCCGGCGACCGACCCGCCTTCCTCGGCCGGGGCGAAGCGCAGCCGGGTGCCGGGGACGCCCGCATCGATCGCGGCTGCCACCTCGTCTCGGAGCGCACCGAGACCCGTGGCCACGTCGCGCAGGTCGCACCCTTCCAAGGTCGCGAAACGATGCTCGCAGGCGATGCAGGCGGACACGTTCGCGAAGTAAATACGCCCGTCCCGATCGGCCGCGACGATACCGGGTGCATGGGCTTGGTCGAGTACCGAGCTCGGCATTCAGACGCGCTCCGCTGTCCGTGTCGATCTTCCGATGAAACGCATGACGCAGTGACGGGTTGAGATCGCCCTACACGGACGCCGCTTGCCTGCCGGTCCGGCTTGCCCGATCGCCGCATTCCGGGCCCACACACATTTCCTAGCCGGGCTGATTGTTATCCTCTGCGCTCGCATCGGCGAACCGGGGAGGCGCGGAGTCGGCGACACGCCACGGACGCCGAGACAATGGATATCGATGCGGGAAAAAACACGGCCGCATACGAGCCACGCCGCGCGCTGCATCGACCGTCGGCCGGTGCGCCTTGTGTCTTTGTGGAAGATTAGACGACAGAGCAGAAACGCACCAGCATGCGTAGAAATGCCTGCTGTGCCCGAAGCGGGGGGTGTGCGGCGAAAGTAAAGCTGCAAGGTGGGGCGGCGGCACCGAAATGCTCGGCGCCGCCGACGAGCGAGTGACCCCGGCGCGCGCGGTCGGCCGCGCGCGGCGCCGGATGTCAGACGTCCTCGGTGGGGTACCCCTGGATGCGCTCCACCTCGTTGCGCGGGCCCAGGATCACCGGCACGCGCTGGTGCAGGGACTCGGGCTGCAGCTCCATAATGCAATGGGTTCCGGTGATGGAGGCGCAGCCCACCTGCTCGACG
>JAIPFF010000014.1 GCA_021736785.1 Thiohalocapsa sp. | reverse complement strand
GATCACCCCCTCTGCCCCCTCTGCCCCCCCTGGCCTCTCTGCCCCCTCTGCCCCCTCTGGCCCCTCTGCCCCCTCTGCCTCCCACGCTCCAGCGTGGGAGCAAATTCCGACGCTCCAGCGTCGCGTCTGCATCACGGGACGCGGGAGCGTCAGCGCGGCATTCCCACGCCGGAGCGTGGGAACGAGGGCCGGCCTCATGCACGACCTCCTAACCGGCAAGGTCCCGGTCAACCCCGACCCACCCGAGCCCAACCATGCCTGACCCCAAGGCAACCAACCGGCCCACCTGCTGGATCAGCACCGGGCCCAATGGCGCGGGCAAGATCAACCCCTCTGGCCCGTCTGGCTCCCACGCTCCAGCGTGGGAGCAAATTCCGACGCTCCAGCGTCGCGTCTGCATCACGGGACGCAGGAGCGTCCACGCTGCATTCCCACGCTGGAGTGTGGGAACGAGAGGAGAGGAGAAGATAAACCATGGGGCGTGACCGCTATCGGTTTGGTGATCCCGCTGCTCCGCATTTCGTGACTATGACGGTGCTGCAATGGCTGCCGCTGTTCGCTCAGCCGGCGCATGTGGAGATGCTCTTCGGCGCGCTGCGCCATCATCAGCGGGAGTCCGGCCTAGTGCTGTTCGGCTATGTGATCATGGAAAACCACTGCCACCTGCTAGCGCAGGCGCAGGATTTGCCGAAGGTGCTGGCGAGCTTTAAGTCGTATACCGCGAAGCAGATCGTGAACCGGCTCACGGCTCGGAATTCGCCGTTGCTCGACCTGCTGGCCATGCACAAGGCTCGGCATAAGGCGGATCGTACCCATCAAGTCTGGCAAGAGGGCTCGCATCCGGAGGTGATCGAGGGTGAGGCGATGATGCGGGTTAAGCTGGAGTACATCCACAACAACCCGGTCAATCGGGGATATGTGGACGAGGCGGTTCATTGGCGCTATTCCAGTGCACGGGATTACGAAGGCCGCCCTGGACTCTTGGCGGTGGAGACGCGGTGGTGATCCTGCGGCTCGAACGCTCCATCGTCGCGAGTTCTTCACGGGACGCTGGAGCGCCCGAGCGCCTTTCCCACGCTGGAGCGTGGGAACGAGATGTGCCCGCTGATGACTGACCCCGCGGCGACCGACCGGCCCACCTGCTGGATCATCGCCGGCCCCAATCGCGCGGGCAAGACCACCTTCGCGTTGCAGTACCTGCCCGAGGTCGCCGGTTGCAGCCGCTTCGTCAACGCGGTCCTGATCGCGGCGGGTCTGTCGCCGTTGGCCCCCGAGCGGGAGCTGGCCGCGGCGAGCCGGCTGTTCCTGAAGGAGGTCGAGGCCCACATCGCCGCACGGCAGGCATTCGCCTTCGAGACCACGCTGGCGGGGCGCGGTTACCTACGGCTGATTCGCCGCCTCCGGGCTGACGGCTGGCGGGTTGAGCTGATCTATTTGGCGCTGCCCAGCGTCGAGCTGTCGCGCCTGCGGGTCGCCGAGCGCGTGCTCCATGGCGGGCATGACATTCCGACCAAGGACATCGAGCGGCGCTTCCCGCGCAGCCTGCGCAATCTACTGGACCATTTCAGCGCGGCGGTCGATGCTTGCCGCTGCTATATGAATGTCGGACAGGAGCACGCGCTCGTGTTTGAACAGCAGCGCGAGGACCGCTTGATCATCCACCGGGCGCACTACCAGCGCCTGATCGAAGAGGCAGCGCAATGAAGACCATCCAAGGCGAGCCGTCCGCAGAGGCCATCCGTACATTGAATGCCCTGCGCAAGGCCGTGCAACAGAAGCTCGACGAGAAGCGCCGGCTGGGGCACTACTATGTGATCTGGCAAGACGGTCGCCCCGTGTTTATCGGTGACGATGCGCCGGACGTTGGCGACGCCATCGACGAAACCGCCGGCACGGGCGGCCCGCCATGACCAACGTGTCGCTGACCCCGGCCTCGGCGCTGATCGCCGAGCTGATCCGCCGCTACTGGATACTCGGCATGGAATGCAGCCTGCTGGAGATCCAGAAGCTCGCCTGGTTCCTGGAGCGCGCCATCGAGGCGCAGGGCGGCGACAATCCGCTGGACCTGCGCTTTACGGCCAACAATTACGGTCCCTATGCCGACCGGCTCCGGCATGTGCTGGACAACCTGGACGGCAGTTACCTCAAGAGCGAGAAGCGTATCGCCGATGCCACGCCGCTGGACGTGATCTGGTTCGACGAGGCCAAGCGCGAGCGCGTCGGGACCTATCTCAACACCGAGGCCAAGGCGTACCTGCCGGCGCTGGAGCGGGCGACGGCCGTCATCGACGGGTTCGAGTCCCCGTTCGGCATGGAGTTGCTGGCAACGGTTGACTGGCTGCTGGTCCGCGAGGGTTACACGCCGGACCTGGATGCCGTCATGGAGGGCATCGGGCGCTGGCCGGCCGGGGCGCAGTGGGCGGCGCGCAAGGTGAAGCTGTTCGATCGCGGCTCGGTCGGTATCGCGCTGCAACGGCTAGCGACAGCGGCGATCTGAGCAACCGTGCCGCTCCGGGTATTTGGAACGATGCTCCGAAGGTTCGGGGCTCTGCTCCGAAGATTTGGGCCGCTGCTCCGAAGATTTAATGGCTCTGCTCCCGGTATTTGGTCGACTCCAACCTGGTCAGCGCCTTTTTGCTTGCCTCGGCGGTTGGCCGAGGCGCAGTTTCGGGGTCCGAGCGTCGAGTCTGCGTCGCGGGCCGGTGGAGCGTGGCAACAGGCGAACTTGGCGAAACCCCGCAACCTTGAAGTTTCTCGATTGACTTACCATTATGGTAAAAACAATAATCGTCAGCAGGTACAGGACTGACCCGCCCTTTGCTGAGGGCGCGGACCGCAAGATTGCGGGCGGTCCGCTCTATCCGGTCGATGAGGTGCTGGCGTTGCTGAAAGGCGCACAGGGGCAGGCCATCAACTTGTGGACGCGAAAGTGCATATTGGACGCCCAGAAGTACGGTCTGGATCTGCAAGATTTGGCTGTATTGCTGGAAGAGGCGGTACAACATGGGCGCTTCAGGGGCTCCGAATGGTGTGTTCAGAAGCCACGTGGCCCCTGGGCGGCCTGTGATGCCTACCAGCTGTTCCGAAGTGAGTGGATAGCGAACGCCCGAAGATCCATGCGGGTGGAGTACTACCTGAAGTTTTCGATGGCGCAGACGGGGCAGCTTCTGCTGCTGGTGTCCTGCCATCTATCTGAAGATAGGTGATTGTTATGGCGAAGAATGGTGATCGGTGCCCGATTTGTGGAGAGGGTCATCTCACCGTCCAGGTCGACAAGCACCCTGTTGAGTATAAGGGTGTCAGCGAATCGTTGGACTCCTACTATTCGGTCTGCGATGCCTGCGGCAGCGAGCAGGCAGACGCGGCTCAAACGCGAGACAACAAGCGCCTGATGGTCGCCTTCAAGAAGCGCGTTGACGGGCTGCTCGCCGGCGCTGAGCTTCGCGAGCGTCGCGAGCGTCTAAACCTGACCCAAAAGCAGGCGGCTCAAGTGTTCGGCGGCGGGCCGGTCGCTTTCTCCAAATACGAGGCCGACGACGTGGCCCAGTCCGCGGCCATGGATAAGCTGTTGCGCGTTGCCTCGGAGGTGCCGGGTGCCGGTGCCTGGCTGATTCGCAAGGCCGGTTTGGGGCCTGCTGTAGCGCCCGTGGAATGGAAAGACGCCAGCAATTGGAGTCCTCAGCGTGAGCGCGAGCCCGGTGAGCGCCCAGTCGAGCTCAGGAATGTCGTGGACTTTCCCCTGCAGCCACAGGACGCGAGTTCGGGCTACCAAAGCTCCGGCTGGAAGACGCCAGCCCCCGAGGCGTTCAGCCATGGCTAGTGAGACGCTGCAGCGGGCAATCGAAAGCCTGGAGATTCAGGATGTCTATGTCCGTGATCTCGTCGCGAGCTGTCTTGGTGAGTTCGATCCGAAATACGCGGGAGAACTGGACCGCCTTGAGGTCCAGCAGATGCATCTGGTGCGCCAAGCGAGTGTTGCCTCTCTGTCTAACGAGCACAGGCTGCTACGGGTGTTTCTGCGACTGGGCGCGCGTTGGGTGGACCCGGACAACCAGGACGAAGAGCCTGCGGTTCGGGCCGTGATCGAGGCTGAGTTCATCGCCGAGTATCGGATGAAGCAAGCGCTGGATCAGGAAGCAATCGATGCCTTCGCCCTGCGTAATGCCAGCTACCATGTCTGGCCGTATTGGCGGGAACTCCTGAGCAACCAGTGCACCCGCATGCACCTACCCAAGCTGATGTTGCCGATGGCTCAGTTTGCCGCCAACCGCGACCCCGCGGAAGCCGACGCTGACGCCGATGGCTGACGAGTGGATAAGCTCAGCGAGAGTACGCCTATAAGGCCATGAGCGAATACACGGAAGTCGAACAGCCCTTCCTGCACCAGTTGCAGGGGCTCGGCTGGCAGATCATCGACCAGGGACCGGACATCCCCGGCGACTCGGCCAATAGCCTGCGCCATAACTTCCGGCAGTGGATTCTGCCGGAGGTCTTCGCCCAGGCAGTCAGCGCCATCAACAGCACTGCTGACGGCAAGCCGTGGCTCACCGAACGCCAGCTCCAGGACCTGCAAGACCAGATCTTGCGCCAGCCCAACCGCACACTTCTGGAGGCCAACGAGGCGGTCCAGAAACTGCTGCTCAAGGCTCAAGTGGACAGCAACGAGGTCACGGGCGAGCAGGATCCGGTGGTGAAGCTGATCGACTTCGCCACGCCCGAGAACAACCACTTCCTGGCCATCAACCAGTTCCGCATCGACACGCCGGGCTGCGTGAAGCAGTTCATCATCCTGGACATCGTGCTCTTCGTGAACGGCATCCCGCTGATCGTGGTGGAGTGCAAGAAGGGCGGGCCGACCTGCGCCAACCCGATGGCCGAGGCCTTCGAGCAGTTGCAGCGCTACATGAACAGGCGCGCAGAGACCAAGCAGCAAGGTCTCAGGGAAGGCGAGCCGCGGCTGTTTCACTGCAATCTACTGGCGGTCCGCACCAGCCGCATCGAGGCCGACTACGGCACTATCACGTCGGGCGACGAGCACTTCTACCCATGGAAGACGCAGTGGCCCCAGCCTGAGATTGGCTCCGACGAGACCGCCGAGGGCATGGACCAGCAGACGCAGCTGATCAACGGCATGCTGAACAAGCCCAACCTGCTGCGGATCCTGCGCACATGCTCGGTGTTCATGGACACCGACGGCGGGCCGCGCATCAAGGTGGTCTGCCGCTACCAGCAGTTTCGGGCCGCCAACCGCATCGTTGAGCGCCTTCGCCACGGCGAGACACCGGAGGCGCGCAGCGGCGTGGTCTGGCACACCCAGGGCTCGGGCAAGAGCCTGACCATGGTCTTCGTCGCGCGGATGCTGCGCGCATCCGGGAGCCTAAGCGACTTCAAGATCATTCTGATCAACGACAGGGCAGATCTGGAGGAGCAGCTTGCCGAGACCGCCGCCCTGATCGGCGGGCGAGTCAACGTCATCGAGAGCACCAAGGACTTGCGGCTCCGGCTCGCGACCGACAGCTCCGACATCAACATGGTGATGGCGCATAAATTCATGGAGCGTGACCAGGCGCTGCCGGTGAAGATCGCGGACGCTCTCGGCACCTACAAGGCCATCCCCACCGGACAGACCTTCGGGGTGGTCAACACCTCCGAGCGCATCGTGCTGATGATCGACGAGGCCCACCGCACCCAGAGCTCGGACCTCGGCGACAACATCTTCGAGGCGTTTCCCAACGCCGCGCGCATCGCCTTCACGGGCACCCCGCTGATCACCGAGCGCCACGGCGAGCGGCGCACGGTGAAGCGTTTCGGCGAATACATCGACACCTACCGGCTGATGGACGCCGTGGCGGACGGCACCACGCTCCAGATCCTGTACGAGGGCCGCACGGCGGAGGCGGCCTTGAACGACAAACACGGCTTCGAGACCCGTTTCGAGAACCTGTTCAAAGACCGCAGCGAGGCCGAGCTGCTGGCCATCAAGAAAAAGTACGGGGCCACCGGCGATCTGTTGGAAGCCGAGAAGCGCATCGCTGCCATCGCCCGCGATCTGGTCCGGCATTACCTGGCGCACATCTTCCCCAATGGCTTCAAGGCGCAGGTGGTTTGCCACTCCAAGCTTGCCGCGGTGCGCTACCAGAAGGCCGTCCACGACGCCCTGGAAGAGGCGACTGCGGAGGAGGCAGCCAAGCCGGAGCCGGACGCGACGCACATCGATCGTCTAAAGGCGCTGAAGGCCGCGGTAGTCATCTCCGGTGACGGCACCAACGAGGCGGCCTATGTCACCGAGGCCCGTAGGCAAGCCCGCGCCTGGAATGCCAAGGACAACTTCTGCAAGCCCTTCGCCTTCGATGATCCGGAAAAGCCCTACGCCGGTATTGCCTTCCTGGTGGTCTGCGACATGCTGCTGACTGGGTTCGATGCGCCCATTGAGCAGGTGATGTACATCGACAAGCGGCTCCGCGAGCACGGCCTACTCCAGGCCATCGCCCGCACCAACCGGGTGAAGAAGGGCAAGCATCGCGGCTACATCGTGGACTATATCGGCTTGACCACGAATCTGACCGAGGCGCTGACGCTGTACGCGGCCACGGAGGAACAGCAGGAGTTGGCGCAGGGGCTCAGGGGGATCGAGTCCGAGATCCCGGTGCTGGAGGAGCGCTACCAGCGACTGCTGCAGCTGTTCGCCGGGCGCGGGATCGAGGGTGTTCGCGACTTTGCCGAGGGGCGGCTCAAGTCGGTCGATGACGATGCCGCCGTGGTCCATGCGGCGGTGGGGTTGCTCAAAGACGAGAAGATCCGGGCCGACTTCGATGTGTACCTGAAGAAGTTCCTGACCAGCCTGGACATCATTCTGCCCAACCAAGCTGCGCAAGCGTACCGGGTGCCGGCCAAGCGCCTGGGCTATATCCAGCGCGTCGCACGCGAACGCTACAAGGACGAGACGCTGTGCCTGGGCGACGCGGGCCAGAAGGTCCGCGATCTGATCAATGAGCACCTGATCAGCCTCGGCATCAACCCAAAGGTGCCCCCCATCGAGCTGCTGGCGGAGGATTTCGTCGATAGGCTGAACGAGCACGCCGAGGGAAACGCCGAGGCCAAGGCCAGCGAGATGGAGCACGCCATCCGCAAACACTGCACCGTCCACCACGACGAGGACCCGGCCTTCTACGACAGCCTGTCCGAGAAGGTGGAACACCTGATCGACGCCTATCACGACAACTGGGAGAAGCTGGCCGAGGCACTTGAGCGGCTCCGCGTGGTCGCGATCGACGGTCGTCAAGGGGGCGAGGAAGGCATGAGCAAGGAGGCGACGACCTTCTTTGATCACATCGCCAACCATGCCTTCGATGACGGCAAGGTGCCCAAAGCGGCCAAGCCGAAAATGAAAGCGCTGATGGAGGCTGTCGTCGAGACCCTCCAGGCCAGCATCGGCAGCATCGACTACTGGAACAACAGCGACAAGCAGAAGCGGACCCGCAGCGAGATCAAACAGGCCCTGACACTGACCGGCATCCCGGAGTTGAAGGCCAAGCGGGAGCGCATCGCCGTGGAAATCATGAAGCTGGCCAAGAACCGCCACCACGAACTGCTGAAAGGCCTTTCCGGACACCAGGTTTTGGAGCGGACCGGAGGAGACGCTTGATGGCCGCGCGCCGTGTCGAGGACATCGAGTACGACCTGTTGTCCGGTCGTTCCCGCAAGACCACCGACATCGTCATCGAGCGCACCGGACGGATCACCGTGCGCGCCCCCGAGGGCTACACCCCGGAACAGGTCGATGCCGTGGTGCGCAGTAAGCGGATGTGGATCTATCGCAATCTCGCGGAATGGAGGGACCTCAACGCCAGCGCCGTGGTGCGGGAATGGGTCAACGGCGAGACCTTTTTGTACCTGGGCCGCTCGTACCGGCTGGCGCTGGTTTCCGACGATGGCCCCGCTATTCAGCTCAAGGAAGGGCGATTCCGCCTGCAAAGAGCCGTGATCGAGGCCGGCAGCGTTGCAGCGGCACGCCAAGCCTTCGAGACCTACTACACCGACAAGGGGCTAGAGCGCTTCGGTCGGCGTGTCGCCTACTACGCGCCCAAGGTCGGCGTCGAGGCGGCCGCCGTGAAGGTCAAGGACATGGGCTATCGTTGGGCCAGTTGCGGCCGGTCGGGCGTCTTGAATTTCCACTGGAAGTCCATGATGGCCCCAGCTCGAATCATCGACTACATCGCCGTCCACGAGTTGTGCCACCTGCACCACCGCGACCACAGCGACGCCTTTTGGAACGAGGTGGACAAAGTGATGCCGGATTATCGCGAGCGTAAGGACTGGCTGCGGCGGCATGGGGCAAGCTTGGACTTGTGAGGCGCTTGCGCATTCCGACAGAAGCCGACCATTCGTGCGGAACATGTTTTCGGCACCGTGGCGAGCGTGCGTAGCGCGCAACCCTATCCGGGCCAGTGCACTGAAGCGGTACCGGCAACCGTTTCTCGGCGACGACAAGAGCTTGGATACGCCGGGCGTTGCGCTGGATAAGAACCCAGAAAGGATCCGCTTCCGGCAGCCCCGAGCGCGGCGACTGTAAGTCACGAAGTAGATGGTGCCCAGGGACAGAATCGAACTGCCGACACGGGGATTTTCAATCCCCTGCTCTACCAACTGAGCTACCTGGGCGCGGGATGCGTTGCCGCTGTTAGGGCAGCGGCGAAGCCGCGTATTAAAGCCGCAATGAGGGATCGCGTCAAGACTTGTGCGATCGATTCCGCGGGCCGGCAAGCTTCGGCACCTTCCCGGGCGCGCCGGCTCAGTAGCGCATGAAGGCGCGGCGTTGCTCGCGCCACAGCGCCTCGTCGGGCGTCAGGCGGTCGTCGAGATCCGCCGGTGTCGCCTCGCGATCATCGACCCATTCACGCAGGAACGTGCCGCCGGTCAACAGATCGATGGCGAGCCGCTCGGTCTCGTACTCGTAGGCGAAATCGCGCCAAATCGGGTAGTCCGGGTACTCGCCGCGCAGGGCCTTCAGGAACAGCGCCGCCAATCGATAGGGCCGGAACTTCCAATGCTGGTAGTGGAGGCTGTCGGTGTGGATCTGGATGCCTTGACAGAGTTGTCCGTGATGCTTGTGGAAGGTGGGCTCGAAGCCGCAACAGCGCAGCAGGCAGCCCTGCATCCAGTCCGGCTGCAGCGTTTCCATGCGCTGCATAATGCGGCAGATATCGATATCCGGCGCACCGATCACTTCCAGCGGAACCGTGGTGCCGCGGCCTTCGGAGAGCGTCGTGCCCTCCAGCAAAACGGTGCCGGGGAAACAGCGGGCCATATTCAGGCTGGAGGCATTGGGGCTCGGATTCACCCAGGGGATCTCGTCGCGGGGCCAACCACAGCCCGGGGCGAGGTCCGGCTCGTAGCCCTCCATGCCGACGACTTCCAGCTCCAGGTCGTAGCCCTTTTGCGCCTCCATCCACTTCACGAGCTCGCCCAGGGTGAGGCCGTGGCGCATCAACATCGGCGCGGCGCCGACGAAGCTCTGCCAGCCCTCTTCCAACAGGCTGCCCTCGATGGGGCGTCCGGCGGGGTTCGGCCGGTCCAATACCCAAACGGCCTTCCCCTTCGCGGCGCAGGCATCGAGCATATAGGCCAGCGTGGTGACATAGGTATAGATGCGGGTGCCGATGTCCTGCAGATCCACCAGCAGCACGTCGAAGGCATCGAGCATGTCGTCGGTGGGATAGCGGACGCTGCCGTAGAGGCTGAAGACGGGGATGCCGTGCAGGGGGTCGGTGTAGTGCTCCGACTCGATCATGTTGTCCTGCTTGTCGCCGCGCATGCCGTGCTGCGGGCCGAAGGCAGCGGTGATATCGAGCCCGCCCAGGGCCATGAGTGCATCCAGGCTGTGCCGCCCGACATGGTTCACCGAGGCAGGATGGCCCAGCAGCGCCACACGACGGCCTTGCAGGGCTTTGCGCAGCGCTCCTTCGGCGAGCAGTCGATCGATTCCGAGTCGCATCTGGCGGCAATCTCCACGCTGTTTACAAGGTCTCGATCCTGCCATAGAGCCGACCGGCTGGCGAGCGGGCAACACCGGCGATTTCGCCGCGACGGCGGATACATCAGCACCTGCGAATATTCCCATATGATGTCTCCGGTCAAAGCGCCGCGGCCGTCCAACACCTATCCTCGAGGCGTTCACCCCGCGGCCGCCGCCAATGACAGCCTCCATCGACAATACGCACTTCCTGTTGCGACGCCTGCACTCGTTGTTCGGGCTGGTGCCGGTCGGTGCGTTTCTGGTTTTTCACTTGTGGGAGAACTCGCAGTCGCGCTTCGGCGCGGCGCATTTCAACGAGACCGTCGTCGGCGGGCTGCAGCGCCTGAATTACCTCCCGTTTCTGGAGCTGTTCGTGATTGCGCTGCCACTGCTCTTCCATGCCGGTTACGGCCTCGCCGTGATCGGCAGCGGCCGCGCGGAGCCGCTGCGCTATCGGTTCCTGCGCAACCGCTGGTACTGGCTGCAGCGCATTTCGGGCGTCGGGTTGATGCTGTTTCTGCTGCTGCATGTCGGTATGACACGCATCGCCGGCATGTTCGAGCCGAGTATCCGCGCCGACCTGTTCGGGCACATGCAACAGTCGCTGTCGCAGCCGCCGGTCTTGGCGCTGTATCTGATCGGACTCTGGCTCGCGGTCTTCCATCTGGCGAACGGACTGTCGACCGCGGCCATTGCCTGGGGGCTGACGACGAGCGCGAACGCCCAACGCCGCTTCGGCTGGCTCTGCGGGGCATTCGGCCTGCTGCTGGGGGCCATCGGTATGCACGGGCTGATCGGCTTTCTCGCCGCCGCGGGTGGCGCGGCGTGAGCGCCGGGCGCACGGTGATTGTCGTCGGCGGCGGACTCGGCGGCCTATGGGCAACGCTGACCATTGCCGAGGCCGGTCACCGCGTGCTGCTGTTCTCGCTGTTCGAGGTGATGCGCTCGCACTCGGTCTGCGCCCAAGGCGGTATCAATGCGGTGCTCGACGCCAAGGGCCAGCACGACAGCGTCGAGCAGCACATCGTCGACACCATCAAAGGGGGCAGCTACCTCGCCAATCAGCCGCCCATCAAGTCACTGTGCGAAGGCGCGCCCGGACTGATCCGCACCTTCGAGCGACTGGGCGTGACCTTCTCGCGCACGCCGGAAGGGCTGTTGGACCAGCGGCTGTTCGGCGGCGTCAAGAAGAAGCGCACCTGCTTCGCCGGCGCCAGCACCGGACAACAGTTGCTCTACGGCGTCGATCAGCAGGTGCGCCGGCTGCAGGCGGACGGGCGCGTCGAAAAGCACGAGTGGTGGGAGTTTCTGTCGCTGGTCAAGGACGCGGACGGCACCTGCCGCGGCATCGTTGCGATGGATCTGCGCTCGCAGGAGTTGCAGGCCTTCCGCGCCGATGCAGTGGTGCTGGCCACCGGCGGGCTCGGTCAGATCTACGCGCCGAAGACGACGTGCTCCACCAATTCCACGGGCGCCGCCGCGAGCCGCGTGTTTCAACAGGGCGCGCGCTTCGCCAACGCCGAGTTCTTTCAGTTCCACCCGACGGCCATGCTCGGAGAGGACAAGACGCGGCTGATGAGCGAGGCCGCTCGCGGCGAAGGCGGGCGCGTCTGGGTGCCCCGCGATCCCGCCGACCACCGCGAGCCGGGACGCATTCCCGAGTCCGCGCGCTTTTACTTCCTCGAGGACTGGTACCCGGCCTACGGCAACACCGTACCGCGGGATATCGCCTCTCGGGCCATCTGGAAGGTGACCCGCGAATTCGGTCTCGGCATCGGCGGTGGCGACCGCGTGTATCTGGACCTGACGCATCTCGACAGCGCCTTCGTCTCGACGCGGCTGGGGGCGATTCTGTCCATCTATCGCAAATTTGCCGGCGTCGATCCGCTGGATACGCCGATGGAGATCTTTCCGGCCGCCCATTACGCCATGGGCGGGCTGTGGGTCGATTTCGAGCGGGACGAGCGCAGCGGCGGCGTGAAGCAGGACAGCCCGCGCAATCATGCGACCAATATCGCCGGACTCTACGCCTGCGGCGAATGCGACTACGCCTATCACGGCGCTAACCGCCTCGGCGCCAATTCGCTGCTGTCCGCGTCCTATTCCGGGCGCGTCGCGGGTGAGTCGGTCGCGGCCTATCTGCAGGGGCTCGGCGCCGGCAGCCAGGATCTGCCTGCCGAGCCATTCGACCGGGAGGTGCGCAGGCAGGCGCAAATCAATGCGCGCTTTGCCGGGGCACACGGCGACCAGAACCCCTATCGGCTCCACGATGCGCTGGGCGCGCTGATGACGGCCAAGGTCGGCGTCGTGCGCGACAACGGCAGTCTCGACGCGGCCATCGCGGAGCTGGCCGAGCTGGAGCAACGCTTCGAGCGCTTGGATCTCGGAGAGCGAAGCGGCTGGGCCAACCAGAGCCTCGCCCACGCACGCCAAGTCTTCGATATGGTCAAGCTGGCGCAAGTGATGGCCGCCAGCGCCCGCGCGCGGGACGAATGCCGCGGCGCCCACTACAAGCCCGCCTTCGACCTGCAAATACCGGAAGGCAAATACGCCGGCGACCCCGAATACGAGGCCTATCGCGCCCGGTGGAAAGCAGCCAACACCCGCTGGCTGAAGACCACGACGGCCGAGTACGCGACGGACGGACCTCGGATCGGCTTCGAGGACGTCGACCTGAGCCTTCTGGCGCCCGAGGAGCCGCGGGATTACCGGTGACACAACGCACGACCGGCCAGGCAATGATCAGAGCAAACGTCGAGCTTCGGATACGCCGCCAGGACACGCCCGGGTCGGCGCCCTATTGGCAGGTGTTCAATGCGCCGGTGCGCGAGCGCGACAACGTGATCTCGGTGCTGATGCAATTGCGCCAGCAGCCGGTGACGGCAGACGGCCAGCGCGTCGACCCGGTCGCCTTCGAGCACAACTGCATGGAGGAGGTCTGCGGCGCCTGCGCCATGCTGATCAACGGCCTGCCGCGGCCATCCTGCTCGGCGCTGATCGACGAGTTGGACCATCCCATCGTGCTCGAGCCGCTGCCGAAGTTTCCGGTGGTGCGCGACCTGATCGTCGATCGCAGCCGAATGAGCGAGCACCTGCAGCGGGTGAAGGCTTGGA
This sequence comes from Thiohalocapsa sp., assembly GCA_021736785.1. Taxonomy (GTDB): domain Bacteria; phylum Pseudomonadota; class Gammaproteobacteria; order Chromatiales; family Chromatiaceae; genus Thiohalocapsa. Next base: position 93,925 of record JAIPFF010000014.1, on the reverse strand, counting down.
TCCGCATCGACGGCGCTTGGGAAATCCACGAGCGCACTCAGCGCCAATCGCAGCAGGCGTGGGCGCGGAACTACCTCTACAGCCGCTGCATGAGCTGCGGCTGCTGCATGGCCGCCTGCCCGCAGTTCGGACCGGACAAGGCCTTCGTCGGCCCTGCCCCGCTGGCACAGGTGCGGCTGATGAATGCCCATCCTACCGGGCGCTACGACAGTGCCGAGCGGCTGCACGCAATCATGGCGGAGGGTGGACTCACCGATTGCGGCAACGCGCAAAACTGCGTGCGCGTGTGCCCGAAGGAGATCCCGCTCACCACCGCCATCGGCGAGCTCGGCCGCCAGACCACGCTGCAGATGCTAAAGGATCTGTTCGGCGCTTAAGCGCGACGGCGGGGCGGTTTTCGCAACCGCGGCGAATGGGCGCGACTGCGCACCGCGACTTGGTATGAAGGGGGCTGGTCCCGCAATGAAGCGCCGCAACGGCAACGCCGTCGTTTGCGTTGAACGGCGGTCATTGGTTGAGTGAATCATGCTCCACCCGAGTCCCGACGACCCCGTTGTCGGCAGAGCGATGACGGGCCGGAGATTCTCCCGCCGGGACCATTCAGCGAACCCGTCACGAACCTGATGAGACGGTTACAATGCCGCCAATTCAATCCCCGAGCAGTCTGCAATGTTTCTCGATCTGTTTCACACCGAGGATGCCGACGGCATCCGCGTCTCCGCCGCCCAAGGCAGTGCGTTCGCAAAAGAAATCGCCGGCGATTTCAATCCGATCCACGATGCCGGCAATCCGCGCTTCTGCGTTCCCGGTGATCTGCTGTTCGCGCTGGTATTGGCGCGATGCGGGGTCGCCGAGCAGATGACGTTCCGCTTTACCGGCATGGTCGGCGCGGACGCGGCGCTGACCCTTGCCGACGGCGATCCCGGTGTGCGGCTGCTCGATGCCGGCGGAAAGTCTTGCCTCGAAGTGACCTCCCGAGGCGAGGTCAGCCGCGACCCGCTATTGCTGGAATCGCTGGTGCGCAGCTACGTCGCGTTTTCCGGGCAGAATTTCCCGCACATCCTCGTGCCGCTGATGGAGCAGCACGGGGTGATGATCAACACGGAGCGTCCGCTGGTGATCTACGAATCCATGGCGTTCTCACTCGACCGGCTCGATATCGGCGCAGTTGACCTGACACTCGTCGATAAGCGGCTGGAAGCGCAAGGCCGGCGCGGCGACGCCTGTTTGGACTACCGGCTCGATGCCGACGGCGCAACCGTCGGCCGCGGCACCAAGCGTCTGGTCCTGAGCGGGCTCCGGGGCTATGACGCGGCAGCGCTGCAGGGACTGGTGGAACGCTACGCCGGCTGGAAAGCCGCCTACGCGGCAACGGGCGGCTGAGACGCGCACCCGGCAGCACGCCGTCGCCGGCATCGTCCCGGCTCGGCCGCGCCGCCCGCGGGCCCCGTTCCCGTCGCAGCCCATGCGCTCGCGCTGCTCGGGCCGATCCGAGCACCGGCAAAGCAAGCAACAGCAAGGAGTCCCGCCATGCCCGAGACACCTGTCTTCTCGCAATTCTCCGTGATCGACCTGCCCGAGCGGCTCACCTGCGAGCCGAACGGAAAGAACCCGGCCTTCCCGATCGAGCTGACGGCCGACGGCATGATCCCGTTCCCGCAGATCATCCTGCGCCAGCACGGGCGCGAGCACCTGTTTCGCGGCGACGACATCGCGCTGGCATCCGCCGACCCCGACGGCAGCCACCGCTATCGCGCAGAGATCCCGCAAGGCAAACTCGGCCCCGGCGAGGTCCACATCCAAATCGAGGGCTGCCGCAAGGCCGACATCCGCCAGGCCGGCGGCGGCGACTGGATCAAGACCTTCCGCACGCTGGCGCTGGAGCGCGCCCCGCGCCCGGCCGTGCCGCGCGTGCAGGGCGGCGAGACGCCGGTGCTGTACTTCGGCATCCACAAGCACATGCACCAGCCCTACTACGACACCGTCGACCCGGACTACTGGGACGGCGAGAAGGACGACATCTTCGGCTCCCGCGGGGGCCCCTACACCGACTTCGTGCCCGCGGCGATTCGCCAATACGAGGACGCCGGCCTGCCCCACGGCGGCCTCACCTGCAGTTGGAGCGGCTCGCTGATCGAGCAGTTGGAGCGCTGCGCCGAGAAGGGCCGCTGCGGCGGTCGCTTCTCGGGCTGGACCAGCCAGCTGCGAGACGTCGCGACGCTGACCACCAGCCTCGGCAACGCCCGGCTCGACATCAGCGCCTTCGGCTTCCATCACCCGCTGATGCCGCTGATCCCGCACCGGGACATCGTGCGCCAGATCCAGCTGCATCGGGCGCTGATCCCGCAGGTGTTCGGCGTCGAGCCGTCGGACATCCTGTTCCCGCCGGAGACCGCGTTCCACCCGCGCATCATCCCGGCACTGAACGCGGCCGGCATCCGCGCGGTGCTGTACGACAGCATCCATCGCTCGCGCGCCTGCCGCGACTACCCCTATGGCGGCACCAGCGAGGGCATGCTGCCGCCGAACCGGGCCGATCAGGTCAACCCGCCCGTCAGCGACTGGCTGCGGCTGCACAATGTCTGGACCGGCTCCGAGATCGCCCCGAGCCTGCTGCGCCCGGAATACCTGGCCTACACCGACCCGGACGGCGTGACTCACAAGGTCATCGGCGTGCCCGCCGAGCGCTACATCGGCAACGAGGACGCCCGCGGCGGCTTCGGCGCGCTGCAGTACCCGGACGTGCTCGGCCAAGTCTACGAGCACCTGCAGGACACGGGCGGGTTCGATCCCAAGCACCCGCCCTTCTTCGTGCTGCACTCCGACGGCGACAACTACGGCGGCGGCGCCGAGAGCTACTACCGCCACAACACCGCCGGGATGATCGCGTGGCTGCGGGACGACCCGCGCTTCGCGCTGATCACCATCGCCGATTATCTCGATCGCTTCCCGCCGGACCCCGAGCAGACCGTCCATCTGGAGCCCGGCTCCTGGAGCGGCGCCGACAACGGCGACCCCCAGTTCATGAAGTGGTTCGGCCGCTACCGCGAGCCCTACTCGCCCGACCTGAACTCCTGGGCCGTGCTGACCGCGCTGCAGAACGCCGTGCACACCCTCGAAGACGCGGCGCCCGAGCACCCGCAGCTCGCCGAGCTGACGCGACTGATGCTGACCGCCGAGGCCAGCGACTACTGGTACTGGACCGGCCAGAGCGTCTGGGACCAGCAGGTGACCAACGCCGCCAATCGCGCTTGGGCCATCGCCGGCAGCGACTTCGAAGACCTGGCAGGCGCCGGCCGCGACCGCACCGGCCCAACCGTCTTCCCGCCCTGGGTCACACCCGAGAACCCGGGCGGCAAGCAATGGGGCCAGGGCGACCTCATGGACGCCCCCCGCGAAGCCCGCGTGCACAGCTTCGTCTACGACCTCTCCGGCCTAGCCCGCGTCACGCTGCACCTGCGAAGCGACCGAGGCGAGCAGACCCTGACCATGCACGACAACGGCCCCTACCCCTGCCGGACCGGCGCCCGTGTGACCGCCAACTACTACACGGCCGACCTCCCCGCCGGCCTCGGCGACATACGCTATTTCATCGAGGCCGAGGACCGCCGCGGCAATGTCACGCGTGGGGCGTTGGAGCGGATTTTTCTGGCGTAGGTGCCGGCAGGCCATCGAGCGAGACCGCTGCGCAGACGCATGCCCGGCCGACGGCGCTGCGCTAGACTTCAGGCGTCAATCGCTTCAGGGCTCAAGACGCCGCTGGCACGCCCAAGGGATCGACGTGATCACCTACCGCAAGGGCAAGCAGGCGCCCTGGGGGGCGCAGGATTTCCAACTCGTCACCCTCGAACGCGACGGCAAGGCGGTGACCTACTGGTTGGCCGAGCGCAGTGTGCAGGTCATCCCCGCCAACAGCAAGCGCTCGGTATTTTGGATGCGTGGGAGCCGCCGTCTGAGCTGTCTTTCAGATGGATCAAGCAGCATCTGCGCATCAAGACCTTCTTCGGCACCTCCGAGAATGCCGTCAAGACCCGGGTCTGGATCGCCGTCGGTGTCTATGTGCTCGTGGCCATCTTGCAAGAAGCGACTCGACATCCCGGAGTCAGGTTACGCGATGCTACAGACACTCCGTCTGAGCCTATTCGAGCGGACCCCACTAAATCAACTACCTGCATGCGCCTCAGAACTGGATTACAAGAAACATGGGGAAGAGATCGACAAACAATTGAATTTATTTGATTAATTTCCTGGACGCTAGTGCTCAAAATGTGCCATTTCCGCTACCATGATGTTGCTCCCTACGTGGCTTCGCTGAACAGTACGGCAAGCGCCCAACGCACCACGACGCAAACGCTCGCTGAACGAAGGGACAAACTGCCACCCTCGCCGGGACGGCCCATGCGGGATATGCGGCAAGCCGACGGACATTCGTGTCTGATCCCGCCAGTTGGCAGGCCAATTGTGGCATCGCCGCTGGTCTGCGAGCGGCCCCTGTGTCGAGCCCTCCTCGACATACGGGGGGTTCCGCTCGTACTCGCACCCAACCAACCCGAGGAGGAATTGCTGTTGGCAGGCAACACGCATGGACGGTCGGGTATCTTGTGTGGCAACCTTGAACCATCTCGTAGAACACTGGCACCGGCTTACTATGGCGTGGATTTCGGATTTCTTCGAGGTCGACCTCGAGAAGGTCGAATCGCCCCAACTGCCCCGCGATGGAAGCTCGACCAAGGGCTACTCGCGCCAGAGAATCAACAGTTGGAGCCGAGCGCTCGGCGAGATTAAGACGCGCTCGGTCGAGCGCGGCGAGAACTACGGCACCTTTGCGCGCATGCGTTCAAGTTCCGATCCAAACGAGCGCCTACTCGGTGAGACCCACCATAAGTTCTACGATCACGCCGACTCCGGGCCAAGCGCTAACCGCGACCACGTTAAGCTGAACTGGGACGGTCAGTGCTACCGAATTGAGAACGGACTGCACCGCGTCGGGTCCGCCAAGGACTACGGGCTGCGTACGATGCCGGCGCAAATCTCCGCTGAGGAAGCCCATATCGAGCGATGCAGAGCCGAGGGGCACGTCACCCCTTTGCTTTCACCCGCCGACCGGGAGAGACATGCCGCGGCGCGGGAGGGACAGCCTGCCAAACCCGCTTCCCCAAGCACTCGAGATCGCGCGCAGCGCGGCCCCTCGCCCTCCGCTCAGCAGCGGCGCACCGAACGCGGATGGCGCTGACGGGGCGTTGGGACCGGCGACGCCTCGGGGGAATCCATGACTGAGCACGCGGACCCTAATCTGTTGGCTGCGAGCCTACTGTTCCTTCTCCTGGTGCTCGCGTTGCCCGTTTATTGGATGCTCGGGAAGGTCGACCGGGGAAAGGTGCTGCCAAGAGCCGCCGGGGTACTTGCGAGCATGCTGTGGGGGCTGCTCGTGTGGGCCTTCAACGCTGTGCGCGACTCGGGAGTCCTGCAGCTCTCCACGCTTGCGAGTAGTACCGCCGGGGTTCTTGCGCCCGGTGACGCGGTACCCCACCCGAATCGTCATCGTGATTACCTCGACTATCGCGGCGCGGCCGTCCTGCGCGAGCTCACCGCCCTGCGGAAGGATGGCGTGACGCTTGGGCGTTTCCAGCACCCACGAGGCAGCATAGGCCCAGCGATGACCTTGCCGCTCGACCTGCTGCAGCGCGGATGCGCTGTGGTCGGTCCGTCCGGGTCCGGAAAGACCGCGGGTGTGATCGTGCCTTGGATCGTCGACCTGCTGGCGCACGGTGCCAGCGTCGTGACCTGCGACGTCAAAGGCGACTTGATCGATCGACTGCGTCCAGAGGCGAACCGGCTCGGCGTTCGCCTGTGGTACTGGAACAGTGGCGATCCGGCCCGTTCGCAGTCATGGAACTGGTTGAACGAAGTGGCCAGCCACCGGGACTATGAGTCCGCGACTCGCAGCATTCTGGGGCGTCCGCGGCCGGGGGACACACAGCCATTTTTCTACGAGCGCGACGTGCGCTGGCTCCGCGCGCTCATCGGGGTCGTGAAGGACGCTTACGGGGCGGCGGCCCTGCCGCGTTATCTGTACTCGCTGGTAGGGGATCAGACCGCGTTGCGCACGCTGTTTGCGCAGTGCCCCCGGGTGCATGCGCACAGCGGCGATCTCGCGGACCTGTTCCAGTTTTCCCCCGACGAGCATTCGCGCGCAGTGAGTGGGTTGCTCAATGCCCTACATCTGTTCAAGGCGTCGCCGGTGGTAGCGGTCAGTGAGCGGAGCGACTTCATCCTCTCGCGCATAACCGAGGCGCCGACGCTCCTCGTCGTCGGCGCCGCACTGGCAGATGCCCGCCTCTCCGAGGTGATGTCGGCGCTCCTGATCAACCAACTCTTCAACGTCGTCTACAGCCGCTTCGCCCCGGTGGGCACCGGTGCTCCGCTGTATTTCGTGCTCGACGAGGCCCCGAGGTTGAAGGACCGCATCCACTATGAGGAGGTCCTCTCCATCGTTCGTGGTGCTGGTGTCGGCGTGTGTCTCGCTGCCCAGGACGTCAGCCAGTTCGGTGACTCGCGGGCCCAGAATGCGATCCTGTCGAACTGCCTGACGTTCATTAGCTTGCGGGGCGCCTCTGCGGACACCGCGCGGTACTTTTCATCTCGGCTTGGTCAGCGCAACGAGCGGTCGCTAATGCTCACGCGCAATCGTGGTCCGTTTCAGATCCTGAGCCAGCGCGCATCCAATGCTCAACTTGTCACGCTGCCTGTACTGGCAGAGCGCGAAATCATGCATCCGCCAGGTCCGCCTTACAGCGGGTTGGTTCAGGTTGTCTCGGTCTCAGCGAAACCGTTCCTAGTCGACTTCGCTAGGACGACTTGAGCTGCGCACGATCGGGCGAACCGGGTACCACGTCTGGGAAAGTAAAGTGGACATGACGATTGAGGGAGGCGCCGGAGCGGTGAGGAAGCTCACTGCGCCCGGGCGCGCGTGAGCGCAAACAGGCAGCGCCGGCGCCTCATCGCGCGGCCATTGTGGCAATGAATGCCTCGCGCGCTGGTCGTTCGTCGCTCGATGAAGGAAGGGCGCGACCTCCTCACTGTGCGCCGAGGCCGCATACGCCAGCGCATCATCATGCGACAGCGGTGGCAATGAATGCCTCGCGCGCTCGTCGTTCGTCGCTTGATGGAGGAAAGTCGCGAGCGAGCTCAAAGCGGCCCTCGCTGGCGTGTGCCGCAGGGTACCGTCGCCAGCGTCGGCGTGTCGGCCTGGCCATAGACACGTGCGCGCTCCAACGTGCGCGCGGCCCAGCGTCTATGTGTCGCCGGTTCCGCCATCGCCCCATCGAAGCGGAACACCGCTGCCGCATCGGGGTCCATCACCGCTTGCGCCAGCGCGGCATCCTGTGGTGGCACAGAATAGGCGCTCTCGATGAGCGGGATCTGCGTCGGATGGATAGCGGTTTTCGCCAGTAATCCATGCGTGACATCCAGGACCACCTCGCGTTCCAGGATGTCGGCGCCGTCGATATGCTCATACACCGGCGCCGCCAGGTCGTAACCAGCAGGTCGGAAGGCCAGGATCATGTTGTCGATCACTTGTCTCAGCGGAGTCTCATAGGCCGTCACGTCGCGGGGCCGGCGCATCCCCATCAACTGCAGCAAATCGTTGCCACCGATGCGCAGGCAGATCACCCGCTCGCGCACGTCATCCAACCGATGGCGCAGTGAGAACAAATCCTCGATCGAGAACGCCACCTCAGTCTCGAGGATGGGCATGATCGTCAGCCACGGCGCCGTGCTCAACGCATCCAGGTAGTCATCGATGTTGTGCGCGTCGAGCTTCGGCAGACAGACGCCGTCGAGCGAATCACCGACGCCGAGAGCGAGCAGATCGGCCAGCACCTGGGGGCTGCGTGGACGCACAAAGCGCAGAGGCCCGAACGCCCCGAGCCCGCGCAACGCATCGTCCAGGTTGGATAGCGCACGCTTGACGGCGCTGGCGTGGATGGCGTCTTCCGTGCAGGCCACGATCGACCGCAGCTCCGCATACTTTTGGCCGGTGAGCAGTCCGCGGAGGTCATGGCGGGTCGCCGGCGTGTAGAGGGAAGCGCCCAGGCCGAGATAGTCGGCACGAGGACGAACGGCGAGCCCGTCATTCAGACCAATGCCACCCGGCGGCAAGTCGAGGGCCAGTTCGGACATGCAGGGATCGCTGCGGATCATCCCACACTCCGCGCCGAGGCCTCGGCGGCGTCGGCGAGCGATCGGATCAGCGACACCGCGCGAAACGGCATCGTCGCATCGTGCGAAATATGCACATTGCCGGCTTCCGCCAAGGTCAAAAGATGGCGCACGTCAGGATCCTCGCGGTCCCGCACGATCACGAGTTCGGGCACGCGCCGCAGCAATACACGCGTGGCCTCGGCGATGCCGGGCTTGACCAGGTTGATGTCGGTGAGGTTGTGTGACGCCATGCAACCGCTGATCCATGTCGTGGTCTCCTCGGCGCGCGCCGCCTTCTCGCGCGGCGTCGGCAGCGGTCTCGCTTTGGCCTGCGCGAATTCCTGGCTGATCTGGTCGAGGAACCAGGTGGAGCGGTCGGCGGCGAGGAATTCGGAATAGAAAACGCAGCCGTGGAAATCGGTCTCCAGTAGCTGGTAGTTCAGCACGGAGCGGGAAACCAACCCCGAGACTGTCGCGTTGAGTACACCCGAGGGGATCGCGTAATCGTCGTAATTCGCGGCGACCTCGGCCGTCCCACCGATGTCGCAGAGCACGTGTAGCGAGCCGTCGAGCAATGCATCCGGGTGGCGCGCGTTCCAATGCGCGATGGAGTGCTCCAGCTCGCGGCTGATCACGCCCTTGGCGGTCCATCCATCGACGAAAACAACGCCGGCAGCAGGCCGGTTGGCAACCTCCAGAATGTGGCGCAATGCATTTTCGTCGATCCCGCGGTCGCGAATGATCGATAGAGAATAGTGTCTCACCTCTCGCTGGAAGCGCTCGCGCAGCGCGCGTGTCAGCAGCGCCCCGACCGGCGTGCCAGCGCGTGCCAGCGAGGCGATCGTTAGCGGTCCGGAGCGCGCGTTGGCGATGTGTTGCGCCAGCGTGACGACATCGGTAGACATTCGCCCCGCGTACCGGTGGGTAAGTTGCAGGAACAGATCCACATAGCTCGGTGCCGGCAGACGCTCGGGCGTCAGCAACTCGGAGTAGTGGCAAGTTCCCGACTGGATCAGCGCCTCTTTCTCGCCGACGTCGATGCTCGGCATCTGCAGCGGCTTCAGCAGGAACTCACAATCGTCCTGCGCATAGCTGCCACAGAAAGGAGATACCGGGTGGATGCTCACCGGCTTATGCACAGTGGTGCGGACCTGCGGAGCTCGGCGGGAGATCGGCGTCAAACAGGGTCTGTGCATAGGACCATCCGGATTGAATCTGACTATTGCTGGGGACCAGGGCGAAATGGCAGAGCTGCATGAAGGCGGTATCGGATGTGCTGTCACCCACTCCGACGAACGTGGTGTGGGGATGCGTGCGGCGCTTGATGTCCATGACGTAGCGCACCGCTTCCGCCTTGCTTGCATAGTCCGGCAGAAGCGCTACGTTACGGCCGTTCTGGTGGATGCGCCAAGACGCGCCCAACCCCTCGGTGCGCACAGCCTCGTGCAGTATCGCAGCCGCCGGGACGGCCGCAGCATCGTCCCACTTCAACGAGACGTAGACGGGCACGTCCGCATCCTCAATCACGCGCGCGCGCAGACCGCTCGGATGACCAAGCCGGCTCGGGAGTCGCGCGACCATAGCGTGCATGGCCTCACTGGCAAGGTCTGCGCGCTGGCGGACGCGCGCATACCACTCAGGTAACGGCGTTTCGTCGTCGCGATAGATCATGCTGCCATGCGAGGTAATCCGGTAATCAGAGAACATGGGGCGGCGAACCCGGCGCAAGGCCTGGTGATTGCGTCCCGTCACAGGGATCAGGACGGCATCTTGCAGCAAATGCAGGAGCGCCAACTGATCATGAGCGTGGAATGACAGCACCGCGCCATGGCGGTCGTCGGCCGCGGGTACCAGAGTGCCCGCGGGATGACGCGCGAGCGTCTTCTCGCGAGTCTGAAAAAGCGAATCGTCCAGATCGGTGAAGACGACCACGCGATAGGGGCTCATCGAGACGACCCGTCCGGGATCAGCAGATGCAGCCAATACCGCCCGTCATCGGTAAGCGGTGCGGTGAGCGGATGCTCGTGAACGGCGATGCAGAACTGTTCCCGTGGTGGCGGGTTGTGCAGGTAGTAACCGACGCCCTCGCTGTACGGATCTCGACAGTCGAGCGTTGCCGCAATGGCACCGCCGAGGCGAGCGGGCGAGCGCGACAGGCACTGCAGATGCACAGCGTACCCAGCATGCTCCAGCGCTTCTGCAAGTAAAAACGGCTCGAAGGCGCACTCTCCCGTTCCGATCACTGCCACCGGCTCGGCGCCGCTCGGCAAGCGGCCGATCGCGTTCAGCGCGTCGAGATCGATCCGGGAGCAAGCGGGCATCTGCAAGCCGGAGCGCCCGAGATCACCGCGCACGCCGCGCGCTGCAACGCGGGGAACGACGTTAACGGGCAATTCCCGTGCGCCGTCGTCTTGGCCGTCATCGTTAAAGGTGAAGGCGCCCTCGACCAAACTATGCCAGATCACGTCCAGCGCACGTGAGCCCACGCAATCCGCCAATTCGCCGCCAATCAGAGCGCGCTGCTCGCTATCGAGCCAGTCGACAAGGTTGGCGAAAGCGACGTTTTCTACGTTGGGCATACGCGCCAGCAGGCCGCGCACCAGTGCGGACACCGAGCGCCCGGTCGACACCTCGTCATCGACGATCACCAGCGAGCGTGCGCCGCCGAGCGCCCCTCTGAGCGCGGGCGCCGGTTGCCGCACCAGATGCACCGGCGCGTGCGAATGGCTCTCCTTGAAAACCAACAGCGGTGGCTCGTCGCCGTTGAAGCGCGTCGTGTGCTGCGCAAACACATCGTCGCGACCCGCCTCCGAGGCAATGGTGTCAGCCACCCCAAGGCCTAGGCCAGTCGCCGTCTCCGCCATGCCCATCACCCAGATCGGCCCCGGCAGATGGTGCAACGGTTCGGCGAGCATGCGGTAGGACGCGCGCATCTCCGATGGACGAACTGGGACATGGCGCCCGAGTACGCGCGACACGAACAGGAACGGCCGCTTGGGATTGGCGCGCGCTGCAAAGCCGAGCAGACGCTCTAGCGGTAGCAACTCTTGGCGAGTCGCCACGCGCAGCTGTCCGCCGGGGACAGGAAAAACACGATCCATTAGGCGAGATCCTGGTGTTGGAAGGTTATAATCGGGCGCATCAGGCCGGTCGTGGTCATGGAGCGGCGCACGGTGAACTTACCAACACTGGCTACAGGATCAACCTGCTCATGCGCGTTGAAGTTGATGGCGCCGAACTGCGCCCTATCGAACACAACTGACAGCAAATAGGTGTCGATGCATAGCCCGGTTGCTGGATCGGTGCGTTGGGTGAAGCCGCCGACGACGCAGGTCTTGATCGATGGCGGTGCCGTGAACGCGAGGCCGCAGGCCCGCATGGCGATACCGTGGACATGCCGCGCGTAGAAGGCGCTGGTGGTTCGCTTCGAGAGGGGCTGCACGAGCAGACGCTTACCGTTGGCCGCAACGCGTGCGCTACGCGACGGCATGCCCTTGATCTCCGGCAGGTCGATATCGATCCATGCGCGGCCGCGCGGAACCTCGAGTTCATACGAGTTCATAGGAGAGGATGGTTTCGCGCGGCCTTGACAGGTCGGAGAACGTGCGTTCGAGATGCGCATTCATAAGAGCTGAGTTGCTGCGGACAAGCGCGGGAACGCGTCCTGAATATCACACCCCTTCCTTTCATGGTCTAGCCTTCTTTATCTTCCATTCACGAATGGCGTGATTGTACGAAACAAGCGCGGGGTCTACGGCATTTTTTTGCCAAAACCAAGACGCGCAAGCCATTCGGAAAGAGGCGTTGACGACGGCTCAGGCGCCGCTGGCGGTGGCTCAACGAAAGCGGCCGGATGGTATTCCGGCATTGGAGACGGCGCCGGCGTATCCAAATGAACGTTTCGGATTGACGCCAGGCCTGCAGTAAAGACGTCGGCCCCATCCTGCAACCAGCGGGTGACGGCCGACGGGAAGCCTGCAGCGCGGAGCGCACCGTTGCTGACTCTAACACGGGTATGCCATCGAGCGAGACAGCCACCCTGCCATCCTCGTCGAGGGAGAACTCTGCCGTGCCAGCGCGCGCTGCCCCAGAGCGCTGGCCAGAGCGTTCTTATCGGGTATCTGCTCGCCCTGTATCGAGCCGCGTGCGGTAGGAGACACCGCTTCCCGGAAGGCCGATATTGGCGTACGTCCCGTGACGCCCAAGCGTGATCGATGCGCCACGCGGACCGACAGACAGGGCTAGTGCCACGCAGCCCAAAATTCAGCCGCAGGCCGGGAAAAATCGTCACACGACGTTGAAACCGGAGACCCATGCTCACCTCCACTGCTTGCGGTAGCTGTACAGCACCTGAATCCGTGATCTGTATGGCGCAGTGACTCGCTCGTGGCAATTAGGGGTGCCGGAATTCATCTCAGCGACGCGAATTGAGCCCGGACGGGCATGAATCGGTTCACGAGCAGGCCGTCAGGCGAGAAACTGCGGGCGACAGACACAAGGATAGCCCCGCGGCGAGGCGCGAAATGTGATACGTCGGCAGCGATCGGAGCTATGTGTATGCCAGCTGCGTGTAGATGCGGCGAAAGATGGGCACCACTGGGCAGGCGCAGCCGAGGGCGAGCTTCAGTCGGCGCCCGGTGTGGATCAGCCGCGCGGCCAAGTACATCAACTCCTGCAACACGGTCCGGATGCGCCGGCGCTTGGCGCGTTGATGCGGCGGGACGTCCGGGCCGAGCAGACCAGTTTGGCCGAGCCAGCGCAGGATGTTGTAGGCGAGCACAGCGCATGCGAGGACCAGGGAGTTGGTGGCGAACTTCCCCGAGGGCAGGCGCTCGATGTCGAGGTCGGTCTTGAACTCGCTGTGGTACTGCTCGGAGGTGCCGTGTGGTCGGCATAGAGCGCGATGATCGTCTCCTCGTCAAACCACAGGCTCGTCCGCGAGCCCTCGATCTCGATCTCGGGGACCAACAGTTGCTGCCCGTGCTTGTCGACGCGCCGCTCGCTCACCCGCATGACCCGTCGCAAGGAGTACTCGTAGCCATCGCGGGTGCGCGTCTCGAACACATCGAACAGCGCGACCCGCTTGCCCAGGAGCGGCTCGCTCCAGTCGCCGTGCTCCTCGGCGTAGGCCAACCACTGCTCGGGACTTTCCTGGTGTGGATTCCACTTGATCAGATAGTGGACGGAGGTGGCCTGCGCGTGCTGCTCGTTGTGCGCCTCGACCACGGCGATGTTCTCGATGGCGTCGTTGCCCCCGTCAAGGCGCAACAGCAAGGGCGCGGCGGTCAATTGCCGGGCACGCCCCAGCACGCGAGCGAGAAACGCGGGCGTGCCCTTCTGGCAGTGCTGGCTGCCGGCACGCATCTCCAGTTCCAGTTCCAGGCAGTAGCCCTCCCAGGCAGGGCAAACGCATCAGAACCTTGGGGACTACTTCCAGATACGGCGCGAGGTAAGATCAGCAACCTTCTGAAACTGGTGAAGGTAAGCGAAGGTTGTCTGACAGGATCGAAGAACAATCGTTGGTGGCGCATTTCAGTGTCCTCGAGGACCCGCGCGACGCCACCAAGGTGCGGCACAAGCTATTGGATATCGTAGCAATTTCCGTTGCTGCGGTGATCGCCGGATCGGACAATTGGGTCGATATTGCGGAGTTTGCCCGGAGCAAAGAGGACTGGTTATGCGAGTTCTTGAGGCTCGAGCACGGGATTCCATCCCACGATACACCTCCGGCGCGTGTTCTCGCTGTTGCGGCCCGAGGCGTTCGAGGCGTGCTTGCGCGCATGGGTGGAGAGTCTGCGCCGGGCGTTGCCGGGCGAGATTGTCGCCATCGACGGCAAGAGTTTGCGCCGCTCGCATGATCGCGGCGCAGGCGTTGGCGCGCTGCATCTGGTCAGCGCCTGGGCTGCGGATAACCGCCTGGTGCTCGGACAGGTCGCCACCGAGGAGAAGTCCAACGAGATCACGGCGATTGCGCGCCTGCTGGAGTTGTTGGCGCTCAACGGCTGCATCGTCACCATCGATGCCATGGGGTGTCAGACCAAGATCGCCGAGCAGATCATCGACGCCGGTGCCGATTACGTGCTGGCGCTCAAGGGTAATCAAAGCACCTTGGCGGACGAGGTCGAAGATGCGTTCATCGATGCCGACGCCAGGGACTACGCCGACACGCAAGTCGATATCTTCGAGCGTGTCGAGCGCGGTCACGGGCGCAAGGAGACGCGCCGATATACCGTTCTCGGAGACCCGAAAGGTCTATCCAAACAGCACCTTTGGAAGGGGCTGAACGCAATCTGCATGGTCGAGTCGACACGAGAAGTCGATGGCCGCACGTCGCGCGAATGCCGCTTCTACATCGGCAGCATCGGAACCGACGCCAAGCAGTTCGCCCATGCGGTGCGTGCACACTGGAGCATCGAGAACAGCCTGCACTGGACGCTCGACGTCGCCTTCCGCGAGGACGAATCTAGTCTACGTGATCCATCGGGCCGCGAGAACTTCGCCGTCCTGCGACACATGGCTCTGACAAGATTGAAGAGGGACAAGTCCACCAAGACGGGCGTCAAGAACAAGCGCCTGAAAGCCGGCTGGGACAACGGTTATCTAGCGAAGCTGCTGATGCAGAACCCGCCACCGGAGCCGTCGTGAGGACAGGCTATATTAGCTGGCATTGATGCGTTTGCCCTGCCCTCCCAGGCCAGATAGGCCGCCATCGGCGCATAGCCGTTCGTGCCCTTGTAGGTGCGCGAGACGCCCTCCTTCTTCGACTAGGAGTTGTCGAAGGGCGTCACATCGCAGTGCAGGGGCATCAAGCCGTTGCCCAACGGCGTCAGCTTGGCCCCGCTGCGCATGAGAAATCGATGACCGCGTCCTCCACGACACGCTTGTAGCCGGCGGCGAGGGCTTCCATCACGCCCCTGGCCAGGAACAGAGCATAGCTCCTTACTTGGCCAGGAATCATTCGGGACCAAACACTCAGACACAGCAGCGCCACATAGCACGACAGCATGTTAGCGTGGCTCATGGCGTCGCAACGCAGCGGCGACACCGCCGCCGCATCCGCCGCCAAGTTGGCGCGTTCATTTAACGCCATGCCAATGAGACCAAGCCCCGCGTGGGAGGTAAGATCCGCCTCGGATTCGGTGATGATGAACCGTCGCAACTTGTCACCTGCCGGGTGAGCTATCGAATGGGCCCATTTTACTCCCAGCCTTTTGTTCTGTAACGGGAATTCTGCGCCGGCGGTTCATTCAGATCACGGAACCAGACAGCATACACGGAATAGGTGGATCGAGTGCTTGATTGACAACCACGCATTGCATACGATGAGCTTATGTCAAGGCGCGACCGACGCGCGCGGCGCGCGCCGCGCGCGACTTGGTGACAAAGCAAACCACTGGAGGTAAGCACTTGTTAGCCGGAATGATGGACAAACTCAAGGGGATGGGAGAGGGTCTGCGCGATGAGGCCAAGCGCACCATGAACCGTAATTTCATGGATGCCTGCACGGCGGGCTGCGCCATCATCGCCAACGCGGACGGCATCGTGACGCCCGACGAAAAGCGAAAAATGATGGGTTTCATGCAGACGTCCGACGTGCTCTCGCTCTACGAGACCGCCAACGTTATCAAGGCCTTCGAGGCTCACTGCGCGAAGTACGACTTCGATGCGCAAATCGGTGAGGCAGAGGCGCTAAAGGTCGTGTCCGGCATCAAGAACAAGCCGGCTGAAGCGCGCCTGCTTGTGCGCGCCTGCTGCGTCATCGCCGCCGCTGATGGGAACTTCGACCAGGACGAGCGCGCGGCGGTGACCCGCATGTGCCAGGAACTTGGCCTCGACCCAGCTGAATTTCTGCCGGCGACCAAGACCCCCTGAAGCTGCGCAGCAGCGCGCCCGGCCGGTGCACGCTTAGCGCCGGACTGACCGGGCCGTGAACGAACGCCCCAACAGAGAGGCCCCCATGTCCAGACGTCTTCCCGTCTATCTCTTGCTCGACACTTCCGCGTCCATGACTGGAGAACCGGTCGAAGCCGTTCAGACCGGCCTTCAGGCCCTGCTGTCGGCGCTACGCAGAGACCCGCACGCGTTAGAAACGGCGTATCTGTCAGTCATCACATTCGGCTCCGCGGCGCAGGAGGTGTCACCGTTGGTCGAAGTGACGGCGTTCAAGGCCCCCTCCATCACCGCTTCCGGCACGACCAGCATGGGCGCGGCACTGACGCTGCTGTCGAAGGCCATCGAACGCGACGTGATCCGGGGCACCTCAGAACGGCGTGGTGACTGGAAGCCGCTCGTGTTCCTGATGACCGACGGCGGCCCCACGGATGACTGGCGTCGTGGCAAAGCCGACTTGGAAAAGGTGCCGATCGCCACCCTGGTCGCATGCGCCGCTGGCGCGCACGCGGATACCACCGTGCTGCGCGAACTCACCGAGGCCGTCGTGACGCTCGACACCGCGGATGCCTCCACGATCAACAGCTTCTTCGCCTGGGTGTCCGCGTCCGTGTCCATGAGCAGTCAGAAGGTTGATCTGACCAAGCGCGATGTTGGTGGACTCGGCGACTTGCCGCCGCCGCCGCCAGAAATCAACGTGGCAGGAGTCTAAGCAGTGGCACACAGACGGCTCCCTGTCTATGTGTTGCTGGACACTTCTGGGAGTATGGCAGGGGAGCCCATCCAGTCGCTCAACGTTGGCCTCAAAGCGATGGAGCAGGCGCTGCGTCGCGACCCGTTCGCTTTGGACAGCGTGCATTTGTCGCTGATCACCTTCGACCTGGCAGCAAAGGAGGTGTTCGGCCTGACGCCGATCGATCAGGTACGCATACCCGAGATCGAGGTGCCGTCTTCCGGCGCGACGTTCCTGGGCGCCGCGCTCAAGCTGTTGGCGCAACGGGTCGACCGGGATGTCGTGCGCAACACCAACGACAACCGTGGCGACTGGCGGCCGATGGCCTTTGTGATGACCGACGGCAGCCCATCCGACACGCAGGCCTACCAAGAGGGCATTGTCGAGGTCAAACGGCGCAACTTCGCCCGCATCATCGCCTGCGCCGCCGGTCCGCGTGCCAAGCGCGACCGACTGCTGGAACTCACCGATACCGTGGTCTCCCTCGACACGCTCGACGGCGCCGCGTTCGCACAGTTCTTCCAGTGGGTATCGAGCACGATTGCCGCCAGCGGACGCAGCGGCGGCATTACCGAAACCGACACCCTCCCGGAGCTTCCGGGAGAGGTCCGGATCGCCTTCTGAACAGCTGAGACCGATGCGACGCCTCCCCGTTTTTTTGGTCCTCGACGTCTCCGAGTCGATGGCCGGTACAAACCGAGAGCAGCTCGAAGAAGCGATTGGGACCATCGTTGCGACCTTGCGCACGAATGCCCAGGCGCTCGACACGGTGTACTTGTCGGTCATTGCCTTCGCTGGAATCGCGCGCACACTGGTTGATCTCTGCGAGTTGCCGGCGTTTCGCGCGCCGCCGCTGCCGATCGGCGGTGGCACGGCCCTCGGCGCCGCGCTCGAACTGGTGATGGATGAAATCGACCGGCAGGTCGTTCGGGGCGACAGCACGCGCAAGGGCGACTGGCGCCCCATCGTCTATCTGTTTACCGACGGCAAGCCCACGGACGACGTTAACGCGGCGCGCGAACGCTGGCAATCGCGCTACCTCTCCCGCGTCGACCTGGTCGCTGTCGCGATGGGGGAGTACGCCGACCAAGCGGTCCTCGCCACTCTGACGAACCACATCTTCACCTTCGACCCAAAGGTGACTGGCGGCTTTGAGGTGTTCGTGCGTTGGCTGACCGAGTCCGTCTCGATGCAAAGCGAACGCGTGGGCGACCCGGATGCCGGGCGCATCTCGCTGGCAAAGGTCGACAACCGCGCCATCGCGCTCGCCCGCCCGCGCACCGATGAGGCGCCGAGCGCCGACGCCGACGCCGACTGCGTCGTCATGGTCGGCCGCTGCCAGAATACCGCGCGGCCATACCTCGTGAAGTATGACCGCTACCAAGGTGACGCAGTGAGCACCGAGTTCCTGGAGATCCCCGTTGAAGGATACCGCATCACGGGCGCCTACCCGCTGACCGAGGAGTATTTCGATTGGACCCGACAAGGCGCGAGTGGGGGCGAGGCCAGTACCGCGGACCTTGAGGGAGCGGCCGCCTGTCCGTGTTGCGGCAACCCCATTACGATCGCGCAGTGCCGCTGCGGTCATCTGCTCTGCCTCGCGGGCCCCGGTGAAGCGCACTGTCCCTGGTGCCATGCGGATGTGCATTTCCAGGGGGGCGGTGAAGACGATTTCACGATCCAGCGGGGACAAGGCTAGCTGCCTGGTCCCGGATGATTACTAGCCAAGAAGCAGCCATGCTCTGTTCCTGGCCAGGGACGTAATGGAAGCCTTCGCCGCCGGGGCCGACGCAGGGAGCCCGTAGGTCGAGCGCAGTCGGCCCCGGCGGAGGCGCGCCGCGCGAGGCAATCCATTATGCATCGTTTCACATCGGAGACCCCGACACCGATGGAAGTCCGCCTGCACAAGAACGCCCGCACCACGCCCGCCATCCGGCGCGAGTTGCAGTCCTCCGACGCGCCCACGTCGGTGCTCGCGCGACAGTACAACCTGAGCGAAGAGACGGTGCGCAAGTGGCGCACGCGCGCGCACGTGCAGGATGCCTCGCACTGGCCGCATCGCCTGCAGACCACCCTCACGCCGGCGCAAGAGGTGCTGGTGGTGGAACTGCGCAAGACCACGCTGCTGCCGCTCGACGATCTGCTCGCGGTGGTGCGCGAGTTCATCAACGCCGGCGTCTCGCGCTCCGGGCTCGATCGCTGCCTGCGCCGCCACGGCGTCGCCAACCTGGCCGCGCTGCGCCCGAAGCAGGAACCGCCCCGCGCCCCCGCCAAGGGCTTCAAAGCCTACACACCGGGCTTCGTGCACGTGGACGTCAAATACCTCCCGCAGATGCCCGACGAGGATCAGCGCACCTACCTGTTCGTCGCCATCGACCGCGCCACCCGCTGGGTCTACCTCGAACGCTTGCCCGACAAGTCCGCCAAGAGTGCGACGGCCTTCCTCAAGCGCCTGCTCGCCGCGGCACCGTTCAAACTGCGCACCCTCTTGACCGACAACGGCAAGGAGTTCACCGATCGATTCTGCGCCACCGGCGAGCGCAAGCCCACCGGGCGCCACCCGCTCGATCGCCTGTGCGCCGAACAACACATCGAGCATCGCCTGATCAAACCCGCTCGACCGCAAACCAACGGCATGGTCGAGCGCTTCAACGGGCGCATCGCCGAGGTCCTCGCCACCACCCGCTTTCGCACCGGCGAACACCTCGACGACACCCTGCAACGCTACGCAACGCTCTACAATCACCATATCCCGCAACGCAACCTCGGCCACATCAGCCCGGTACAGGCGCTCATCGATTGGCATCAAAAGCAGCCGGAGTTGTTTGTTGTCGACCCTGCTAATCTGCCGGGACCTGGCAAGAGCATCTGATCGGTTGAATATTGACGCTACCTAAACCATGCAACTCGGGCGGACGCACAACAGCGTGCACGTCGAGTTTACGACTGTTTCGAGCCAATGATGAACACCGATAACGAGCGCCTCGCGCACGACCTGATCGACGTACTGCTTAGCCGAATACCTGTCGGGGACGCCGAGATCGACGCCGCGACCAAGGAGCAATTGCTCAACTTGGCGCGACAGATGGTGACGTCGGCCCAAGCCGCGTCGGCGGGCGTACGCCACAGCCATGAGGACGACCCCCGCATTGCCTCAAACGACCAACCGGCGCACGCGGGGGGCACTTCCGCGGGAGGCGGGCCCGAACCTATCGAGGCCCTCGACCGGGAGGCGCCGCAGCAACTCGCGCAGACTGGCACCGAAATACCCGAAGACCTGCCGGCACTGCAAGAAGCCGACGAACCGGGCAACGCATCCGACCCCGCGGAGAATCTCGACCAAGAGGCGCCGCAGCAACTCGCGCAGACTGGCAGCGAAGCGCCTGAAGATCTACTCGCACAGGTGCAAGCCGGCGAACCGGGCGGCGCAGACGACCCCGAGGAGCATCTCGACCAAGAGGCGCCGCTGCAGCTCGCAAAGACGGGTACTGAAGTACCCGACGACCAGCCGGCGCTGGAAGAAGGCAACGACGTAGAGGATCCCGCCGACCCTGCCGTATGTCTCGGCAAAGATCGCTCTCCTCCGCGCGCCTCAGCGAATCAGGTGCCGCCCGAGGAGGTCGCTGACCCGACGCAAGGAGCAGCCATCGACCGGCACCGCCGCCCCGGCGTAGTCCCCACGGCCCCGCTGCCTCGCGCCGAACCGCAGCCCCGACGCATGCATGTCACCATCGCATCCAATGCCAACGCCGGTGAGTCGTACTCGTCGACCATTAGCGTCCGTGACGATACCGGGCGACCCGCCCGTATCCTCTCTTGCGAGATTCCGCCAGAGGCCGGTGTTGACTATTGCGATGGCTTGCTGTCCGGCGAGGCACCGCATCCGGGCGAGTATTCGATCGTCATTTCTTGCGCGAACTCGGACGCTGAGTCGCCGCTCACCGTGGGCGCGGAACTGATCGTAAACCACGATCCGCGCTCGCTCTGGCAGAACAAGCCGTCCGACCGGGACGCGCCTGGTTGGAAGCCCGACGAGCAGTCGCTCGGGATCGGCGGCGCTGGCAATCGGCGGCTGGTCGCCGCAAGCGTCCGGGGGCGCTCACATGCTCACTCCGGCGGCTTTCGCGATGACGATGTGGCCCTAAGGGTAAGCACAGACGGGGCTTGGAACATCCTCGCCGTGGCCGACGGTGCGGGCAGCGCGAGCCGTTCCCGCATCGGCTCGCGCGTGGCGACGAATGTCGCTTTGGATTTCGCCGAAAAGGGCCTCGCTGCCGCCGGGCAGGCCGCCCTCGACCACGTGCTCATCGCCAGCCAGGCCGGGGCGAAGGACAAGGAGCTTACCTACCTCCGGCGCGGCCTGTTTTACCAAACCCTTGGCGGGGCAGCGCTTGAAGCCGTCAAGGCAATTGAACAGAAGGCGCAGGAGCACGGGATGGAAGCGCGCGACTACGCCACCACGCTGCTGATCGCCGTGCACACGCACACCGCCATCGGCGACGTGGTCGGGACTTACTGGGTGGGCGACGGCGCGATCGCGTTTTGCGACCGGGTGGAAGGCGCTCGGCTGCTCGGGGAACCGGATTCCGGGGAGTTTTCCGGGCAGACACGCTTCCTCGACCGCAACGCGGTGCGCGATGGCGACGCGATCATGGGGCGCATCCAGTGCGCGATCACACCCGAGCTCGATGCACTGTTCCTGATGAGCGACGGGGTCAGCGACCCGCGATTCGCGTCCGACGTCGAGCTCAAGGCGCCGGAGCGCTGGTTGGCATTCTGGGAGGAACTCCAACCACTGGCAAACGATGACATGGCCCCCGAGAAACTGCGTGCCTGGCTGCAGTTCTGGAGCAAGGGCCACCACGACGACCGCACGATCGCGTTGCTGTTCTAGGTCATCCCATGGCAAACAAAATAATCCAGCTAAAGACGCTCGCCGGCGAGTCGGTCGCCTTCACCGACGAGATCATCGGCTCGGGCGGCATGAAGGACGTCTATTTTGCGCCGGACCGCTACTACGTGATCGGGTTCTATCGCGAAAAGCAGTCCCCCGCCGCGCGTGAGCGACTGCGTGTGATTTGCGAAGACTACCGCGACCGCATCTTCTCGCAGCCCGGCGGCGAGTATTGGCGCGAAGTGTTCTGCTGGCCGACCGGCATGGTCGAGCATGAGGGGCGAGTCGGCGTGGTCGTGCCCACCTACTCCAGCCAGTTCTTCTTCGAGCATGGCTCGACCAACGATGACGCCCTCGGCATCAAGGGGCGGGAGAAACAAGGCAAGTGGTTCGCATCGGCAAGCAACCAGAATCGCTTTCTCGACCCACGCGAGCGCGGCAACTGGCTGAACTACCTGCGCATCGCTATCCGCCTCGCCCGAGCCACGCGCCGCATGCACATGGCGGGTCTGGCACACTCGGACCTGAGCTACAAGAATGCGCTCGTAGACCCAACCAGTGGCGCGGCCTGCATCATCGACATCGACGGCCTGGTGGTACCGGGCAAGTACCCGCCAGAGGTGGTGGGCACGCCGGACTTCATCGCGCCGGAAGTCGTCGCAACGGCGCATCTCCCCAGGGACAGCGCCCAGCGGCGCCTGCCATGCATCAGTACCGATTGCCATGCGCTGGCCGTACTCGTCTACATGTACCTGTTGTTCCGCCACCCCTTGCGCGGCGGCAAGGTGCATGATGCCGATCCGCACCGCGACGACACGCTGACGATGGGAGAGCGCGCCCTCTTCATCGAGGACGACAACGATGACAGCAACCGCATCCGTCTCGCCGATGTGCGCCAGGGCGATTTGCCATGGGCGGATACTGGCAAACTCCCCTACACCCTCGCCGGGCCCTACCTCGCGCCGCTGTTCAAGCAGGCCTTTGGCGAGGGGTTGCGCGACCCCTCGGCGCGACCAACCGCCGAGCATTGGGAGTTCGCCCTGGTACGTACCGCGGATCTGCTGCAGCCCTGCGTCAACCCGGACTGCCAGCAAGGCTGGTACGTGTTCGACAACTCACGCGCGCCGGTCTGCCCGTTCTGCGGGACCCCGTACGCTGGCCTATTGCCGGTGCTGAACTTCTACTCCTCGCGCCACGGCGGCTCCTACCGTGCCGACGGACAGCGCTTGATGGTCTACACCGGGCAGTCGCTGTTTCAGTGGCATACGCACACGCACGTCATGCCCAACGAGCGCCTGACCGAGGGCCAAAAGCGCCGCGTCGGCTACTTCGTGCTGCACCACGGCGACTGGTGGTTGGTCAACGAGGCGCTGCCGAAGTGTCTGGATGTGACCGCGGGGAAAGCGATCCCGATCGGTGAGCGGATACAGCTGCGTGATGGGCTGCAGCTGCTCTTTTCCAAGGAAGCCGGAGGGCGCCTGGCGGTCGTGCAGATGGCCGGCCGATAGCCCGGCGCACACCTTCTCCCGCATCGACGCATGCGCGGTTTGTGTGCCGGAACAGTGAAGCAGAGGCAATACTGATGGAGAAATGCCAATGAGTGTCAATCTATCCAAAGGCCAACGGATCTCGCTCGAGAAGGTGTCTGAGCCCGGCCTATCGCAGGTCGCGCTGGCGCTGGGCTGGGGTCAGCGCGAGAAGAAGGGGTTGTTAGGCACCAAGAAGATCGACGTCGATCTCGACGCGTCTTGCTTGCTGTTCGCGGACGGCAACCTTGAGGACGTCGTTTGGTTTCAGCAACTTGAAAGCAACAACGGTGCCGTTGTCCATACCGGCGATGACCGTGCCGGCGGCGGCAATGGCGACAACGAAACCATCACGGTCAACCTGGGCTTGTTGCCGCGGCGTGTCGACACGCTGATTTTCACAGTGAACTCCTTTCTCAACGATAGCTTCAAGGGCATCCCGAATGCGCGCTGTCGGTTGCTGAACTGGGAGAACAATAAGGAACTCGCGCGCTTCGACCTGACGCTCGATGGCGGCGATCACACCGGCATGGTGATGGCGAAGCTGTATCTCGATGGGAACACCTGGCACATGCAGGCCATCGGCGACAAGGGCCACGGCCGGACCTTCCAGGACATGGAGGACGTCATCGTCCGAAATCTCTGACACAAGCCTCCGCCGCCGCGCATCGCACGCCCGGCGGCCGAGCAGCACAGCGGAGAAACCAGCTTTGGATATGCAATCAGGACAGAACGCACCGGTATCGACCGGCGCGCTGACCTTGAACGTTACCGCGCAACCCCAGGCCAGCGCGTCGAGCTTGGACCTCAACTTGTTCCTGCTCGACGCCGCCGGGCGCGTCATCAGCGATGACGGCTTCATCTTCTACGGCCATTGCAGCGCACGGCAGGACGGGATCGAGCTGAACGCAGCCGACCACAGCGCCCGCTGCGAGCCCGCACGCCTGCGGGCGAGCATCCAGCGCGTGGTCATCGCGCTCAGCATCGATACGGACGTCGCGGGCGTCCGGACGTTTTCGCAGTTCTCCGAGATCCGCCTTCGGGTCGCCGGCGGCGAGACCGATCTGGTGTTTGCGATACCGACATCCGGCATGACGGAAAGCTCGCTCATCCTCGGCGAGCTGTACCTGCGAAACGGTATCTGGAAGCTGCGTGCGCTGGGGCAAGGCTTCGCGGGTGGGTTGGCACCGCTCGCTAGTCATTTCGGCGTCGAGATCGCCGATACGCCACCCCCGAGCCCGGCGCCGCCCCCGCCGGCGGCGGCAAAGCCGCGGCCAACCCCAGCGCCCACGCCGCCACCGGCCCCGCGCGCGCCGTCTCGCATCAATCTGGAGAAGCGCAAACCGATCTCGCTGGAGAAGCCGTCGCAAGGCTTCGAGGAGATCAACGTCAATCTGAACTGGACCAGCGGCGCCAAGCGCGGGCTCTTCGGCGGCACAAAGGGCGGGATCGACCTGGATCTCGGTTGCATGCTGGAAATGGCCAACGGTGAGAAGACCGTCATCCAGGCCCTCGGCGGAAACTTTGGCGACCTCAATCGCGCGCCGTTCGTGAAGCTGCTCGGCGACGATCGCACCGGTGCGGATGTCGCCGGCGAGACCCTGCTGATCAACGGACGGCAGTGGTCCCATCTGCGCCGCGTGCTGATTTATTCGTTCATCTACGAAGGCGCGCCAAACTGGGCGGCCGCCAATGCCGTGGTGACCATCGTGGCCCCGGGCTCGCCCAAATTGGTGGTCGAGCTCGATGAGCATGCCAGCAAAAAGGGTATGTGCGGGATCGCGCTGCTGGAGAACGACGCTGGACGGATTCGCGTGACCAAGATCGTCGATTACTTCGGAGGCCACAAGCAGCTCGATAACGCGTTCGGCTTCGGCTTCAACTGGGTGGCCGGACAGAAATAGTCACAGCGCGCAAGCGCCATGCAGCGCCTCGCCGGCCGGTGCTGCATGCGAACGGAAGTCGGCCGGAAAGAGGCTGGCGGCAGCCAGTGGATTCACACCGATCAGGAGAACAGCGATATGGCAGTTTCACTCCAGAAGGGCGGGCGCATTTCCCTCGACAAAGCGGCACCTGGCCTGAAAAACATTCACGTCGGGCTCGGGTGGGACTCGCGGGCCACCGATGGCGCGGATTTCGACCTGGATGCCTCGGCGTTCATGCTCGACGAAAGTGGGCGTTCGAAGTCCGATGCCCACTTCATCTTCTACAACCAGCTTGAATCCCCCGACAAGGGTGTGCAGCACACCGGCGACAACCTCGACGGCGGCGGCGAAGGCGATGACGAAGTCATCAACGTGTTCCTGGACAAGGTCGCGCCGGAGATTAGCAAGATCGTGTTCACCGTGACCATCCACGCCGCCGAAGAACGCCGGCAGAATTTCGGTCAGGTCAGCAACGCCTTCATCCGTTTCGTCAACAAGGACAACGACCAGGAGGTGCTGCGATTTGACCTCGGGGAGGACTACAGCACTGAAACAGCAATGGTTTTCGGCGAGATCTACCGTCACGGAAGTGAGTGGAAGTTCAATGCGATCGGGCAGGGCTACGCCGGCGGCCTGGCGGCTATGGCCAAGCAGTACGGCGTCAACGTCTAGCCGGGACATTCCTACCAGAGTTCACTGCGCACCGGGTCAATCGGTGCGCCTCCACGCCAGCCAGATCGGTTGGTGTGATTCAACAACGCCACTGAGGAAAGAGAACAATGGCGGTCAATCTGATTAAGGGCGGCAACGTTTCACTGACCAAAGAGGCCCCAGGCATGACGAGCGTGAAGTTCGGCCTGGGCTGGGACGCACGCACCACCGACGGCAAGGACTTCGACCTGGACGCCAGCGCGCTTGTCATCGGCGCCGACGGCAAGGTCCTTTCGAGCAAGCATTTCGTCTTCTTCAACAACCTCAGGAGCCCGGAAGAAGCGGTCATGCACAAGGGCGACAACCTGACTGGTGAAGGCGAAGGCGATGACGAGGTCATCGTCGTGGATCTGCCGAAGCTGCCAGCGAATGCCGAGAAGGTCGTTTTCGCGGTGACCATCTACGGTGCCGCCGAACGCGGCCAGAACTTCGGCCAGGTCAGCAACGCCTTCATCCGCGCTGTCAACGCCGCCAACGACAGCGAGGTCATGCGGTTTGACCTGAGCGAGGACTACTCGGTTGAATCGGCGGTGCTCTTCGGCGAGCTCTATCGCCGCGGCGAGGAGTGGAAGTTCAAGGCGATCGGCGCCGGCTACGCGGACGGGTTGACAGGCCTGGCCAGGGACTACGGCGTCAACGAATAAGCCCCTCTCATGACGGTCCCAAACCCATCCACCGGGATGCGCACGAAGGTTGTGCTGTTTCTCGCACAGGGCTTCGGCACCGGCCGTGCACCGATGGCACCGGGCACCTTCGGCACGCTGCCTGGGATCGTGTTGGTCCTAGCGTTGCAGCCAACGCCCCTGCCCGTCTATATCGGCATCACAGTGCTGCTGCTAGCGGTCGGCATCCCGCTATGCGGAGAGGCGGCGATTGCGCTCGGGCGCAAGGACCCGCCGTCGGTGGTCTGGGACGAGATCGTCGGCATGCTGGTGACGATGACAGCCGTGCCGCTCAGCCTCACCAGTGTGCTTGCGGGGTTCGCGCTGTTCCGCCTGTTCGATATCTGGAAGCCTTGGCCGATTGGCTGGGTGGACCGGCGCGTCGGCGGCGGTTTGGGAATCATGCTCGACGACGTGATCGCCGGCGTTTTCGCCGCACTAGCCGTTCATGGGGGGCTGGAGGTTTACGACGCGCTTGCGATCACGAGTACCGCCTGAAAAGAATCCGCCGCATGGCACTCAGCAACCCACAGCAGCTTGACCAAGTGCGCGATAACCCGCGCTCGTCAAGCAGTGAATGAGAGTAAGGCAGCGACCACGGCTTGAGGGCGGCTCCCGCCAACAAAATAGAGACAAGGCGTATCGTGGAAACCGCTGGACTTGCAAGGTCGTCCAACGACCTTCGCTCACCAACATCTTTTGGAAAGGACAACAGCAATGAAAAACGTACATCCCGGTTTGACCACGGAGTCGGTGAGCGCCTCGCGCGGGCAGTGGGGAAGCAATAAGCTGACACCCCAGGAAACAGAAACGTTTTGGGAGAAGCTTCTCGCCAACTTCAAGGATCCCACCATCATTGTACTGCTCGTGGCCCTGGTCATGATTACCGGTTTGGCCATACTTGGCTATACCGAATGGTATGAAGGCGTAGGTATTGCGATCGCCGTGTTGATCGCCGTTGGCGTGGCCACCGGGTCGGAGTACAAGAACGAAGGCGCCTTTCAACGACTCCTGAACGATGCATCGCAGATCCAGGTCAAGGTGTTCCGGGCGGGGGGGAGCGCGGAGATCCCCATCGACGACATCGTCGTGGGTGACATCGTCCTGTTGCTGCCAGGCGATAAGGTGCCTGCTGACGGCATCGTCCTGGATGGTGGCATCACCTTAGACCAGGCCTCCATGACGGGCGAGTCCGAACCGGTCAATAAGAGTGCCATACCCAACCGGGAGGCAGCGTCGGAACTCGGCGATCTGCACGACCCGCACTGGGTGTTCCGCGGCGCCGTGGTCGAGGACGGCGAAGCTATCGTCGAAATAACCGCGGTCGGCGACAAGACCTTTTACGGTCGCCTCGCCAAAGAGATGGGCGGCGAAGACCGAGAGACCCCTCTGCAGGCCAAGCTCTCTGTGCTGGCGGGCCAAATCGGCAAGTTCGGCCTCTACGGCGGCATCGCCATCGCGCTCGCCTTTATGGGCCAGAAGCTATTCATGGAGCGCGGTCTCACGCTTTCCACGATCGGTCCGTTCCTTGCCGATGGTGGCAACTGGGCGCTGTTGCTGACCGAGCTTGTGACGGCGGTCATTCTGGCAGCCGTCATTATTGTTGTCGCCGTCCCAGAGGGTCTGCCGATGATGGTCGCGATCGTGCTGTCTTTGAACATGCGTAAACTGCTGCAGGATCGGGTTCTGGTGCGCAAACTCCTCGGGATCGAGGCCGCCGGCTCGTTGAACGTCCTGTTCAGCGACAAGACCGGCACCCTGACCCAGGGCCAACTTCAAGTCTCGACTGTCGTGTTGGGCGATGGGCGCCAAAGCGAGTCGTTCGATGCGCTGCCCGAGGCCCTCCAGCGTGTCGTGGGCACGTCTGTGCGCATGAATACGATGGCGGTAATTGATACCAGTGCCGACGGTGTGGTGAACATCGTCGGCGCGGATCGGACTGAGGCGGCCCTGCTCAAGTTCGTGGAACCGTTGCTGCGCGAGCCGGACCCAGCCACCGTGGTGGATGCTGTGGCCTTCAGCACCGCGCGCAAGTTTTCCGCCGCGCAACTCGAAGGCGGTCCAGCGACGACTCTGGTGAAGGGGGCCCCGGAACTGATCCTCCCACGCTGCACCCGGGCGCTCGACGCCAATGGGCAAGCGCAGCCGCTCACGACACACGCCGAACTCGACGCCGTACTCAACAGCCTCGCGGAGCGCTCCATGCGCCTGCTTGCCCTGGCGGTTGCCGACGCACCCATCGGCGAGCACAAGGAGCTGCCCGAGCAGATGACCCTCGTGGCTGTCGTGGGGTTGCGCGATGAACTGCGTGCGGAGTCCCGCGAGGCGGTGCGCACGGCCCGCGAGGCCGGCGTCCATGTAGTCATGGTCACCGGCGATCGTCACGAAACTGCATGCGCCATCGCCCACGATGCCGGCCTGCTCGACCGCGAGACTGGAGTCGCCCTGCGCTCCAAGGAGATCGATAACCTCTCCGACGAGGAGCTTAAGGAAATCCTGCCGCGCCTCCAGGTTGTCTCGCGGGCTTATCCGACCACCA
Organism: Thiohalocapsa sp.; assembly: GCA_021736785.1. Classification (GTDB taxonomy): domain Bacteria; phylum Pseudomonadota; class Gammaproteobacteria; order Chromatiales; family Chromatiaceae; genus Thiohalocapsa. The sequence goes on along the minus strand of JAIPFF010000014.1, from coordinate 64,840 downwards.
AGAGCCGGCTGGTCCGGGCCGCCCAGGAGATTGACATGGTCGGCGGCATGACCGGCGACGGCGTCAACGACGCCGCCGCGCTGAAACGCTCGGATGTTGGCTTCTCCATGGGCAGTGGCACGGAGGTCGCAAAGGAGGCCGGCGATATCGTCATTCTGAACGATAACTTCTCGTCGCTGACGCGTGCGGTTCTCTATGGGCGGACGCTGTTCAAGAGCATCCGCAAGTTCCTGATCTTCCAGCTTACAGTCAATGTCTCGGCGATCATGGTGGCGTTTCTCGGCCCATTCTTCGGCTTCGATCTTCCGCTGACAATGGTGCAGCTGCTCTGGATCAATCTGATCATGGACACCCTGGCTGCATTGGCCTTCTCTGGCGAGGCGGCGCTAGACCGGTACATGCGCGAGAAACCCATTCCGCGAGATGCGCCCATCATCAGCGGCGATATGTGGTCATCGATCCTTATCAACGGTTCAGTCATCTCGGCGTTGAGCATCGTCTTCCTGACGTACGCACCCATCAAGGCGCTGTTCCACAGCGAGGCCGCCTTTATGACGGGCTTCTTTGCGTTCTTCGTATTCACCCACAATTTTAATAAGTTCAACGCCCGAACAGAGGGGCTCAATCTGTTCGAGCACATGACCAAGAACCCTCTGTTTCTGGTCATCGTCGGGCTGATCTTCACGTTGCAGATTCTGTTCACCTACTTCGGTGGTGAGGTTCTGCGAACGGTCGGCTTGACCGCGAGCGAGTGGTTGTGGGTGCTGTCGTTGTCGGCAGTGATCATCCCGGTTGACCTCACGCGCAAATGGATTCGTGACCGTCTCGGTCTGCATCCGGTAGAGCCGTTCCAGGCGCCACGGCCGGCCCCTGCTGTGTGAGAAGGCTTGAGCGCCGGCCGGTGCAGCGTGAGCCGGCCGGCGCCTTGTGCGACCTTTCATGAATACCCCGTCCATTTCGCAAAGTCTCGAATAGTCTTGATGGCAACAACGCCGTTATTCTCTATTTGTTTGGTCCCGGATGATTCCTGGCCCAGAAGGAGCTATGCTCTGTTCCTGGCGAGGGGCGTGATGGAAGCAATCGAGAGCAGTCAGCGCGCGAGATCCTGAAGAAGCGCGGCACCTGTAAAAAATCTTCGTAAACGCAACAGGAGAAGAAGATGTCCGCAACCAAAGTGGTCGTCAAAGGCGGCGGAGAAAATCTCTATGAGATCGCCGAGTCCTCCGGCTGGTTTTATGCCCGCAAGGTTAGCGTCGGCATTATCAACACGCGCAAGGACATTGGCAAAGCGAAGACCTTCGATCAGGCACTGTCGATCATCAAGTCGCACTCAGGCAAGGCGATCGAGAAGGTCGGTTAAACCCAGGTTTGCGAGCCTTTCGATTCGCTGATCTATCGGTGATGGCGATGGCATTGGCCGCCCGGCACCGGAAGCAATCGAAAGCAGTCATTGCACCACGTCCGAGTATCAGCGCAGTACCAGCTCAATACCCTATCGGATAACGTCATGCAGCCTCTCACCGTCGGACAACGCAGCACGCTCGCATCGCTGCGTCTGCCCAACGCGCTACAGATCTCGGCGGACGTGGCGCTGCCGGGCCACGTTGTCGATATCGCGATCTTTGGCCTGGATGCACAGGGGAAGCTCGGCGACGACCGCTAAATGGTGTTCTATGGACAGCAGTCATCGCCGTGCGGGGCGGTCCGGCAACTCGCGGGCCATGAGCCGCTTGGTACGTTCGACATTGATCTGGACCGCCTACCAACGACGATCGAACGCCTGGTGTTGTGCGTCAGCATCGACGGAGCCGGAACATTTGGCGAGATGGAAGAGTCGGGGGCGCAGATCATGCTGTGCATACCGGGAGCGTCGGGCGTCACGCTGACAATCGGACCAGCCGCGCCGGGATCATTGCGCGCCATGATGCCGATCGAATTGTACCGCAAGGACGGTGTATGGCGGGTTCGCGCGAGTGCGGATGGGTTCAACGGCGGCTTGGCGGCACTGGTGGAGCACTTCGGGGGTGAGGTGGCCGAGCCACATGAGGCATCACCTGCGGCGCCACCGGAACCGGCGCGTTTGTCGCTCGAAAAGAAGGTGGCCCAGAAAGCCCCGCAGCTTGTCTCGCTCGCGAAGAAAGCCAGCGTCGTGCTCGAGAAGCGACGGCTCGGCACGACCGTCTGCCGGGTCGCCTTGGTGCTCGACGCCAGCGGGTCGATGAAAAAGCAATTCCGTGACGGTCGCGTGCAAGCGGTCGTTGACCGCATGCTTCCGCTCGCCGTGCACTTCGACGACGACGGGGCGCTCGACTGCTGGGCATTCGCAAGTCGCGAAATGCCCCTAACCCCGGTCACGCTGGACAACGTGCGCGAGTATGTCTTACGCGGTCAGGGCGGCTGGAAAGAATGGATGCTCCGCATTGGCAGTCTTATCAACGATGAGCCGGTGGTGTTGCAGTCAGTCATCGACACCTTGGGCCCGCCCTCCGCAAGGTCGCTCTTGGCCTTGCGGAATAGCGCGGTCAGCCGCGCGACCATCTCGCGCCCGCCAAGGGAGACACAGATCTCGCCGCGCTCCAATGCCTTCAGCGCAAAGGCCGCGTTGATATCTTCGCCCGTCTGCTGCCGAAGCAGTTGCGGGTCTCGCGGCCCTAGCGGGTTCTCATCCGGCAGAGAGATCGTGCGCAGCTTCTTGCCCGCGGCCAACAGATCCTCGAGCTTGGCAACGTCCGGGCAGACGAACGGCACCGTCTGCTTGGAATCGACAAAGTTGAGCAGCCGATTGCGCAGCGAGAGGTCAAGCAACTTGCGCGGCCAGCGCTCGATGCGTCGGTTGCGGTAGGGGCACCGGTTACCCGGTGCCCCTACCGCAACCGATGCGTCCCTTCGGAGTGGCCGGCAACTCGTCGACCTGCTCCGACGGCAACAGGCCGAAGTCCGGCGTCGGCGGCAGCGCGGCGGGAGCGACGGAAGCAGCATCTTCGGCAACGAGAACGCGCTCGCGGTGGCTCGCCAACGGACGAACTCGGGCCGCACGCGCTCGTCGGATATCGACAGCACGGTCGAATTTGGACTCGTGAGCCTCATCCAACTGCAGCTTGCCTTGCTGGACCGCTTGGTCAAAACCCACAACCGGGCGTTTCGTGACCAGCGTAGTCTCAAAGATGCGTATTCCGCCGGCCTCGGCGACATACGCTATTTCATCGAAGCCGAGGACCGCCGCGGCAATGTCACGCGTGGGGCGTTGGAGCGGATTTTTCTGGCGTAGGTGCCGGCAGGCCATCGAGCGAGACCGCTGCGCAGACGCATGCCCGGCCGACGGCGCTGCGCTAAACTTCAGGCGTCAATTGCTTGAAGGTCCAAGACGATGCCGATTATCTCGAACCGCGACGTCATGATGGGAAAGCCGGTCATCAAAGGCACGCGAATCACCGTTGAGTCCATTCTGGAACGCTTGGCCGCGGGTGAATCCGAGGCTCAGATCATCGAAGCCAATCCCCGGCTTCGCCTCTCCGACATTCGCGAAGCCCTGCGCTTTGCTGCCGATGCGTTGCACGCCGACGTTGTCTATCCCACAGACGCCGACGCAGCGTGAGAAAGCCGTCATCGGCCCCGGTGAACATCCTGGCCGACGAGACTGTTGACCGACCCTTCGCGGGTTGAGATTCGGGGCTGGACGTCCGACTAGCCGGCGCGGCACCAATCCCTGTCAGAACGGGTACAGAACCTCGCTATCTCGTTCGGCGAGATCGCAGATCTCCGGCCGCGCACGCTCGGTCCGCACGATATCCGCGACGGCCTCTTCCAGCAGTCCTTCAGCCTCGACGGCCGCATCCAGCAACTGCTCTATCCGGAGGCCACCAACCAGCAGGTTCACGTGGCTGCCAGCCCGCCCTTCGTCGCGAACGAGGCTGCCGAACAGCACGACTCGCGTCACACCGTACTCGTCCACGAGCATGCGCACAACGGCAGGCAACCGTCCGCGAATGCGCGCGCGCCAGGCGGCCGCATCGGCAAGCGCTTGTCGCTCTCGCGCACGCCAGCCAGCGACGTAGCTGTCGAGCGCTATGCGCTTCTCATCCTGCGAGGTTGCGGACACGGCGGCTGACCCTTGCCTGATTCATCGACAATGGACGGTATCGCAGCGCGCGAGCGCGTGCAATTCGGCACGCCTTCGCCGATATCTGCCGGCGGGCCAGACGCGGCCGAGCGCGGTAAACCAGCCGCTGAAGCGGCCTCTTACTTCACCTTCATCCCCGGCTCCGCACCGTCGTCCGGGCTCAGGATGAAGATGTCTTTGCCGCCGGGGCCGGCGGCCAGCACCATGCCTTCGGAGACGCCGAAGCGCATTTTCCTCGGGGCCAGGTTGGCGACCATGACGGTGAGGCGGCCTTCGAGGTCTTTGGGGTCGTAGGCCTTGCTGATGCCGGCGAAGACGTTGCGGGTCTCGCCGCCGAGGTCGAGGGTGAGCTGCAGCAGCTTGTCGGCGCCTTCGACGGGGCCGGCCTCGACGATGCGCGCGATGCGCAGGTCCACCTTGGCGAAGGCGTCGAAGTCGATGGTGTCGGCGATCGGATCCTTGACCAGGTGGCCCTCGGTCTTGGTCTCGTGGGGGCGGGTCTTCTTGGCGTCCGCGGCGGTCAGGTCTTCCTTGGACGCCTCCAGCACGGCCTCGATCTGCTTCGGGTCGACGCGGGTCATCAGCGGCTTGAACTTGGCGATTTCATGATCGAGCAGCGGGCTTGCGAGCGTGTCCCAGGTCAGCGGCGGGATCCGCAGGAAGTCCTCGGCGGCCTCGGCGGTGCCGGGCAGGATCGGCTTGAGCCAGCCGATCAGCAGCCGGAACAGGTTCAGGCCTTGCGTGCAGATGGCCTGCAATTCGTCGTCGCGGCCCTCCTGCTTGGCGACGACCCAAGGCGCCTTTTCGTCGATGTACTGGTTGGCGCGGTCGGCGAAGGCCATGATCTCGCGCACGGCACGGCTGAACTCCCGCTTTTCGTAGGCGCCGGCGATGGACTCGCCGGCGGCGACGAACGCGTCGAACAGCGCGGGCTCCGGCAGCGCCGCCGACAGCCGGCCCTCGAAGCGCTTGGTGACGAAGCCGGCACTGCGGCTCGCGATGTTGACCACCTTGCCCACCAGGTCCGCATTCACGCGGGCCTGAAAGTCGTCCAGGCTCAGGTCGATGTCGTCGACGCCGGGGCCGAGCTTGGCGGCGAAGTAGTAGCGCAGGTACTCCGGGTTCAGGTGGTCCAGGTAGGTGCGCGCCTTGATGAAGGTGCCGCGGGACTTGGACATCTTCTGCCCGTCCACGGTCAGGAAGCCGTGGGCGAAGATGGCGCTCGGCGTGCGGAAGTCGGCCCCGTGCAGCATCGCGGGGAAGAACAGGGCGTGGAAGTAGATGATGTCCTTGCCGATGAAGTGATAGACCTCGGCGTCGCTGTCGGGCGCCCAGAAGCGATCGAAGTCCAGGCCCTCGGCCTTGCCGCGCTCGCTGTCGCAGAGGTTCTTGAAGCTGGCCAGGTAGCCGATGGGCGCGTCCAGCCAGACGTAGAAGAACTTGCCCGGGTGGTCCGGGATCTCGAAGCCGAAGTACGGGGCGTCGCGGGAGATGTCCCACTCCTGCAGGCCGGCGTCGAACCATTCGTCGAGCTTGTTCGCGACCTCGCGCTGCAGGCTGCCGCCGCGGGTCCAGGTCTTGAGCATCTGCTCGAAGTCGCCGAGCTTGAAGAAGTAGTGGTCGGACTCGCGCTGCTCCGGCACGGCGCCGGACACTGCCGAGCGCGGGTTCTTCAGCTCCGCCGGCGAGTAGCTGGCGCCGCACACCTCGCAGTTATCGCCGTACTGATCCGCCGCGCCGCACTTGGGGCACTCGCCTTTGATGAAGCGGTCCGGCAGGAACATCTGCTCCACCGGATCGAAGGCCTGCTCGATGGTGCGCTTGGCGATGTGGCCCTTGTCGCGGTTGCGCGCGTAGATCAGCGTCGCGAAGTAGCGGTTCTCGTCCGAGTGGGTCGAGTGGTAGTTGTCGAAGCCCACCCGGAACTCGGCGAAGTCCGCCTGGTGCTCCGCCGCGACCCGCGCGATCAACTCCTCCGGCGTGATGCCCTCCTGGCGCGCCTTCAGCATGATCGGCGTGCCGTGGGCATCGTCGGCGCAGACATACCAGCAGTTGTGCCCGCGCATCTTCTGGAAGCGCGACCAGATGTCGGTCTGGATGTACTCGACCAGATGGCCGATATGGATCGGCCCGTTCGCGTAGGGCAACGCGCTGGTGATCAGGATGTCGCGGGGCCCGTTCGCGGCGGGCGTCGAAGACTGGCTCATGTCGGGACTCGCTGGCGGATTCGGTGCTGTGCCGGAAATGATCGAAGTCCGCCATTATGCGGCAAAGGGGCGGCGGGTTTCAGCGTCCCGAACGTCAGAGGAGACGTTGCCGTGCGCCCGACCTACCAGATCCATGTGGCGCACATACCTACTGCAACGCAAGCACTGCAAGGCGGACAGGGAGCTCGCGTCCGCAACAGCGGCAGCGGCGAACGAGCGACATGCCGCGCGCCGCGCGACAACAGGCGCGCCCGCTAACGGCGACGGGGACGGGGACGGGGACGGGGACGGCTACCAGGGAAACATCGAATCCATGGCCCGGAACGGTGCGCCCATGGAACGGGTGTCGTTGGACATGCTGCCGACACCCTGGCGCATCAGCAGCGTGTCGAACTGCATGCGGCCCATGGTGCCGTTCATGGTCGTCATGTCGGTGGACATCTGCCCGATATCGCCGGACAGGGTGCCGATGCTGCCGTCCATGGCGATGATCGCGACACGCATCTGGTCCATGTCGCCGCGCATCGCCGTGATTTGGCTGCTCATGGAGCCGATGTCGCCGCGCATACCCCGCATATCGTCGGCCATCGTGAACATATAGCTCGGGCCGTCCACCTTGAAGTCGCGCCGGCGCTCGCGCTTGTCGCCTGCCGCGTGACCCATGTTGTACATGTAGTCTTCCATGTGGTTCATATCGCGGGCCATCTCCATGACCATATAGAACAGCACAGCGCCTATCATGACCGCGAAGATGCCGAGGATGCCGGTGTACCATTTGGCGCGCATGTTGCGGTGCTGCTCGACCTGCAGCCGGTCGCTCATCTCGGCGCGCACCCGCTCGGCGTGATCACTGGTCTGCGCGGCGATCAGTTCGTTGCGGCGCTCGATGAGCTCGTTCATGCGCTCGAGCGCCTGCATACGCAGATCGATATCCTGGCGCAGGACATCGACCAGACGCTCGATCGCCGCCAGCGATTCGGACGCACCGTTGCCGTTTTGCTCTGCCATGGTCTATACCCGATATCCGCCTGATGACTTGTCCGACGTCTCGCCCGACGTCTCGCCCGATGTCTGGCCCGATGTCTGGCCGGTTGCGCGCCATTATCGGACATGGATCGCGTCATAGATACGTAGGACTACGCAGACGGTCTCCAAGCGGGACCGCGGGCCGCGACCCTGCAAACAACTCCCGAGTAAAGCCATGCCACCGCCGTTGTTCAGCCATTCAAGAAGGGTTCTGCCGGTCCTGATGGCCGCGGTTGCCGCGGCCGCACCCGCGACTGCGTCGGCGGACTGCGGTGGCGATTTCGATGCCTGGCGCGATCGACTGGTCGCCGAGGCTAGGGCCTCCGGTATCTCCGAGGGCGCAGCGGCGCTGCTGGCGCAGCTCCAGCCGAACGACAAGGTCTTGGCCATGGACCGGGCGCAGGCCGTTTTCACGCAGGACTGGCTGACCTTTGCCGGGCGGATGGTCAATGACTATCGCCTCCGCATCGGCCAGCAGCAGCTCGACGAATTCGCGGACGTCTTCGCGCGCGCGGAGCAGCGCTATGGCGCACCCGGCCCCGTCATCGCCTCCTTCTGGGGATTGGAGACGGACTATGGCGCCGTGCAGGGCGACTTCGACACCCTGACCGCCCTCGCGACGCTGGCCCACGACTGCCGCCGCCCGGAGCTGTTCCGCCCGCAGCTGATCGACGCGCTGCGGCTCGTGGACCTGGGCTGGCTGGGCCGTGGCGAACTGCGCGGCGCCTGGGCCGGCGAGTTGGGGCAAGTCCAGGTCTTGCCGTCGGATTATCTATCCCTGGGTACCGATGGAGACGGCGACGGCGAGGTGCATCTCAAGGACAGCAAGCCGGATGTGATCATGACGGCCGCGCGCATGCTGCACGAGCTCGGCTGGCGCGCCGGCGAGCCCTGGCTGGAGGAGGTCCGGGTACCGGAGGATATGTCCTGGCAGCAGGCCGGCGTCTATCGAAGCCATCCGCGCGAGCAATGGGCCGCGCTCGGTGTACAGCACGCGGACGGCAGCGCGCTGCCTTCGGATGGGCTCGAGGCATCGCTGTTGCTGCCGATGGGCCGCAACGGCCCGGCGTTTTTGGCCTATCCGAACTTCGCCGTCTTCCTGCGCTGGAACCAGTCCCTGGTCTACAGCACCACCGCGGCCTATCTGGCGACTCGGCTTGCCGGTGCGCCGAAGGTCGACGCCCGCGATCCGGACCCGGGCTTGCGCGGCGCGCAAATGGAAGCGCTGCAGCGCCTGCTCGCCGATCGCGGCCACGATGTCGGCGCGATCGACGGCATTCTCGGCGCCAAGACCCGCGCCGCGGTGCGAGCGGAGCAGCTGCGGCTCGGCCTGCCCGCGGACGCCTGGCCGACGCCGGGGCTGCTGGCGCGACTGGAGCAGGACACCGATGCGCCCAACGCAGGACGGCCCGCAACGTCACCGCACGCCGGCGCGTCGGCAATTGACCGGTCGTCCGACGGACAATAGCGGCCCCCGAGCTCCGATGTCGCAAGCATCGCCGGGCCGGGCTACGGGCAAGAGGCGGCCTCGATCATGGTGCCAGCCGGGGCCGGACGTCGCGGTAAACAGGCCCGCCTCGGGACCGCCATTGCAGGCGGGCAAAGGACAATCAATCGGCACGGCGATGGCGACCCGCTCGGTGCCGCGAAGCGGGCAAACCGTCAGGAAACCAGCGCCACCAGCTGGTCCCCGTCGACGACGTGCAGCCCCTTGTCCAGGACCACCTGCAGCGCGGATTCCGGATCCTCGAAGCGAATGATCAGGATGGCCTTGTCGTCGCGCCGCAGCGCAAAGGCATACAGGTACTCGATGTTGACGCCCTCGCCTGCCAACAGGGTCAACACCTCGGACAGACCGCCGGGCCGGTCGGCGACACCGATCGCGACGACGTCGCTCAGATTCACGACCCAGCCCGCCTGCTCCAAGACGTCCTTCGCCCGCTCCCAGTCGTCGACGATCAGCCGCAGGATGCCGAACTCGGTCGTATCCGCCAGCGACAGCGTCAGGATATTGACGCCCTCCTGTGCCAGCGCCTGCACCGGCGCCGCCAGCTGACCCGGGCGATTCTCCAAGAAGACCGACAGTTGCTTCAGTTTCATGATCTGCACTCTTCGATACTGGCCAATGTTGGCCGATGCCGATCGCCGCGAGCCTAGCCCGCACGCCGGTCGATGACGCGCTTCGCCTTGCCCTGGCTGCGCTCGATGCTGCGCGGTGCCACCAGGCGCAGGGCGACGCGGATGCCGAGGATGTGCTCGATGGCCTGGGCGATGCGTGCGCGCACCTCTTCCAGCGCGCGGACCTTGTCGCTGAAGACCTCGGCGGTCACTTCGACCTCCACGGTCATCTGGTCCAGCCCCTGGTCGCGGGTCAGGATGATCTGGTAGTGGGGCAGCGTGCCCTCGACGGTCAACAGCGCCGCCTCCACCTGGGACGGATAGACGTTGACGCCGCGGATGATGATCATGTCGTCGGAGCGCCGGCCGATGCGGCGGATGCGCCGGACCGTGCGCCCGCAGCCGCAGGGCTCGGTGATGATCGAGGTGATGTCGCGGGTGCGGTAGCGGATCATCGGCATCGCACGCTTGCTGAGCGTGGTCAGCACCAGCTCGCCCTCGGCGCCGTCCGGCAGGGCCTCGCCGGTCTCGGGATCGATGATCTCCGGATAGAAATGATCCTCGAAGACGTGCAGGCCCTCGTGCTGCGAGCATTCGCTGGCCACGCCGGGGCCGATGATCTCGGACAGGCCGTAGATATCGAAGGCCTTGATGCCCGCTTGCGCCTCGATGTGCTCGCGCATGCCGTCGCTCCAGGGCTCGGCGCCGAACACGCCGACCCGCAACGGCAGCTCGCGCAGATCGACGTCGAGCTCGCCGGCGCGCTCCACCAGATGCGTGAAATAGCTCGGCGTGCAACAGAGCGCGGTGGCGCCGAAGTCGCGCAGCAGCATGATCTGCCGGTCGGTGTTGCCGCCGGAGATCGGGATCACCGTGGCGCCCAAGGCCTCGGCGCCGTAGTGGGCGCCGAGACCGCCGGTAAAGAGCCCGTAGCCGTAGGCGTTCTGTACGATATCGCCGCGGTGCAGGCTGCAGCAGGCCAACGTGCGCGCCATGACCTCGGACCAGACCTCGACGTCCTCGCGGGTGTAGGCGACGACGATGGGCTTACCCGTGGTGCCCGAGGACGCGTGCAGCCGCACCACATCGGTCATGGGGCTCGCGAACAGACCGAAAGGGTAGGTGTCGCGCAGATCCGCCTTGATGGTGAACGGCAGCTCGCGGATATCCTCCAGGCTTCGGATGGAGGCCGGTGTCAGCCGCCGGTCGTTGAGCCGCGAGCGGAACAGCTCGACGTTCTCGTAGGCGCGGGAGACGACGGCGCGCAGCCGGCGCAGCTGAACCTCTCGGAGCGCGGACTCGGGCAGGAAATCCGGCGCGCTTGCCGGGTGAAAGCCTCCCTCGGCGTCGTTCCACAGCTCTTTCAGCATGGCTGATTCTCCCGGTATCTCGAAAATCGATCTTGGTATCCGCCGGTCGCCCGGTGCTTGCTTCAGTCGGCCCTGGCGAAGCGTCCCACCGCAGCGGCCCGGCCGATCGAGAAGGCCTCCTCGTTCAGCGCGTGGAGCTTCGGGGCCAGGTTGGCGCGCACGGCCGTAAGCCAGTGCGCCTCGCCGATGTCGAGCGCCGCCGACAGCGCGCCCAGCATCGCCACGTTCAGGCTCTTGCGGTTGCGCAGCGCGGCGGGGTCGATCACGTCCGGGCCGATCAGCACGCCGCCGGCGCGCAGCAGCGCCAGGTTGATGTCGACCTGGGTCGGCTCCAGCACCAGCAGCACGTCGGCCTCCCCGGGCGGCACCATCGGGCTCAGCACCGCGTCGCCGTAGCGCACGTCGCTGGTGACGGAGCCGCCGCGCTGGCTCATGCCGTGCAACTCGCTCTTCTTGACGTCGAAGCCGGCGGCCAGCGCCGCGTCGGCCAGGATGTCCGAGGACGTCAGCACGCCCTGCCCGCCGAGGCCGGCGATGACGATGTTTTTGACGAAGGCCATACGGTGCTCTCCCGCTCAGTCGGTGGTGGCCGTGCAGCCCGCGATCCGCTGCGCCTCGGCCGTCTTTTCGTACTGCCGAATCTTCGGCGCCGCCAGCACGCAGGGCTGGCGCGTGACGACGAGCGAGGTCTCGGACCTGGCCAGCAAGTCCGTCAGCAGCGCGCTCAGGGACTGGGCCTTGTCGAGCACGTCCACGACATGCACGTTCTCCACGCCCATGGATCGCGCCAGGGCCTCGAAGCTGATCTTCGCCGTCGGCGAGTGGTCCAGCAGCCGCCCGGTGCCGGGGTGCTCCTGCAGTCCGGTCATGGCCGTGGTGCCGTTATCGAGGATCAGCACGACGTGACCCGTCGGCGGCGGGTTGTAGACCATCTCCGCAAGGCCGGTGATGCCGGAATGGACGAAGGTCGAGTCGCCGATGACGCTGACCACGCGTCGCGCCTCGGCCTCCGGCAATACGTGCCGCAGCCCGAGCCCGACGCCGATCGCCGCGCCCATGCAGACGCAGCTGTCCATGGCCGAGAACGGCGGCAGTACGCCCAGCGTGTAGCAGCCGATGTCGCCGGCGACGATGCAGTCCAGATCGCGCAGCACCTCGAAGACACCGCGGTGAGAGCAGCCCTGGCAGAGCTCCGGCGGCTTTCCGGGCGCGGGCTTCGGCTCCGGCGAGCGGTCGCCTTCGATGATGCGCCGCACCCGGGCGACGTTGAGCTCGCCGAAACGGTACATCTCGGGCTTGCCCTCGGCCTCGATGCCCGCCACGCGCAGGCTGTCGACCAGCACCGGGTCACCCTCTTCGATGACCAACAGCCGCTCGCAGCCCCTGGCGAAGGCGCGGATGCGCTGCATCGGCAGCGGATAGGTCATGCCGATGGTGAGCTGGCGGGCATCCGGTGCCGCTTCCCGCGCGTGCATGGCCGCGACGCCGGTGGCGATGATGCCGAGCGCCGGGTCGCCCTCGTCGACCTGCATCGGGCCGTCCGCGTCGTTCCAGGCCTCGATCTCGGCGAGCTTGGCCCGTAGCCGGTGATGGGCCGGCTTGGCATAGGCCGGGATCATGACCCGCGCCGGGATGTCGCGCGCGAAGTGCGGCTCCGGCAGCGGGCCGGCATCCATCGGCCGCGGACGTACCACGGTCTTGGCATGGCACACGCGCGTGGTCAGCCGCAGGATCAGCGGGATCTTCCAGCGCTCGGAGAGCGCGAACGCGAGCCGGGTGTAGTCGTAGGCCTGCTGGCTGTCCCGGGGCTCCAGCATGGGCGCGCCGGCCGCGCGGGCATAGTGGCGGTTGTCCTGCTCGTTCTGGCTGGAGGCCATGCCGGGATCGTCGGCGGAGACGATGACGAGCCCGCCCTCGACGTCGGTGTACGTGGCCGTGAACAGCGGATCGGCGGCGACATTGAGGCCGACGTGCTTCATGGTTACCAGGGCCCGCGCGCCGGCGAAGGCGACGCCGATCGCGACCTCGAGCGCCACCTTCTCGTTCGGCGACCATTGGGCGCGGCCGCCGACGCGGTCGAAGGTCTCCAGGATCTCGGTGGACGGTGTGCCGGGGTAGCCGGTACCGAGCCGGACACCGGCATGCAGGGCCCCGAGGGCCACCGCGTCGTCGCCGCTGAGCAGCAGGCGTTCTTCGGTCATGGTCTTGCGCTCGTCTGTTCGGGTCTGAAGGCGTCGGATGATCGCCCACATTTGTGCACTGCAGCAACCGCCGCCGGCGTCTTCACGATCATTCGCGTTACCAAGTCAGCGTCAGCTCGGCCCGCACGAAGTACGAGTCGTCGCGGCGGTTGTCGGCGTAGTAGTCGCCCGGGTCCAGGTACTCGGCCACCAGGTGGCCGGAGACATGCTCGTTGAGCTTGGCTTTGAGCCATGCGGTCAGCAGGTGCCCGCGGAAATGGCCGTCGCCGCTGAGGTTGGCCAGCTGCGCCGGGGTGCGCGTGCTCTCCTCGTTGGCGAACAGGGCGTGGTAGTCCAGGGTCAGCAGGGCCTTCGGGTGCACTTGGGCCAGCCAGCCGACATTGAGCCGCTGCAGGTTCGTGGCCTCGCCGACGCGGGTCTCCAGCGGCCACTGGTAGATCATCAGCTCGCTCCATTGGGGCCAGCGTCCCCAGAGCGGGTCGAAGGCCTGGTCGGCGCTGCTGCCGGGGTCGTCGCCGGACAGGTATTCGTAGTCCAGGTGCAGGCGGTTCTGCAGCGGGTCGTTGAAGGCGTAGGTGAGCCGGCCGTTGAAGCCCAGCGCGTCCAGGTCACGGTCGTTGCGGGTGCCCCATTGGTAGACAGCTTCGGCGCGCACGGACCAGTTCGGCGTCGGCTTCGCGTCCGCGCGCAGGCCGGCGGCGTAGATGTCGCCGCTGTCGCCCGGGGACGGGAACGGCGCGCCGTTGTTGATGCGGATGTTGCCCGGCGTCGGATTCGGGCGGTCGTGCTTGTAGATGAAATAGCCGTCGAGCGTGGCGTCCTCCAGCAGCGAGGTGTTGCTGGCGTAGGCGATGACACCGGTCTCGTGCTGCTCGGTCTGATCCTCGACCTCGCCGTTCAACGGCTGCGGGAAGCGCCCGGTATCGGCGCTCTGGTCGATGTAGACCAGGTCGAAGCGGGTGCCGATGGCCGTGGCATCGTAGGTGGCGCGGGCGGCGTCGAAGTAGATCGTCCGCGAGCCGTCCAGCGGCGTGCCGTCGAGCACCAGCCAGCCGTTGCCGAAGATCAGATCCTGGCGGCCGAGCTTCAGCGCCACCGGCAGCGCCGCGGGGCCTTTAAACTCCACCGCGAGCTGATCGAGCAGGACGCCGCCGCTGTACCAGGTCTCGAAGCCGGGGATCGGATAGTCGTCCGCATCGGGCTGGTCGTAGTGCCGGCCCTCCCACATGAGCCGGGCCGCGGCGCTGAAATGGGGGCTCGGGGCGTAGCTGCCCCAGACGCGGCCGCGGTAGCGCTGGAAGGTGCGGTCCGCAATGGCGCTGTCGTCATTCAGGCCGACATTGCCGATGAAGATCTGGCGCAGGCGCAGGTCGGCGCCCCGGTCGAACCGTGCCGCGTCGCCGCGCGCGATTTGCGGCGCCGCCGCCGACAGCGCCAATGCGGCGAATACGACCGCCGCGCGTCGAATGCCCGAATACTTCTCCATGCCCTGTCTTCCTGCGGCGCGCTTCGGCAACTGTCGACTGCCGCGACCCTGTCGGCCGACGGCAACATAGCCGTCACGAAATCTCGGGCCGGAAGATTACACCCAAGCACTGTTTCCGGAATGTCCCGAGCGGCGCCTCGGGGCATGTCCCTGCACTCCGCTTGACCTAGGTCACGTCTCGGTGCCGGCGCGCCGGCCGGCTGAAACAGAAACCCGCGGCAGCTGGACAGCCGGCCGTTGTGCAACGAAGCACAAACGGATGGCCGCCCGCCCTCCGTCTCTCCTGCTGTTGTTGACCTTGCTGCGCCGCGAGGCGGCGGGCGAGTCTTCGGACGGCGGCGCTCGGACAGCGCATCGGCGGCGCGGGCAGCTCGTCCGCAGACAACCATGCATACCGGCGACCGGGCGCTCGAGCCGCGCGGGCGCCCATTCGTCGGCGCGCTTCGGCACGGGATGCCGAAACGGTACGTCGGGATGCCGGCGAGGTAGCCGCGCGTGCTCGCGCGAGGGCTTCGGCGGATCCCGGTCGACGGTCCGCTGCAGCGAGCCGGATTTCGGACTCGGCTCGCCGTCAGTCGGCGGTGCCGACTCCGCGCGCATGCAGATAGAGCAGACAACCGTTCAGGCCGGACAATCGCGGATAGTCGACCTCGGGGATGCGGAGGCTCAAGCGCTGCTCCAGCGACAGCACGAAGTTCAGATAATCGACCGAGTCGAGCTCGGCCTGATCCCTGAAGTTCACGTCGGGATCCAGGGCGTTCGCATCGATCTCGGGGGCCACCCCGAGCAGAGTATCGACCACGAGCTCGCGCAAGTCTTGCCGGTTCATGTTGCCCCCTCGAGGATCGCGGCGGTGGTGGCGGCCGGCCGAGCCGGCCGTGGCGCACGGGCTATAGTCTAGCCATGATCCGCAAATGAGCCCGGAAACGGCGGTCGGCTGCCGCATGCCCGACGCACCGGGTCGGCGGAGCGCAAGTCGACGGCGCAACGCGGGCGTACCGCTCGGGTATCGGCGGCCGGGCAACGGCCGCGGCAGCTCGCGCCGATAACCGGTGCATGCCGCCGCGGCCCCGGCAGCGTGCCCGGGGAGCGGCATCACGACGGAGCAGCAATGACCATCAAGGGTTTCGACGCGCTATTCAGACCGAAGGCCATTGCATTGGTCATCGGCCCCGGCGCGCAAGGGCAGATCGCCGCGGTCTTGGCGAGCAATCTGTTCGGCAGCGGCTTCAAGGGCAGGTTGATGGCGGTGCACCCCGACGCCAGGCGTGTCGAAGGGCATAAGGCCGTGCACAGCGTCGCGGACCTGCCCGAGGCCGCGGAGCTCGGCGTCGTCTGCGCCAAGCATGACTCGGTGCCCGACATCATCGAAGCGCTGGCGGGAAAGGGCGCGCGCGCGGCGGTCGTCATCACCGACGGTTTCGGTGCCCCACACCCCCATAGCGCCGATGCATGCGCGGCCATCGGCAATGCGGCAGCCCGCTGCAAAGTCCGGCTGATCGGCCCGAATTGTCTCGGCGTTCTGGTGCCGTCCATCGGACTCAACGCGAGTTTCTCGCACCGGATGCCGCGCGGCGGCTCGCTAGCGTTCGTCGCCCAGTCCGGCGCCATCGTCACCTCGGTGATCGACTGGGCCGGTGCGCGCGGTGTCGGCTTCTCGCATCTGGTCTCGCTCGGCGACCTGGCCGGCGTCGGCTTCGGCGAGATGCTGGATCATTTGGCCAGCGACCCGGCGACCCGCGGCATCCTGCTCTACATCGAGACCCTCGGTGATCTGCCCGGCAGCGCGCGGCGCTTCATGTCCGCCGCCAGGGCGGCGGCGCGGATGAAGCCGGTCATTGTCGTCAAGTCGGGCCGCCATCCGACCGGCGCGCGTGCGGTGGAATCTCATACCGGGGCAATGGCCGGGACCGACGCCGTCCACGACGCCGCCTTCGCCAGGGCCGGCCTGCTGCGCGTCGATGGTCTCGAGGAGCTCTTCGACGCAGCCGCGATCCTGGCCTTGGCCAAGGCGCCCAAGGGAGATCGTCTTGCGATCCTGAGCAACGGGGGCGGGGTGGCAGCGCTTGCCGCCGACGAGCTCGCCGAACAGGGCGGGCGGCTCGCGGAGCTCTCTTCGGAGACGCTCGACGCGCTCGATCAAGTCCTGCCGGCAGGCTGGTCGCGGGCCAACCCGGTCAACGTCCTCGGCGATGCCGACGCCCGGCGTTACACCGCGGCCCTGCAGGTGCTGGAAGCGGAACGTGGCGCCGACGGCATCCTGCTGCTGCATTGCCCGACGGCGCTGTCCACGCCGGACGACACCGCAACCGCCGTCGCGGCGCCGGCCTCGGCCGCCAGGCGCCCGCTGCTGCTGACCAGTTGGATCGGCGCCGAGGGTGTGGGCAACGCGCGCCGCCGCTTCGCCGAGCACGGCATCCCGACTTACCCGACCCCCGAGCAGGCCGTGCGCGCCTTCATGTATCTGGCACGCTACCGCCGCAATCAGCGCCTGCTGACCGAGACGCCGCCGTCGGTGCCGGAGCACTTCACGCCGGACCTGCAGCGCGCCCGAGACATCGTGCGCGAGGCCGTGGCCAGCGACGGCGGCTGGCTCACCGAGGTCGCATCCAAGCAAGTGCTGTCCGCCTACGGCATCTCCGCGGTGCCCACTTACCCGGCCGAGACGCCGGAGGAGGCCGCGGCGCGCGCGGCGGAGATCGGCGGCCCCGTGGTGGTGAAGCTGCAGTCGCCGGACCTTCTGCACAAAACCGCCGCCGGCGGCATTGCCCTGGACGTGGTCGGCCCCGCCGCGGCCGCGGAGCAGGCGCGTGCGATCCGGGCCCGGGTGGCCGCGGCGTATCCAAAAGCCCGCCTGGCCGGCTTCAGCGTGCAGCCGATGGTGCGCCGCCCCGGTGCCTACGAGCTCATCATCGGCATTGCCGACGACCCGCAATTCGGCCCGGTGATCCTGGCCGGACACGGCGGCACGCAAGCCGAAACCATCGACGACAAGGCCATCGGCCTGCCGCCGCTGAACATGCATCTGGCCCGCGAGCTGCTGTCGCGCACCCGCATCCACCGGCTGCTGCAGGGCTCGCCGGCGCATCCCGCCGTGAATCTGGACGCGCTCTCCCTGGCGCTGGTGCGGGTCTCCCAGCTGATCTGCGACATCCCCGAAATCCGCGAAATGGACATCAACCCGCTGCTGGCGGATCAGTTCGGAGTCATCGCGCTGGACGCACGCATCCGCGCGGAGCCGCCGGCCGCAGGGCCGACGGCAGAGGCGCGTGATCGGCCAAAGGGGGCGGAAGAGCTCGCCGCAAGCGTCCCGTCCGGAGAACCCGAAGGCACCGCCCGGCTCGCGATCCGCCCCTACCCGAAGACACTGGAAGAAAGCATTCGGCTCGGTGACGGCCGCACGCTGCTGCTGCGCCCGATCCGCCCCGAGGACGAACCCTCGCTGCGGGAGGCGTTCACCAAGCTGACCCCGGAGGAAGTCAGGCTGCGCTTTTTCGCACCCATGCGCGTTCTCGACCACGTTGCCGCCGCCCGCTTCACCCAACTCGACTACGACCGCGAGATGGCGCTGATCCTCACCGATCCCGGCATCCCCGGCCAAACCGAGATTTACGGTGTGGTCAGCGTCACCGCCGACCCCGATAACGAGCAAGGCGAATATGCCGTTCTGGTCCGCCACGACATGGCCGGCATGGGGCTCGGCATTCTGCTGATGCGGCGCATCATCGACTACGCCGCGCAACGCGGCATGAAAGAAATCATCGGCGATGTCCTGCGCGACAACCGCACCATGCTGAAGCTTTGCAAGGTGCTGGGCTTCACCAGCCACCGAGATCCGGACGACCTCGAAATCGTCAAGGTTCGGCTGCGGCTCGACCCTCCCGCTTGACCCGCGGGGGCAGAAAGCGGCGAGCACTTCGGACGCCGACTCGCCCGCACCAACGGCCGGCACGACTTTTCGCGCCGGTCTCCCGAGCCACCTCATCAGCTGCGGCGCTTCCGCGGGACGGCGCGCATAATGGTCGCCTTGCCGCGCGCAGCTGTCGAACATGCCCGTTGTCATGAAAACCCCGTCGAGTCTGCAGACAATCATCTATCGCCAGTACCTGAAGAGCGCCTTGGTGCCGATGCTGGTGATCGAGATCCTGCTGCTCGGCCTCTATTTCGGCATCAACCTCTACACCTCGGGCAAGAACCAGGCATTGCTGCTGGAGGAGGTGCAGGGCAATCTGCTGGATCTGACGGCCGTCAGGGCGACTCGCATCGACACGCAGCTGCGCGGAGTCGCTCGACTGGCGTCCATCATGCAGGCCGATCACGAGCGTTTCTTCGCGAGTGACCGGCACTGCGTGCTGCCGAACGGCGAGCCGGAATTTGCCCGACATGCCAACGGGGCCTACTACAAGCAAGCGGACAACGGCGGCTCGAGCCTCTACTACTCCGCGACGACCCGGATCGGAGAGATCGAAGCGCGCAAGGCGCGCTGCAGCGAGGGCATCGACCCTCTGATGCGCTCGATCGTCGAGACCAACCCGCTCGTCACACAGGCTTATATCAATACATGGGACGGAATGAATCGCATCTACCCGTTCCTGCGCGATGCCGACCAACGCTTTGGCCCGTCCTGGAACGTCGAAGAGCTCAACTTCTATTACGAAGCGGACGCGCAGCACAATCCGGAGCGACGCGGCGTGTGGACCAGCGCGTATCTCGATCCCGCGGGCCAGGGCTGGGTGATGTCGCACGTCGTGCCGATTTACCGAGGGGATCAACTCGAGGCCGTCAGCGGTCTCGATATCACGATCGACGGCATCGTGGACCATATTCTGGACCTGCATCTCGCTTGGGATGCCGCGGCCTTCATGGTGGATCGCAAAGGAACGATCCTGGCAATGCCTCCGCGTATCGAAGCGCTGATGGGGTTGCAGGAGATTCGAGACCACGACTACGCCGAGCCTATCGTCGCCACCCGGGAGAAGCCGGATGAATACAACCTGCTGACCGGCCGCCACCCCGTGTTCCGGGACCGGCTGGCCGACTTCTTTCAGTCGGACGACAACGTCGCCGAGCTTTCCGTCGATGGACACGAGTATTCGCTGATACAGCAAGTGGTGCCACAGACCGGCTGGCGCCTGATGGTACTGGTCGACAAAGCGGCGATCTTCGAGCCGATAGAGGCCATGCGGGCGTTGAGCAATCGGATCGGGTATCTCGCCATCGGCGGCATGCTGCTCTTCTACCTGGTTTTCTTTGTCGTGCTGCTGTCCGTGGCGCGCCGCCTGGCGTCGCGTATCGCCACGCCGATTCATGCGCTTTCGGAGGCCACCGGTCATTTGGGGCGGGGGCTGCGCGAGAAGCCCTTGCAAGCGGTCGGTATCCAAGAGATCGACGCACTCAGCGTCAACTTCAACGCGATGGCGGACGAGCTCGAACAGCGCTCCAGCCAGTTGGCGGAATCCAGGGTACGAGAACGTATGACCCAGGAGGAGGCACGCACACTGCAGCGCATTGCCAGCACGGATGCGCTGACCGGCGCGCATAACCGCCGCAAGATCCAGGATCTGCTGCAGGCCGAGCGGCTGAACTTCGAGCGCAGCGCAAGGCCCTTCGGGATCATCCTCGGCGACATCGATCACTTCAAAGACGTCAATGACCGGCACGGACATCTCGTCGGCGATCAAGTGCTGGCGGAGATCGCCGGGGTGCTCGCGGCGTCGCTGCGCGAAAGCGACACACTGGGCCGCTGGGGCGGCGAGGAGTTCATCATTCTCTGCCCGGGCGCGAGCCTTCACGGCCTGACCACCTTGGCCAAGGCACTGTGCCGGCGCGTGGAAAAGCACATGTTTCCGGTCGTCGGTCAAAAGACCATCAGCTTCGGCGTGACCCTCGCCCGCTCGGGCGACACCGTCGAGAGCGTGATCGCACGCGCCGACCGCGCCCTGTACGCGGCAAAGGCGGGCGGGCGAAACCGCGTAGAAGTGAGCGACTGAGGGCGCGTCGGGCAAACCGCGCGGCGACCGGAGAAGTTTCACAGCCACCGCGATGGCAGCGCTCGGCGCAATCGCCGGGCTGCGGCACGGACCGAGGCATCACCCGGAACAACGACCTGCCTTCCGAACGACTTCGGTCGCCGCGCCGGAACGACCGAACATTGCGTGGCGATTAAGCCAGACGATGACCACCGCGGCCAGTGAGAATAGGAGAATGTCGTAGGGCTGGGCGTCCGGCCATAGCGGGTTGATGAGCTGATAGTGAAACAGCGCCGCCACCAGGATGCTGCCGGCGGCCGCGTTGAACATCGGCGTCAGGATCAAGCTCACGGCGACCGAGCCGATCAGGAACGGCGTGAAACCCCAGCCACTCTGGGGCGTACCGGCAAGCAGGAAGGCGGGCAGATGCCAGAGGCCCCAGATCAGGCCCAGCACCAGACCGGCCCAAATCGGCGCCATGCGCCTTTGCAACAGCGGCAGCGCGACGCCTCGCCATCCGAATTCCTCCACCGGCCCGAGCACGAGCATGAACGCCATCGCGGCAAGCGTGGCGTTTAAGCCGGGCAAGGGGTCGACACCCCAGTTGCCTTTCAGCATCGATCCGCCGACGAAGATGAGCGGAATACCGAGTAATAAAAAGGCATACCACCAGGCCGGGCAGCGCCATAACAGGATCCTGGACAGAAAACCGCGCAGACCGCGGCTGCCGCTGTAGTAGGCCACCACAATAAACGCCGCGATCGCAGGCGCATAGACGGCCAGGATGAACAGCGGATGATGCCCGCTCGGCTCGCCGAATGTAGCCGCGACCCAATCGGCCAGGAAGAAAAAGGCGCCGAACACCGCCCCCGTCACCGCAAAGGTGATCACCAAGAACGGGTAAAGCGCGCCAAACGGCACATCGCACGCTTGTTCGATGCCCGGCGGTGTCTGCATAGCAATGACCTCGTTCGCAATGACGTGGAGTCTATCCCTTTGCACCCGGCGGAGGCGGCATACGCGCCGCTTCCAACGCACCGGTAGCGAGAGATCAAAGTTAACCGGCCGCGCCGCCCCTCCACAATCCGCGCGCAGGGTGCCGGCATCGGGCGCGCTCCCCGGACGGATTCCACGCCCACCCCGATGCTCTCGACGTTGGCGCTTCGACGCAACGAAGCGCTTTCCGCAGAAATAGCCGACTTTTTTTCTCGGTTTTGTGCGCCATGTCGCCTACAAAGCGGCTTGATTGGGTGAGCGCGGCATCGCGGCCCGCAGCCGAGCGACGCGACCCCGGCATGCCCCGTCGGCGCGGCAACCAACGAAGAAAAAAAAGGTCTTCGCCATGTTCGTCAGCATTTTGATCAGCAGCTACAACTATGCGGCCTACCTCGCCGAGGCCATCGAGAGCGCGCTCGCGCAAACCCATCGCCCGATCGAAGTCGTCGTTGTCGATGATGGATCGACCGATGGGTCGCGGGACATCATCCGAAGCTACGGCTCGCGTGTCGTCGCGGTCTTCAAGGAGAACGGTGGCCAAACGGATTCGGTCAATGCGGGATTCGCACACTGCCGAGGCGATGTCGTCATGCTGTTGGACGCAGACGACGTGCTGCTTCCCGAAGCAGCGGCATTGCATGTGGAGCGGTTGTCCCGACCCGGCGTGGTACGCAGCAACGGTTATCTGCTGGTGGCGGACGCCCGCTTGCAGCCGACCGGCGCAAAGGTCCCCAACCTGCTTCCGGATTCGGGCGACTACCGCCGCAAGGCAGCTGCAGTCGGCCCGACTGCCTACGCCTCGAGCTTCACTTCCGGATGCGCCTGGAGACGGGGCTTTCTGGAACAGGTGATGCCGCTGCCGAGTGGCACGATCCTGGGTCCGGACGGCTATCTGACCGCTGCCGACCTATACTTCGGGCACATCGAGTCGATCCGCCAACCCGTCGGGCTCTATCGCGTTCACGGGGAGAACAAGGGCCCCTATGGCCAATGGGACGGAACCGATTATCTCCGCAAAGTGCTCGCAAGATACCGGGAACGCCGCACATTCGCTGCCGAAGCCGCGCGGCTGGCAGGTCTGCCGGTTGACATGAGCCGCTGGCAAAGACGGATGGGGTGGCGGCTGACGATGACCTGCCACGCACTGTGGCTGTCGGGCGAGCGTGCGCCGCGGATGTCGCTGGCGATGCTGGCGTTGGCCTCGTTTCGCGGTGAGCCCAGGTGCCTGACGAATCGTCTGGCGCTGTCCGCGGCGTCGGTCGTAATAAGGCTGTTGCCGCGCTCGGCGGCACTCGCTCTGGCCCGGAGCCTGCTGCGACGGGCTTTCGGCCATCGGCACGAGGGCACGGGAATAGCCGCAAAAGCCGGCAGCCGAACGGCGCCGCCCGTGAACACGCATGTATTCGACGCTACGCACTGAGGAGGCGGACCATGCCGACCAAGCTCTTAATTGTCGGGCTCGACTCCGTCGAGCCGGAACTGATGGAGAAGTGGATCGCCCGCGGGGCGCTGCCGAACTTGGCCGGCCTCATCCAAAAGGGCCAGAATACAGCCCTGCGGAACTATGCGGGCTTCGGCAATGGCGTGTATTGGCCGTCGGTCAATACCGGCACTGATCCCTCTGAGCATGGGCGCTACTTCCGCAAGCAGGTCATGCCTCCCGACTATGTCGTGCGGCCTTTCGCCGATGACGTCGACATGAAAGTGCCGCCGTTTTGGGCCGACTGCGAGCGC
The DNA here is from genome assembly GCA_021736785.1 of Thiohalocapsa sp. Lineage (GTDB taxonomy): Bacteria > Pseudomonadota > Gammaproteobacteria > Chromatiales > Chromatiaceae > Thiohalocapsa. Next base: position 41,613 of record JAIPFF010000014.1, on the reverse strand, counting down.
GAAGGGCTGCGGGTTGCCGTTGTCGACCCGGTCGTCACCGGGATGGCGGGGCTCGGCGCCGGCGTGGAGGTGACGCGCTGGATCGTTCATGGGCGGACCGGCGATCCGGCCAGCGTACCGGAGGGGCTGGTACATGACTTGATCGAACGCTTCGGCGACGATCCCCTCGCCGGCAACGCGGATGCGGAAGCGGCTCGGGGCATGTCCCACGACGAGATCTGTCGGCTCTCGGAGCAGCGCATCGGCATCAAGGTACGAGCGAGCCGGGAACTGCTGGAGGACCAAGACTGGGATATCTTCTACGTCTCGTTCTCGGACGGTCACGACGTCGGCCATCTGTGCTGGCATCTGCACGAGACGCATGAGGCAGGCACTGGGCCGAAGGGCGTCGACGATCCCTTGCTGCAGTGCTACCGAAACCTCGACGCGGCGCTGGGCGAACTGATGCAGCTCGTGGTGGACGACGGCCAAACGTTCGTGATCACCGGTCCGGGGATGGAATCGAACGTCACGGCGAACCCGCTCCTGGGAGAGATCCTGCGGCGGCTCGAGGGGCGGCCGCGGAAAACCTCGATCGCGCGGCTGACCGCTCTGGGCAAGCGCCTGCTCGATTCGAAGCTGGTACCGCAGCCGCTGCGCGCCCGCGTCGGCCGGGCGAAGAATCTAGCCAAATCCGCCGCCAATCGGGCGGCGGCGCGCCGATTCTACGCCATTCCGCACAATCATAATGCCGGCGCAGTCCGACTGAGTGTTGCGGGTCGAGAACCCAACGGTGTCGTCCAGCCAGGCGAGGAATACCGGTCGCTCTGCGATAAGTTGACGGCCGACTTACTGGCCATCAGGGACGCATCCGGCACGCACCCGCTGGTGTCCGAAGTCATCAGGGTGCGGGATCGGTACAGCGGCTCCCAACTCGACGGCTTGCCGGATCTGATGGTGATCTGGAACCGCGATGCCGACGTACGCACACTGTCGTCGCCGAAGATCGGCCACCTGAACGGTGAGCATTTGAGCCACCGCTCCGGCGATCACTCGGTGCGCGGCGCGCTGATCAGCGATCGGGCGTTCGCGGTGCCGCAGTCGCCGCCTCTGAAGCCGGCTCTGGTTGCGCCGATCCTGCTGGACGCGGCGCGGCGAGCCAAACACGACGGCGGAAGCGTCGCCCCGGTGCAGGCGGTCGGCTGAATCGACCGGCACGGCTCGCCTTCCGCCTACGCACAATGCGCGCGCGCCCGTCACGCCCTGACCACCGATCGGATGACCCTGGTCCAGGGCCTCGCCAATCACCCCATCCGATGCCGAAACAACCAGCCGGCGGCCGCCAGTGTCGCCAGCGCGATCACCGCCAACGGCCACATCTCATGCACCAGCAGCGGGAAGCCTGCACCTTCGAGGAAGACGCCGCGCAGGATGATCAGGTAGTAGCGCAAGGGATCGCCGAGGGTGAGCCATTGCACGGGCTCGGGCATGTTGGCGATGGGAGTCGCGAAGCCGGATAGGATCACGGCCGGGACCATGAACAGGAAGGCGCCGAGCAGGGCCTGCTGAAGGGTAACGGCCAGCGACGAGATCATCAGGCCGACGCCGACGGCGGCGAATAGAAACAGCACGATACCGGTGTAGAGGACGGCGAGGCTGCCGACCAGCGGGATTTCGAACCAGAACACGGCGACGAGAACCACCAGCGAGGCCTCGAACAGGCCGATCAACAGGCCGGGGACGGCCTTGCCGACGAGGATCTGGGTCGGGCGCATCGGCGTGACGAGGAGTTGATCGAAGGTGCCCTGCTCGCGCTCGCGGGCGACGGACATGGCGGTGACCATCATGGTCACCACCAGCGTCAGGATGCCGACCAGCCCGGTGACGAAGAACCAGCGGCTCTCCAGGTTGGGGTTATACCAGGCGCGGGTGACCAGATGCACCGGCGGGCCCTGCAGGCCGCGGGCGGCGGTCCAATCGCGGTTGAAGTCGGTGATGATCCGGTTAGTGTAGTCGAGGGCCACCTGGGCGGTGTTGGAGTTGCGCCCGTCGATGATGATCTGAACGGACGCCGTGCGGCCGGCGGCGATATCGGCGGTGAAGCGCGGGCCGACCTGGACCACCAGCAACACCTCGCGGGCGTCGATCAGCTCGGCGATCTCGGATTGGCGCTCGATGCGCTGGGCACGGCTGAAGGTCGGCGAGCCCTCGAAGCGGGCCAGCAGCTCGCGGGCCGCGTAGCCGCCGTCGCGGTCGTAGACGGCGTACTGCACGTTGTTCAGATCGTAGGAGGCCGCGTAGCCGAACACGAGCAACTGGATCAGCGGCGGAACGATGACGACGAAGCGCGATCGCGGGTCCTTGAACAGTGCCAAGAACTCCTTGATGACGAGGGCGAGGATTCGATGCATGTGGCTCGCCCGCTTATTCGATTCGCTTGTGCAGCCGCCGCCGGCTCAGGCCCAGAAAGAACGCCGCCATCAACACCAGCGCCGCAGCGTTGGGCAGGATCACGCTCCAGACATCGCCGGCCAGGAACAGGGTCTGCAGGATGGCGACGAAGTAGCGGGCCGCGACCAGATGGGTGATGGCCTGCACGGCAACGGGCATGCTGTCGATATCGAACAGGAAGCCGGACAGCAGAAACGCCGGCAGAAAGGTGGCAAGGATCGCGATCATGCCGGCGACGAACTGATTGCGGGTCACGATGGAGATCAAAAGCCCCATGCCGAGCGCGGCGAGCAGAAACAGCGTCGAGCAGGCCGCCAGCACCCACAGCGAGCCGCGCATGGGTACCTGAAAAAGAAACAACGCCATCAACACCGACAGCACCATGCCGCCCATGCCGAGCACGAAGTAAGGCAGCAGCTTGCCGAGCAGGATTTCGCGCAGGGTAACCGGCGTCACCATCAGCGCCTCCAGCGTGCCCCGCTCCCATTCGCGGGCGAACACCAGGGCGGTCAGCAGCGCGCCGACCAGGGTCATGTTCACCACCAGCAGGCCAGGCACCAAGTAGTTGCGGCTGCGCACCTCGGGGTTGAACCAAATGCGGGTCTCGGGATTGACCGGCTGCACGACCGGGATCAGCCGGTCCGACAGCTCGCGCTGCATCCACGTGGACCAGACACCCTGCACATAGGCCGACAGCAGCCGCGCCGAATTGGCATTGACCCCATTGACGATCACCTGTACCGGGGCGTCGCGATCGCCCTTCAGGCGCTGGGCGAAGTCGGCGGGAATGACGACGATGCCGTCGAGCTCATGGGCACGCAGCGCGGCGCGGGCCTCTTGGCGTGTCGCGTAGAACACCGGGGCGAAATACTGCGATTGCCGGAATGCACCGGCGAAGGATGCCGCCTCGGGTCCGGGCAATTCGATGACGATACCGACGGGCACGTGCTTGGAATCCAGCGACACGCCATAGCCGAACAGCAGCAGCAACGCCACCGGCAGCACGAAGGCGATGGCGATGCTGGAGGGGTCGCGCAGGATCTGCAGCCATTCCTTGCGCAGCAGGCCACGCAGGCGGCGATTGCGGCCGCAGCCCGGGGCGGCGGGCTGCCCCGAACCGGAGCCCGAAACCGATCCGGACTCCGAACCAGATCCCGAACCGGACTCGGAAGCCAAGTCCGGACGTTGCTCGTGGCTCGTGGTGCTCATGCCGCCCCCTCTTGTTGGATCAGCGCAATGAACGCGTCCTCCATCGTCGGCGCGGGCCGGTCGTCGCGCGCCGCGCGCGCCTTGATCTCGGCCGGCGTGCCGACGGCGAGCAGTGCCCCTGCGGCCATGATGACAAGGCGGTCGCAGTACTCCGCCTCTTCCATGAAGTGCGTCGTCACCAGCACCGTGACGCCGTGCTCGGCGAGTGCGTTGATGCGTGCCCAGAATTCGCGCCGTGCAAGCGGATCGACGCCGGAGGTGGGCTCGTCCAAGAACAGGATTTCCGGCTCGTGCAGCAGCGCAGCGGCCATGGCCAGACGCTGCCGATAGCCGAGCGGCAACGTGCCGGATTCGGCGTCGGCGAGGTCCGTCAGCTCGAACGCCGACAGCGCCCAGTCCAACCGCTCCCGCACCCCCTGACCGCGCAGTCCATAGGCGCGGGCGAAGAAGTCCAGGTTCTGGCGCACGGATAGATTGCCGTAGAGCGAGAACTTCTGGGACATATAACCGATACGCCCGCGGGCCTTGGCCGCGGCGCGACGCAGGTCGACGCCGGCCACCCGCAGCCGACCTGCCGTCGCCGGCAGCAGGCCGCAGAGCATCCGGAAGGTCGTCGTCTTACCGGCACCGTTGGCGCCGAGCAGCCCGAAGACCTCTCCGCTTCGGACCGTGAAGCGCAAGTTGTCGACCGCGGTGAAGTCGCCGAAACGCTTGGTCAGCCCGTCGACGCCGATGGCCTCGTCCTCGGCCGCGACGACGTCGGCGACCCCGGGCAGCGGGGCATGGTCCTGCTTGTCCTTCAGGCGCGCGATGAAGCCGTCCTCGAACCGCGGCGATACCGGCTCGCAGGTCACCGAGTCACCCAGATCATCGCAGTCGGGCGGGTGCGCGGCGTCGGTGACGACCCGCACCGCATCGCCCTGCAAGACGGCATCGAGCACACCGGGACGTTTGGCCAGCGATGCCTGCAGCCGCCGGCGCTCGGCCACCGGGCCGGTGACCAAGAACGTACGCCCCGCCAGCGGGTCGCTGAAGCTCGCCGGCGGCCCCTGCCCGACCACGCGCCCTTGGTGCAGCAGGATCACATCGGCGCAGCGCTCGGCCTCGTCCAGATAGGCCGTCGACAGCAGCACGGTCATGTCCTCGTCCCGAACCAGCGTGTAGACGATGTCCCAGAGCTCGCGGCGCGAGACCGGATCGACGCCGACGGTGGGCTCGTCGAGCAGCAGCAGCCGCGGCGGGCGCACAAGCGTGCAGGCGAGCCCGAGCTTCTGCTTCATGCCGCCCGAGAGTTGCCCGGCAAGGCGATCGGCGAAGGGGCCGAGTCCCGTCATTTCGGTGAGCCGAGCGTAGCGGTCCGGCCGCTCGGCCGGAGGCAGGCCCTGCAAATCCGCGTACAGGTCCAGGTTCTCCTGGACGCTCAGGTCTTCGTAGAGGCCGAAGCGCTGGGGCATATAGCCGACCTTTGCCTGCACCGCCAGCGACTCGCGGGTGGCATCGTGGCCCAGGCAGACGATGCTGCCGGCATCGGGCACCAACAGTCCCGCCGCAAGACGCATCAACGTGGTCTTGCCGGCGCCGTCGGGGCCGATCAGTCCGGTGACACCGCCGGCGGCGATCGCGAGCGAGATACCGTCCAGCGCGGTGACGGTCCGCTTGCCGGATCGAAACGTCTTGCGCAGATCGCTCGCGGCGAGGGGGGTGCTCATGGTGGATTCGAGGGCGCCGGCATCACCATCTCAGCCGCCGGCATCCTCGGTGCAGCCGGGCTCGGCCAGCGGCTCCGCACTAAGATCCACCCGCACCGTCACCGGCATGCCGAGCCGCAGCTCGCCCTCGGGATTGCAGACAAAGACGCGTGCTTGATAGACCAAGTCTTCACGCAGTTCGGTGGTCTGGACGGTCTTCGGCGTGAATTCGGCGCTGGGCGCGATATAGCCGACCCAGCCGCGATAGGTCTTGTCGGGGAAGCTGTCGGTTTGCACGGTGGCGGGCTGGCCCTGCTTGACGCGCCCCAGATCCGGCTCGGACAGATAGACCCGCGCCCAAACGGGCTCGGTCAGCGCAAGCGAGAAGACGGGACGGTCGGGTGCGGCCATGTCCCCGGGCTCGAGGATGCGGCTTTGGATGACACCCTGCGACGGCACATGCAGACGCGTATAGCCCAGTTGAACCTCGGCCAGCGCCAGCTGCGATTCCAGCGCGGCAAGGCGCGCTTTCGCGGCGGCGATGTCCTCTTCGCGGCTGCCGGCCAAGGCCAGATCCAGCGCGGCCCGGGCGGCACCGGCGCGGGCATGCGCCGCCTCGGCCGCGGTTCGCGCATCGTCGTACTCCTGCGGGGAGGCCAGCTCGCGCTTGGCCAGGTCTGCGCTGCGCGCGGCATGGCGGGCAGCATTGCGCGCCTCGGTCTCGGCGGCCTCCAGATCGGCCCTGAGCTTTTCGATCTCCTCCTTGCGGGGGCCGGCGATCAGTTTTGCGAGCTCGGCCCGCTGGCCCTCGACCTGCGCACGTGCAGCGTCGCGGGCCAGCGCCGGCTGGCGATCGTCCAGCACCGCGAGCAACTGCCCGGGCTCCACCCGCGCGCCTTCGCTGACCAGCATGGACGAGATACGCCCGGTCGTCTCGAAGGCAAGATTGGCCACGCGCAGGTCGATGTTGCCGAACAGCGCCAGCCCGGCGGGCCTGTCTTCGGGCGAAGCGCGCTGGGTATTCCAATAATAGGCGAAGGCGATACCGGCCAGCAGCAACAGCGCCAGCATCGAAATGATCCGGGTCTTGTTCAAGGTCGAGCTCCGTCGACGGTTGATGCATGCCAATGCAACGCCGGTCCCTGCCCGTCATGATCCCGCGCACCCTCGGTGAGCGGAACGGCGGCGGCCGATGCGGCGCCGGGACGCACTGCAATACAGCCTAAGCGCCGACGCTGTCGGGCACATTGTTGCACGCCTCTCGCAGTTGCGGGGCGGCGCAGGCGGAGCGGACGGGCGAAGCGCCGCCGAGTCTCTGCACCGGCAAGACTCGCTACGGCGCCTCCCGCCACCGAAAACGCCCGTTTTCCGCCACGGAAGGGCGCCGACCGGACACGCCGCGACAGCATCTGCCAATCTCTAATATTGAGGTTCTATGGCAGTCTCGGCGAGGTCCATGCAGTAGCGACCGGGGGTGTGAGCGTTTAGACTTCAGCCTCCCCTGGGCGCCAAAGCGCGCTACGGCAAGGAAGCCCGAACGCACAACACCAATTGCTACCCGCGAGGAGAGACGCCATGTCGGAGTCCAAGATTTACGAGGTTCCCGCCGAGATTGCCGCCAAAGCGCATATCGACGAGGAGACCTATCGCAGCATGTACCAGCGCTCGGTAGAAGACCCGGAAGGCTTCTGGGCGGAGCATGCGGATCAGTTCGTCACCTGGGACAAGAAATGGGACAAGGTGATGGACTACAGCTACGGCCCCGACGATGTCCACATCAAGTGGTTCGAGGGCGGTAAGCTCAACGTGTCCTACAACTGCCTGGACCGCCACCTCAGCACCCGCGGCGATCAGGTCGCGATCATCTGGGAAGGCGATAACCCGGAAGAAGACCGCAAGATCACTTACCGCGAGCTGCATGCCGACGTCTGCAAGCTCGCCAATGTGATGAAGTCCCGCGGCGTGGCCAAGGGCGACCGGGTCTGCATCTACCTGCCGATGATTCCCGAGGCCGCCGTTGCCATGCTGGCCTGCACCCGCATCGGCGCCGTGCACTCCATCGTCTTCGGCGGCTTCTCGCCGGACTCGCTGCGCGATCGCATCCAGGATTCCGACTGCAAGCTCATCGTCACCTCCGACGAGAGCGTGCGTGGCGGCCGCCACGTGCCGCTGAAGGCGAACGCCGACAAGGCGCTGGAGGAATGCCCGAGCATCGACACCTGCCTCGTCGTGAAGCGCACCGGCGGCGACATCGCCTGGACCGAGGGCCGCGATGTCTGGTACCACGAAGCCATGTCCGAGGCCGCGGCCGAGTGCGCGCCCGAGCCCGTCGACGCCGAGGATCCGCTGTTTATCCTCTACACGTCCGGCTCCACCGGCAAGCCGAAGGGCGTGCTGCACACCACCGGCGGCTACCTCGTCTTTGCCGCGATGACGCACAAGTACACCTTCGACTACCAGGACGGCGAGGTCTACTGGTGCACCGCCGACGTGGGCTGGGTCACCGGGCATACGTACATTGTCTACGGCCCGCTGGCCAACGGCGCGATTTCGCTGATGTTCGAGGGCATCCCGAACTACCCGGACATGTCCCGCTTCTGGCAGGTGATCGACAAGCACAATGTGTCGATCTTCTATACGGCGCCGACCGCGATCCGCGCACTGATGCGCGCCGGCGAGGAGCCGGTCAAGAAGACCTCGCGCAAGTCGCTGCGCATCCTCGGCTCGGTCGGCGAGCCCATCAACCCCGAGGCCTGGGAGTGGTATCACAACGTCGTCGGCGACGGCCGCTGCCCGATCGTCGATACCTGGTGGCAGACCGAGACCGGCGGCCATCTGATCACACCGCTTCCGGGTGCGACCCCATTGAAACCAGGCTCGGCTTCGCGGCCGTTCTTCGGCGTCGTACCGGCACTGGTCGATGCCGCCGAGGGCACCATTTTGGAGGGTGAAGCCGAGGGCGCGCTGGTGATCACCCGGCCATGGCCGGCGCAGATGCGCACCGTCTACGGCGACCATCAGCGCTTCATCGACACCTACTTCAAGCAGTATCCGGGTTATTACTTCTCCGGTGACGGCGCACGGCGCGACGCCGACGGCTACTACTGGATCACCGGCCGTATCGACGACGTGCTCAACGTCTCGGGCCACCGTCTGGGCACCGCCGAGATCGAATCCGCGCTGGTGCTGCACGAGGCCGTCGCCGAGGCCGCGGTGGTCGGCTATCCCCACGACATCAAAGGCCAGGGCATCTACGCCTACGTCACCCCGATGGCCGGTGTCGAGCCCAGCGACGACCTGAAGAAAGAACTGGTCAAGCTGGTGCGCACCGAGATCGGTCCTATCGCCACCGTCGACATCATTCAGTGGGCACCGGGCCTACCGAAAACCCGATCGGGCAAGATCATGCGCCGCATCCTGCGTAAGATCGCGGCGAACGAGGTCGACAGCTTGGGCGACATCTCCACGCTGGCCGACCCGACGGTCGTCGATGATCTGATCGGCAATCGCGCCGTTCAGTAACGCCCGCCCCCGTCCGGGAACGCCGGGCCGGTGCTTCCACCGGCCCGGCCCGGCTTTTCCGAGCCGGACCGCCCCATTCGCCGCCGGCGCCTTCTTTGGGCGTAACCGTGCGAACTTCCACATTCCTTGTGCTGTCCTTTGGTTACCATTCGGGAGGAACTCTGTAGCGCCCTTTTTATTGTTGTTGCAAAGAGGATCCTTGTTTTGTCTTCAGCCCAGAGAGTCGGCGTCTACGTCGATGCGGAGAATATTCGGTACAACGGCGGTTATCAGATGCGGTACGACGTACTACGGCGTTTCGCCAGCCGCGAGAACGGAATCCTGCAGAGACTCAACACCTATATTGCCTTCGATGTCGAGCGCGCCCGCGAGGACGCGGAATATGCCAAGAAGTCGCGCATTTACCAGCAGATGGTCCGCGACTTCGGCTGGAAAATTACGGTCAAGCACGTTCGTCGCTATACCGACGAGGCGGGTAATGTCACGACCAAGGCCAATGCCGATCTGGACATGGCCGTGGATGCCATGCTGCAGGCGGACAAGCTCGATCAGGTCATCCTGGTGACCGGCGACGGCGACTTTCTGCAAGTGGTCACCGCGCTGCAGAACCGGGGTTGCCGCGTCGAGCTGATCGCCTTCAGAAACATTTCGCGCCAATTGCAGATGGAGGTGGATGCCTTCTGGTCGGGCTTCCTGATCCCCGACCTGCTCCCGGTCTCCTACGAGCCTCGCAATGATTGGGGCAAGCCCGGATCCTGCGTGCGCGGCGTCTGCACCAAGTGGTTTCCGGAAAAAGGCTACGGCTTCCTGCGGTTTATCGATCAGATCGCACCCAACCTTTGGATCACCGACCCGCGCGATCCCGACTCGCCCTACGTCAGCGTGTTCTGCCACGCCAACGAAGTGGCGGACGAAGTGGCCGAAGAAATGCTGATGAATCGCGAGACGATCCTCGAGTTCTACTTGAACGAAAGCGAGCAGAAGGACAACGGCCTGGTCGCCAACAATGTCCGACTGGCTACGGTGGTGAATCGCTGAGGCGTGAACGCACGCGCAGAATTGCACCTGCCGACGCCCTAGACTCGGGGAACTGGGATTGCGTCCCGGCGCGGTTGACCTTCCGCTCGCCCAAGGACGGGCTGTCCCTCCGTGCGCATGGGAGTGGTTGCCGCGACACCGAGGTAAACGTCATGATCGGCCGCATGCGGATCCGGACACGGATCCGGAGCAGGCGCTGCCGTCCGTTCGATCGGCAGACCCCTTGCGCCCGTGGCGGCGCGTCCCCGCCGCCCCGTTGCGCCGAATCTGGTAGACATCTATGGCGACGAGTCAGACACAGATACAGCCCGCAGGACTTGCGAACAAGCTCGTTCGCGACAAGCTGCTGACAGAGCAGCAAGTACAGACGGCCTATACCGAAGCCACCCGCCGCCGACAGTCCTTCATTCAATATGTCGTTGCCGAAAAGCTGCTCGACAGCCGCAGCATCGCCGTTGCCGCGTCGGAGGAGTTCGGCGTTCCGCTGCTGGACCTGAACGCGATGGACGTCGGCGCTCTGCCGGTGAACGTCGTCGACTCGAAGCTGATCATCAAGCACCGCGTACTACCGCTGCACAAGCGCGGAACACGGCTGTTCCTGGCGCTCTCCGACCCCACCAACGATCAGGCGTTGGAGGACATCCGCTTCAATACCGGCCTGTCGACGGATGCGGTGCTGGTGGAAGAGGACAAGCTCGGTATCGCGATCCAGCGTGCCAGCGCGGCCCAGGACAAGGCCATCTCGGACATGATGGACACGGATCTCGAGGCGCTGAACGTCTCGACCGAAGAGTCCGAAGAGGGCGGGGATTCAGACCTCAATGTCGAAGACGCGCCCATCGTGCGCTATGTGAACAAAATCCTGATCGATGCCATTTCCAGTTCGGCATCGGACATCCATTTCGAGCCCTACGAGAAGTACTTCCGCGTCCGTTTTCGCCAGGACGGCCTGCTGCGCGAGGTCGCGAGCCCGCCCACCGGCATCGCCACCCGGCTGATCGCGCGCCTCAAGGTCATGTCGCGCATGAATATCGCCGAGCGGCGCGTCCCGCAGGATGGACGTATCAAGCTCAAGCTCAGCCGGACCCGGGACATCGATTTCCGCGTCAATACGCTGCCCACGCTGTTCGGAGAGAAAGTGGTGCTGCGTATTCTCGACTCCAGCGCCGCCAATGTGGGTGTCGACAGCCTGGGCATGGACGCACAGCAGAAGCGCATCTTCCTGGATTCCATCAAGAAGCCCTACGGCATGATCCTGGTCACGGGGCCCACCGGCTCCGGTAAGACCGTCACGCTGTATTCGGCCCTGAACATCCTCAACGACACGGCGGTCAACATCTCCACCGTCGAGGATCCGGTCGAGATCAACGTGCCCGGCATCAACCAAGTCAATCTCAACCCGAAAAGCGGGCTCACCTTCGCCGCCGCGCTGCGGGCGTTTCTGCGCCAGGATCCCGACATCGTGATGGTCGGCGAGATCCGCGACCTGGAAACGGCCGAAATTGCCGTCAAGGCGGCCCAGACCGGCCACTTGGTGCTCTCGACGCTGCATACCAACGACGCGCCCCAGTCGCTGACCCGTCTCGCCAACATGGGCGTACCGCCGTTCAATATCGCCTCGTCGGTTCTGTGCATCATCGCGCAGCGTCTCGCACGGCGCCTGTGCGTGCACTGCCGCGAGATCGACGAGCTGCCGGACGAGGCGCTGATCGAGGAGGGCTTCGACGAGGAGGAAGTCGCCACCGGTATCCGGCTGTACAAGCCGGTGGGCTGCGACCGCTGCGTCAACGGTTACAAGGGCCGCGTCGGCATTTTCCAGATCATCGAGGTCTCCGAGGAAATGGGCCGGCTGATCATGGAAGGCGGCAACTCGATTCAGCTGGCCGAGCAAGCGCGCCGGGAAGGCTATCCCGATCTGCGTGAATCGGGCCTGCGCAAAGTCAAGGCGGGCATGACCAGCCTGCAAGAGCTCAACCGCGTGACGAAGGACTGATCAACATGGCCGTAACCGCCGTTCAGAAACAAAAGCCCGAGAAGGCCTACGTCTTCACCTGGGAAGGCGTCGATCGGCGCGGGGCACGCGTCAAAGGCGATGTGCGGGCATCCAGCCTGGCCATGGCCAGGGCCGACCTGCGCCGCCAGGGTGTCAGCCCGCACAAGGTGCGCAAGAAGGCGCAGCCGCTGTTCGGCAGCGGCAAACAGAAGATCACGAGCCAGGACATCAGTATCTTCAGCCGCCAATTGGCAACGATGATGGCCTCGGGCGTGCCGCTGGTGCAGTCCTTCGATATCGTCGGCCGCGGGCACGAGAACGAAGCCATGCAGGAAATGCTGCTGGCGATCAAACAGGACATCGAGAGCGGCACTGCCGTCGCCGCCGCCCTCGGCAAGCACCCGGACCACTTCGACGAACTGGTCTGCAGTCTGGTCGCCGCCGGCGAGCAGGCCGGTGTGCTCGATGTGCTGCTCGACAAGATCGCCACTTACAAGGAGAAAACGGAATCGATCAAGGGAAAGATCAAGAAGGCCCTGTTCTACCCGATCTCGGTCATTGTGGTCGCGGTCGTGGTGACGGCCGTCATCCTGCTGTTCGTGATTCCGCAGTTCAAATCCATGTTCGCGAGCTTCGGCGCCGACCTGCCGGCCTTTACGCTGCTGGTCATCGGGCTCTCCGATACACTGCGTGAATGGTGGTGGATCGTTGGCCTGGGCGCCGCGGCTGCCGTGTTCGGGCTGAAGAAGTTCTATCAGAAGTCGGCCGCATTTCGCGAAGGCATCGAGCGGGCGTCGCTGAAGATTCCGGTGATCGGACCGATCCTCAACAAGGCGGCGCTGGCGCGCTTCGCGCGGACGCTATCGACCATGTTCGCCGCCGGCGTGCCGATGGTTGAGGCCTTGGACTCGGTATCGGGTGCCACCGGTAACGTGGTCTACGCCAATGTCGTCAAGCAGATGCGCGAGGACGTGGCCACGGGCCAGAGTCTGCAGCTGACGATGCACCAACACGACATCTTCCCGCATATGGTCGTGCAGATGACCGCCATCGGCGAGGAGTCGGGCGCACTGGACGACATGCTCTCCAAAGTGGCCGACTTCTACGAAGAGGAAGTGGACAATGCGGTGGATGCGCTGAGCAGCCTGCTCGAGCCGTTGATCATGGTGGTCATCGGCGGCTTGGTCGGTAGCCTTGTGGTGGCGATGTACCTGCCGATCTTCAAGCTGGCGGCGGTGGTCTGATGGCAGGCGCCCCCCGCTCCCGGAACGTATCGGGACCCGTCTCATGATGGATGCCTTCGTACTGCTCACGGAAACACCGTGGCTGCTGTATGCCTCGACGGCGTTGGCGGGACTGATCGTCGGCAGCTTCCTGAATGTGGTCATCTTGCGCCTGCCGAAGATCATGGAGCAGGAATGGCGGCTGGAATGCTCGGAGTTGCACGAAAGCGCTCCGGCCGCGGCCGCGTCGCCGGCAGACGGGCCGCAGGACGCGGCACCGGAGCCGCTGACGCTGGCCCACCCGGCCTCGCACTGCCCGCACTGCGGGCACCGTATCCGCGCGTGGGAGAACATCCCGGTAGTCAGCTTCTTGCTGCTGCGCGGGCGCTGCTCGAACTGCAAGACGCCGATCTCCTGGCGCTATCCGCTGGTGGAGGCCCTGACCGCGGTGCTGTCGGTGATCGTGATCTGGCAGTTCGGCCCAACGGTTCAGGGCCTGCTCGCGCTGCTGCTGACCTGGGGCCTCGTCGCGCTGGCTGCCATCGACTTCGATACCCAGCTGCTGCCCGACGACATTACGCTGCCCCTATTGTGGATCGGCCTGTTGGCGAGCATCCCGGGCGTCTTCGTCGACAGTCCGACCGCCATTATCGGCGCCGCTGCCGGCTACCTCAGCCTGTGGGCAATCTTTCACGGATTTCGCTTGTTGACCGGCAAAGAAGGGCTCGGGCGCGGCGACTTCAAACTGCTCGCGCTTTTCGGCGCCTGGCTTGGCTGGCAGTCGCTGCCGCAGATCGTGCTGCTGTCGACGATTCCCGGCGCGCTGTTCGGTATTGCGCTGATCGCGGCGGGACGCAGCCAACGCGAAACGCCCATCGCATTCGGTCCCTTCCTGGCGATCTCCGGCTGGGTCAGCCTCGTGTGGGGTGAGGCCATCAGCTCCGCTTACCTGCGCTGGGCCGGGATCATCTGATGTCCCGCGAGCGCGCCGAGGTAGCGGTTTGAGCCATGTCTATGCAGTCGCGCTGACCGGCGGAATCGGCAGCGGCAAGAGCACGGTCTCCGCCCTGTTCGCCGATCGCGGTGTGACGGTCATCGACGCGGACGAGGTCTCCCACGCGCTGACGGCCCGAAACGGCGCGGCGCTGCCGGACATTGCCGCGGCCTTCGGAGCCGACATCATCGACACCGCAGGCAATCTCGACCGCGCCGCGCTGCGCCGGCAGGTCTTCTCGGACGCCGATGCCCGCCGACGGCTCGAGGGCATTCTCCATCCACGCATCCGCGGCGAGATGTGCACGCGGATGGCACACGCGAGCGGGCCCTACGTCATCCTCTCGATTCCGCTGCTGCTCGAGACCGGCCAGCAGGACATGGCCGAACGGGTGCTCGTGGTGGATGTGCCCGAGTCGGTGCAGATCGCCCGCGTGCAGGCACGCAGCGGCCTGGACAAGGCGGAGATCGAGCGCATCATCGCAAGCCAGGTACCGCGTGAGCGGCGGCTCGCGGCCGCCGACGACGTCATCGACAATACCGGCCCGCCGGCCGCCCTCGCGCGTCGGGTCGATCAGTTGCATAGCCAGTATCTGCGCTTGGCCGGCCGGCAACCGGTGTAGAGCCCGCCGGCGCCGCGCCTTGCGATCGCCGCTGAGCGCGCAATAGGCCTCCCGACTATCGTGCAAGGTCGATGGCGGCGGATCACCGCTGTGCCGAGACCGGCGGCACGCTAGAATCGCGCGATGGACGATGACCGTCGCACTTGGATTCGCCTCACCCTGCTCGGCATTGTCAGTGGCCTGCTTGCGGGCGGTGTCGTGCTCGCGTTCCGGGTTGCAATCGAGATCGGCCAACGGCTGCTGCTGCCCGCCGGCCATGGCAGCAACTACGAAGACCTTTCCTATTGGCTGCGCATTGCGCTGCCGGTCGCTGCCGGCCTCCTGCTCGGGCTGCTGCTCGACTTACTGCCCCGTGCCAGCAGAGAAGTCGGGGTCGTGCATGTGCTGAAGCATCTGCAGGCCCCGGGCCGGCAGCGCTTGCCGGCCATGAACATGCTGACCCAGTTCGTCGGCGCCGTCGGCGCCATCGTCGGCGGGCACTCCGTCGACCGGGAAGGCCCGGCGGTCCATCTCGGCGCCGCCAGCGCCAGCTTCGTCGGACAGCGGCTGAACCTGACAGCGGAAGAAGATATCACGCTGGCCGCCTGCGGTGCCGCGGCCGCCATCTCCGCTGCATTCGATACGCCGCTCGCCGGCGTCGTGTTCGCGATCGAGGTGCTGCGCATCCGCTATCAGGTGAGTCGCTTCCTGCCGGTGATCGTCGCCGCCGTCGTCGGTGCCATGGTCAGCCGCGGCGTGGCATTGGCGGAACCCGGCTTCGCGGTCCCGCCGGAATCGCTGGGCTCCGACTGGAATCTCATCGCACTGCTGTTGCTCGGCACTGCCACCGGCCTGCTGGCGGTTGCATTCATCGCGCTTTGCGCGGCCGTAGCCGCGCGCACGGCGCAATGGCGCTTTGTGACGACGCTGCCGCTGGCCGGCCTCATCACCGGCATATTGGCGCTGGGTACGCCGCAAATCATGGGCACCAGCTACGACACGCTGGCGCTGTTGCTGATCGACGAGGTGGATCTGACCCTGGTAGCAGCGCTTGTCGCCACCAAGCTCATTGCAACCGGCTGCAGCGTCGGGCTGCGCGTGCCGGGAGGACTCATCGGGCCGACCCTGTTCATCGGCGGTGCAATCGGCTCGGTTTTCGGGCTTGCGCTGGCGCAGTGGATACCCGCGGCCGCCGCCTCCCCCGGCTTCTACGCGACCATCGGCATGGTCGCGATGATGGGCGCGACATTGCGAGCCCCGCTCGCGGCCCTGACCGCGCTATTGGAGCTGACGGCCAATCCGGGCATCATTTTGCCGGGCATGATCACGGTTGCGTGTGCGGAATTGGTCACGAGATGGGTACGCGGCCAGAAATCGGTCTTCGACGTTCTGATCGATGTACAGGCACGGGCCGCGACGCTTCGAATGCGAAAAGACGCGTCTAAAAGCTGATTTTTAATTCGTTTCCAGATTAGCGCAGGCGCGAGCGGCCATCGGCGAGCGGACGAACGGCAAAGCCGATCGTTAACTTTTTGTGGAAATCTTCCTGGAAAAGCTCTATTTTGTGTACGCCCTGCACCGATTCGCTGCAGGCAGGAACCGCAACAAACCCCACTCTTCCGGAGGCAGATGATCATGAACAAGCGTAACGCCGTCACCAACAGCCTGGCCGCCGCCGGCGCGGTCGCCATGCTGCTCGCCATCCAGGGCAATGCCGTCGGCGCCGAGTGCAAGGGCAAGGAGAAATCCTCGTGCGACACCACCACAAGCTGCACATGGGTGGACAGTTATCAGCGCAAGGATGGCGTGAAGGTGGACGGCTATTGCCGTAACAAAGGCGGCAAGAAGACCGGCTCCACTTCCGGCTAATGCCATGCCACCGCCCCGCGGGCACGGATCGCCCGGCCGGCGGGGCGGTGCCGCGAAATCCGAGACGCCGCCGCACTGCCGCGGCAAGCGCAGAGCGGACCCTGCCATCGGCTCGAAAACGGCACGTTCGAGGCGGGGTTTCGTCCGCAACCGCGGATCGGCCGCGGTCTCGTCAGTGGAAATCCCGCGAGCGCAGCACCAGCCCGCCAAGCATGCGCGAATAGTCCGCCACCGAGCGCGCAACCAAATGAGTCACGCCGCTCTCGCGCTGGATCTCGCCGCTGACCGCCATCAGCCGGGCACCGAGCACAACCGAGCGCCGGCGCTCCGCGAGCCGCTTCCAGATCACCAGATTCACATTCCCGGTCTCGTCCTCCAGCGTGACGAAGGTGACGTTGTTGGCGGAGGCCGGCCGCTGCCGGGTGATCACGAGCCCGGCGGTACGCACGTGCTCTCCGGCCGGCATCTCCAGCACCTCGCGCGCCGACAACAGATTCAGCTCCGCGAGCCGCGGACGCAGCAGCGCCAGCGGGTGGCGGCGCAGGCTCAGGCCGACGCTATTGTAGTCGGCGACGATCTGCTCGCCCTCCGTCGGCGGCGCCAGCAGCGGTAACGCGCCATCGCCGTCGTCCCGCGGCAGCAACGGCAGGGCCGCCCGGCGCACGGCCACCTGCCAGGCCGCCAGATGGCGGTTGCCGGTGAGTCCGGCCAGCGCGTCGGCGGCAGCCAGTGCCTTCAGATCACCGCGATCGAGCTCGGCGCGCAACCGCAGATCCTCCACCGAGTACCAGGGTGCCTCGGCTCGCGCCGAGACCAGCCGAACGGCGCCCGCCTGCGATAGGCCCCTGACCATCCGCAGCCCCAACCGCAGCGCCGGAGCGCCCCCTCGCGCTCGCTCAAGGCTGCAGTCCCAACCACTGTGGCGGACGTCCACCGGGCGCACCTCGACCCCTTGCCGGCGCGCCTCGCGAATCAGCTGCGCCGCCGGGTAGAAGCCCATGGGCTGGCTGTTGATCAACGCGCCGAAGAAGGCCGCCGGCTCGTGGTGCTTGAGCCAGGCCGATACATAGACCAGCAGCGCAAAGCTGGCGGCGTGGGACTCAGGAAAGCCGTATTCGCCGAAGCCCAGGATCTGCTTATAGATCTGCTCGGCGAACTCGCGCTTGTAGCCGCGGCTCAGCATGCCGTCGATGAGGCGGTTACGGATGCCTTCCAACCCGCCCCGGCGCCTCCATGCAGCCATGGAGCGGCGCACCTGGTCCGCCTCGCCGGGATCGAAGCCGGCGGCGACCGTGGCGACCTTGATCACCTGCTCCTGGAAGATGGGCACGCCCAGCGTGCGCCCGAGCACCGATTCCACCGCCGGCGACGGATAGGACACCGGCTCCAGCCCCTGCCGGCGGCGCAGGTACGGATGCACCATGTCGCCCTGGATCGGCCCCGGACGCACAATGGCCACCTCGATGACCAGGTCGTAGAAGCAGGCGGGCTTCAAGCGCGGCAGCATGGCCATCTGCGCACGGGACTCGATCTGGAATACGCCGACGGTCTCGGCGCGCTGGATCATGCGGTAGACGGCAGGGTCTTCGTCGGGGATGTCGGCAACGGCGAGCCGGCTGCCGCGGAAGCCATTGACGAGATCCAGCGCGCGGCGAATCGCGCTCAGCATGCCGAGCGCCAAACAGTCCACCTTCAGCAAGCCCAGCGTGCCCAGGTCGTCCTTGTCCCATTGGATGACGCTGCGCCCGTCCATGGCCGCGTTCTCGATCGGCACCAGCCGCGTCAGCGCGTCCCGGGCAATGACGAAGCCGCCCACGTGCTGGGACAGGTGGCGCGGGAAGCCAATGAGCTCTTGCACAAAGTGCATCAGCCGCAGGATCCCCGGATTGAACGGGTCCAGGCCGACCTCGCGCAGGCGCTCCGGCGGAATGCTCTGCCCGTCCCACCAGTTGATGTTGCGCGCGAGACGGTCGATTTGGTCCCGCGGCATGCCCAGCGCCTTGCCGATGTCGCGCACCGCGCTCTTCGGCCGGTAGCTGATCACGGTGGCAGCCAGCGCGGCCCGGTCGCGGCCGTACTTCTCGTAGATGTATTGAATGACCTCTTCGCGGCGCTGATGCTCGAAGTCCACGTCGATGTCCGGCGGCTCGGCGCGCTCGCGGGAGATGAAGCGCTCGAACAGCATCTCCATCCGCGCCGGGTCGACCTCCGTGATCCCGAGACAGAAACAGACGGCGGAGTTGGCCGCGGAGCCGCGGCCCTGGCACAGGATGCCGCGGCCGCGCGCAAAGCGAACGATGTCGAAGACAGTCAGGAAGAAGGGCGCGTAATCCAACTCGGCGATCAGGGCAAGCTCGTAGGTCAGCTGGTGCTGTACTCGCTCCGGCACGGTATCGGGAAAGCGGCGGGCGGCGCCCTCCCATGTCATCCGGCGCAGATAGCCGTCCGGCGTCTCGCCGGCGGGCACCAACTCCTCGGGATACTCGTAGCGCAGCTCGCCGAGGTCGAAAACGCAGCGCTCGGCGATGCGCACGGTCTCGTCAAGCAGGTCGCGGGGATAGAAGCGGCGCAGGGCCTCGTAGGGACGTAGAGACTGCTCGCGGTTCTGCCGATCGGCGGCGCCATCGGCCACCGTGGTGCCGCGGCGGATCGCGGTCATTACGTCGAGCAGCGCCCTGCGCTCGGGCACGTGCATCAGTACCTGGCCGACGGCAGTCAGCGGCAGGTCGGCGCGGGCGCCGAGCCGGCGCAGCGCGCGCAGCATCGCGGCGTCGTCGCCGCGCCGGTGCAGCGCGACGCCGATCCAGCAACGGCCGGGAAAGCGGGCGTGCAGCCGGCGTGCGATGCGCTCGTCATCCGAGCCGTCCGGCAGCCAGATCAGCAGGCAGCCCGGGAGTCCGTCGGCCAAGTCCTGCGCCAATAGCCGGTATGCGCCCTTAGGCGCCCGCCGCCGAGCCGTGGAAACCAATTCCGACAGATTCCGGTAGCCCGTCAGGTCTGTCGCCAGCGCCACCAGCCGCGGACCGTCCTCGACCGCAAGCTCGCTGCCGACAATCAGCTTCACATCATGTTTGCGGGCCTCCTCGTAGGCCCGCACGACACCGGCCAGCGAGCACTCGTCCGTCAGCGCCAACGTCCGGTAGCCGAGCTCCGCCGCCCTGCGCACCAACTCCCGCGGGTGTGACGCGGCGGTCAAAAACGAAAAGCACGAACGGCAGTAGAGCTCGGCGTAATCGACCGAGGGCTGACCGGACACGGCGGCACGCCTGCGCAAGAACTGTCAATAAAGACAGTTTAGCAAGCCTGCGCTCCCGGTGTGGTGTCGATCCAGGGAAGGGCGGATCGGCGCGTGAAGCCGATGATCAGCCAATAGTCCGCAAATAAACGCCAATGACCGAATCGCCGCCGACGCCGGGAGTGCCGAGAAAATGCCTCATCCCATGCGACGGTGAGGCATAGGAAACCGATCCCGGCGTCTCCGAGACCCGGAGACGCTTCCGATTCGCGCTGATTTGCGCTGATTTGCGTTCATTTACAAACCAACGAGCGAGCACAGAGAAACTCACTCCGCGGATGCCGCGGGCTCCGGTTCGTTTTCCGGCGTGGCGGGCTCATCGTCCCAGAAGAATTCCTCGTCGTCGGTCAGCGGCGGATTGCCGTCATGCACCAAGCTCTCGCGCCGCTGCAGGTAGGCGTCGCGCACGAATGAGTAGGGGTCGATCGCCGCCTCGTCGAGCAACTCGGTGGTGGTCAGCAGATCGGCGCGCTTGTCGACGGCGCGCAGTACGACCGCGCCCCAGTAGATCTCGTCTTCCTGGAGACTGAAGAACGGATCGACGACGATATCGCCGGCCCAGCCAAACGTGCCGCGAACGCTGCTCGGGCCAAGGATCGGCAGAACGACGTAAGGGCCGTGGGGGAAGCCCCAATAGCCGAGAGTTTGTCCGAAGTCTTCCTTATAACTCGGCAACCCGATATTGGTAGCGACGTCGAACAGGCCGAGGATGCCGACCGTGCTGTTCACGGCCACGCGGCCGACGTCGCTGCCGGCACGCGAAAGCTTGAACTGCAACGCATTATTGACCGCCGAGGTCACGTCGGCGACGTTGTTGAAGAAATTGGTAATGCTGCGATCGACAGGCTCGGGCGCAATGAACTGATAGCCCCGCGCTGCCGGCTTGAAGAAGGCGTTGTCGAAGTCGGTGTTGAACTTGTAGACAGCGCGGTTGAAGGGCTGCCACGGATCGCCGGGGTCGCGATATTCCTTGGGCACGGAACTGCAGCCCGCCAGCAGCGATAGCGCCGCCAAAGCAGCGAACAGCAGGGTCCATCGCTTTTGCATTCGCCAGAGACCTCCGTCACCCAACCACCCGATCGAACCGCCGTGATGTTATCACAGGGGCAGCCCGGTGCCGTCCGTATCACCGGTGCCGTCCGTATCTCAGTAGACGCGCTCGATCGTGAGGCCACGACGGCTCAGGCGCTCGAGCAGCCCGCCCTCGCCCGGCAGATGCAGCGCTCCGACAGCGATGAAGTGCCCTCCCTCGGCAAGCATCGGAAGCACCCGTTTTTCCATGCGCGCGTTGCGGTCGTGGATCAAGGCCGTTTCGAAGCGGGCGATCAGGGCCGGGTCGGCCTGCCGCAAAAAGCGGTCGTTCAGCTCCAACAGCCCGCGAAGGTCGCGTTGGAGATACGCTTCGGTCAAAGCTTCGAACATCTCAGGCAACTGCGCTTGGGTGCGCAGCGTCTCGCGCAACAGCGCCACCTGATCGTCGGTACTCAAGGTATCCAGCGCGGAGACCTGCTCGGTCATGCTTTCGAGCCCCCGCACGGGTATCTCCGCCGCGACGGCGCGCCGGTACAGCTTAATGTCCAGAAACTCGCCGGTCTCGGCCTCGGGTGCATTCAGCAGCGTCAGCACTGCCCAAGGCTTGAAGCCGGACACGACTGCCTCCGGAATGCCGCGCAGCGCCAGCGCGTCGATGATTCGAGCGTAGAGCTCGACCGGCAGCACGTCGGCCAGCAGCGTGCCGTCGCCGTAGCGCATCGCCACCGCCGAAGCGGCCATTGCTCGCTCGTCCGGTACCACTTCCAAGACGAAGACCGCGGCGCCCGAGAGCGCCGAGCTGACCGGCTCGGGCAGCGAGACGACGCGCGGATCTTCGCTGTGCATGGTGCCGTACAAGTAGCTGGGCGGCGCTGACGAAGCGCTCTGGATGCGAAACAGGAGGCCCGAGTCGAACCGTGCGCCGGCGGCGCCGACGCCGAGGGGCAGCAGCAACAGCGACAGCAGCAGCCATGTCACGACAGCGCACCCGGCCCTCGGCCGCGCGGCTGCCCAGGGGCGAGCGAACGCTCGACCCGCTCGCGGCGCCGTCCGCACAACCAATGACAGTGCCTGCATCGGGCCGGGGACTATCCTCATCACTCCTCCATCGGCGCCGATCCGTTTGGCATTTGGTCGCGCCGCTCTTATGCTGCCGAAATGGACAACGAAACGTATGAACAACCACCGATCGCGAGTCGATTTCGCGGATTCCTGCCTGTCGTCGTCGATGTCGAGACCGGCGGTTTCGACGCCCAACGCCACGCGTTGCTCGAAATCGCCGCGATCGCGCTGCGCATGGACCACGACGGCTGGCTCGAGCCCGGCCCGACGCTCGCCTGTCACGTGCTGCCGTTCATCGGCGCCGAGATGGACCCGCGCGCACTGGCGTTCAACAAGATAGACCCGGAGCATCCTTTTCGGGACGCCGTCTCAGAGAAGGATGCCCTGAACCGCATTCTGTCACCCATTCGCAAGGCCGTCAGCGCCCAGGGCTGCAATCGCGCCATCCTGGTCGGTCACAACGCGCACTTCGACTTGGGTTTCATCAAGGCCGCGGTCGAGCGCACCAACTACAAGCGCAACCCGTTCCACGCCTTCAGTGTCTTCGACACCGTCTCTCTGGCCGGACTCGCCTATGGACAAACCGTGCTGGCCAAAGCGGTGCAGGCGGCCGGTTTGAGCTGGAACAACGACGAGGCACATTCTGCCGTCTACGACGCGGAGAAAACGGCGGCGCTGTTTTGCGCCATCGTCAACCGGTGGCGCGGCATGGAACTGGCCATCGGGGCGGGGGTGGCCTGAGGTACTTCCTCCTCGCCTCGGCCGCAGCGCGGCGGTGCGGGGCGGCGGGGGCTGGACGCGAGTCGGCAGGCGGGGGGCGGTGGAGTCACGGCGGCGGACGGCTTCGATGCGGCGCGGCCCCGTTTCGAGCCCTCGCACACACCGGCCACTGCCGATCCGGAACGCGCGACCCGTGCATCGACGTTGTCGGCGCCCCGGATGCAGCCACAGCTCAGGCGGTGGCGCCACCTTGCTCGCTCTTGGAGGCGGCGCCCTCCATCATCTTTTTCAGCTCTCCGCTGGCGTGCAGCTCGAGCGTGATGTCGCAGCCGCCGACCAGCTCGCCGTCGATATAGATCTGGGGAAATGTCGGCCAGTCGGCATAACGCGGCAGGTTCTCGAAGATCTCGGGATCCTGCAGCACGTTCACGTAAGCAAAGGGTACACCGGCGTCGCCCAGCGCTTGCGCCGCGCGCATCGAGAAGCCGCATTGCGGCATTTGCGGCGTGCCCTTCATATAGATGACCACCGGGTTGTTTTTGACCTGCTGGTCGATGCGCTCGATCACGTCCATCGGGATACCTCGATATAGCTGGTTTGAGCAGTGCCGCTGATCTCGGGTTGACGCCCGCGCTTATCAAGTCAATGCGAATCTTCGGTCGGCGCCCGTTCGCTGCCAAACGCCTTGCCGGGCGCCGGCAGAGCGTGCGGCGACCGACCACGCACGCCGTCAGCTCCCGGCATTGTCCACGTTGCGCTGAAGCCAGAGCTCGAGCAACGCCAGGTGCCAGAGCTTGCTGCCATGGATGCGGGTGTGGTGCTCGTCGGGTGCCGCCGACAGCATATCGACATAATCGCGCCGATAGATGCCGCGCTGCCGGCAGGCGTCGGAATCGAGGATGTCGCGCATGAAGCGCAGAAACGGACCGCGGACATACTTCAGCGCCGGCATCGGGAAGTAGCCCTTCGGCCGATCGATGACGCTGTCCGGCAGCCGACCTCTGGCCATGGCCTTGAGAGGATACTTGCCGCCGTCGCGCAGCCGCAGCTCGGGCGGGCAGCGGGCGGCGATCTCGACCAGGTTGTGGTCCAGAAACGGCACCCGCGCCTCCAGCCCCCAGGCCATCGTCATATTGTCCACGCGCTTGACCGGATCGTCGACGATCAGTGTCGTGACATCCAGGCGCAGAACTGCGTCGATGAGCTCGTCGGCCAGGGGCTCGGCCAGACGCTCGGCGATGTAGGCGCCGGTGTGGTCCTCGCCGCCGTAGTGCTCGGTGACCAAGCGGAGATACTCGTCGTGGTCGCGGTCGAAGTAGTGCTTTCGCAGCCGCTCCAAGGGACTGCCGGCGCTCTCCGCCGCGATGCGCGGATACCAGAAATAGCCGCCGAAGACCTCATCGGCGCCCTGCCCCGACTGCACCACCTTGATCTCGCGCGAGACTTGCTCGCCGAGCAGATAGAACGCCACCGCGTCTTGGCCGAACATGGGCTCGGTCATGGCGTCGACGGCCTCGGGCAGGCGTGCCAGCACCTCGGCATTCGGCACCCGGAAGCGATGATGCCTGGTGCCGTAGCGTTCGGCGACCGGCGTCGAATACTCGAACTCGCTGCCGGACTCCTCCGGCGTATCCTCGAAGCCGACCGAGAAGGTATGCAGGTCGGCAACGCCGTTCTCGGCCAGCAGCGCCACCAGCAGGCTGGAATCGAGCCCGCCGGAGAGCAGCACGCCGACGGGCACGTCGGCGATCTCCCTGCGCTTGCGCACGGCCGTCTGCAGCGCGTCGTGGATTGCGTCGATCCAGTCGCCGTCGGACATCGGCTCCGCCGGCCGGGTGGCGTTCAGATGCCAATAGGCGCGCTCGGTGCGGCGACCGTCGGCGTCGATGCGCAGCCAATGGGCGGGCTTGAGCTTGCGCACGCCGGCAAGCACGGTGCGCGGCGCCGGCACCACCGCATGCAATGTAAACAGATTGTGCAGCGCGACCGGGTCGATCGACGTGTCGACGCCGCCCGCCGCCAGCAGGGCCTGGGTGGTCGACGCAAAGCGCAGCCGCTCGCCGCTTTCTGTCCAGTAAAGCGGTTTGATGCCGAAGCGGTCCCGCGCCATGAACAGGACCTTGGCGTTGGCATCCCAGACGGCAAACGCGAACATGCCGTGGAGCCGGGCAACACAGTCCTCGCGCCAAGCGTGCCAGGCCTTCAGAATGACCTCGGTGTCACCGTCGGAGAAAAAGGTATAGCCCATCCCCTGCAGCTCCCTGCGCAGTTCGGGATAGTTGTAGATGGTGCCGTTGAACACGAGCGCGAGACCGAGCCCCTGATCCAGCATCGGCTGGCTCGAGCGCACCGACAGATCGATGATGGAAAGGCGCCGATGGCCGAAGCCGAGAGGCCCGTCGCTGTAGCTGCCGCCGTGATCCGGCCCGCGCCGGTCCAGCTTGCTCATCATCCGCGAGACCGCCGTCAGATCGGCAGGCATCCCGTCCAGGCGCAGCTCGCCGCAGATTCCGCACATAGTCAGCTCCCAATCGTCACTTCTTCGGCACGGCCGTACCCGGCAGCCGCCTCGGCGCTGCTTTCGGCTTCGGCTTCGGCGTGGGGTTGCGCGCTCGCGGCGGCGCTGCCGCTCGTATCGACGCGAGCCGAAACGCCCCAGCCGCCGCCGCCCGGTGTCTCGATCCGCAGCCGATCCCCCGGCGCCAGCGCCAGCGTCACCTTGCCCGGCAGCGGGCGGCCGTTGAGCCACTGCGCACCGCAAGCGCCGGGGCTGCCGCCGGCGAGGCCCCACGGCGCACGCAAACGGCGCTCGCCGATCAGCGTCGCCTGCGCCGGCTCCAGGCACTCGAATTCACGCACCAAGCCATCGCCACCGGGACGACTGCCGTTGCCGCCCGAGCCGCGACGGAGCCCGTAGCGGGAGACGCGCAGCGGAAATCGTGATTCGATGACCTCGATCGGCGTGTTCAGCGTGTTGGTCATATGGGTCTGCACACCGGACAGTCCCCCGCCGGCCGGACCGGCGCCCATGCCTCCCCCGATGGTCTCGTAATAGTCCCAGGCGTCGCGGCCCGCCCCGCCGTCGCGATAGCCGCCGATGGCCAGATTGTTCATGCTGCCGTGGCTCGCGGCGGGAATACGGTCCTTCAAAGTTTGCGCCAAGGCCCCGAGGATCACGTCGACGATGCGCGTGCTCGTCTCCACATTGCCGGCCGCGACCGCGGCCGGCCGGCGGGCATTGAGCAGGCAGGCCTCCGGGGCACGCAGGCGGATCGGACGCAACGCCCCGGCACAAGCCGGCGTCTGCGGCGGCATCAGGCAGCGGAAGCAGTAAAACACCGCCGCGGCGGCCACCGCCAGCGGGCAATTGATGTTGCCCTCGACCTGCGCGGCGGTACCCGTGAAATCGCAGTCGATGCCGTCGTCTTCGACTCGCAGCGTCACACTGATGGGAATGTCGCGGGCGCCTTGCCCGTCGTCGTCCATATAGTCGGTGAAACGGTAGCTGCCGCGCGGGATTTGCGCCAGTGCCGAACGAGCCAGCCGCTCGGCGTAGTCGTTCAGCGCGATCAGACCGGCGTCGAAGTCCGGGCCGCCCATGCCGTTAATCAGCCCCGCCAGGCGCTCGCGTCCGGCCCGGTTTGCGCTGACCTGCGCAAAAAAATCGCCGCCGGCATGCTCCGGGCTGCGGGTTCGGCCGGTGACCGCTCGCAATACCGCTTCGTCCAGGCGACCGCCGCGCACCAGCAGCCGCGGCTCGATGACGACGCCTTCCTCGTCGAGCGTTCGCGAAATCGGCATCGAGCCCGGCGACGACGCGCCGATATCGGCATGGTGCGCGCGATTGACGACAAACGCGGCGAGTCTGCCTCCGGTGAAGACCGGGGCGATCACGGTCACATCGGGCAGATGGGTACCGCCGAGGTAGGGGTCGTTGACGATCGCCATGTCGCCGTCGGCCCAGTCGAGCCGCGCGACCAGATCGGCCATTGCAAAGGCCATACTTCCCAAATGGACCGGGATATGCGCGGCCTGCGCACAGAGTCCGCCGCCGGCATCGAACACGGCGCAGGAAAAATCCAACCGATCGCGGATGTTCGGCGACAACGCCGCATTGCGCAGCACCGCGCCCATCTCGTCGCAGATGGCTTCCAGACGGCTGACGAAGAGACTGAGCTCGATGGGATTCAACGGTGGATCGCTCCATGGCCGGGCACTTGCATGGGCCTGATCGTCACACAGAGGCCATCGCGGCTGCAAAGCGGTCCCGCATGTCGACCGATACCGATCGCGCGGTGCATTTTGGCCGGCGGGGGGTCATTTCGGCCGGCCGAGTCGGCCCGACGGCCCCGCGATCGTTGCCGCGATTGTCGATAGGCACCTTGAGATCCCATGGGGCGGGCATCAATTTCCTGTCCCGAACGCCAACCCCAACGAGCACACAGGAGTCTAGCCATGGCCCACGAACTGCCGCCGCTTCCGTACGAGAAGAACGCCCTGGAGCCGGTGATCTCCGCCGAGACCATCGACTTCCACTACGGAAAGCATCACCAGACCTACGTCAATAACCTGAATAACCTGGTCCCCGGCACCGAGTTCGAGAACATGTCTCTGGAAGACATCGTCAAGAAGTCCTCGGGCGGCATCTTCAACAACGCGGCCCAAGTCTGGAACCACACGTTTTACTGGAACTGCCTCAGCCCGAATGGGGGCGGCGAGCCGAGCGGCGCGCTGGCCGACGCCATCAATGCCAAATTCGGCTCCTTCGACGAGTTCAAGAAGCAGTTCAGCCAGTCCGCGGCCACGAACTTCGGCTCCGGCTGGACCTGGCTGGTGAAGGACGGCGACGGCGTCGAGATCGTCAACACGTCCAACGCCGCGACGCCGGTTGCCGATGGCAAGACCCCGCTGTTGACCATCGATGTCTGGGAGCACGCCTACTACATCGACTATCGCAACGCCCGTCCCAAGTATCTGGAAGCCATCTGGGACAAGGTCAACTGGGACTTCGTCGCAGCCAACTTCGCAGGCTGATAGGCAGGCCGGTAGCGAGATCGGCGCCCCGCAAGGGGGGCGGCCCGTCTCGAGCCAAGACGCCCGGCATCCGCCGGGCGTTTTTTTGTGCAAGGTGAGCGGTACATTTGAACCATCGCCGGGGGGGCATTTCAACCCGCGCGGCGGGCGCTCAAGAGTGTCCGTCTTGCCGATGCCCGGCGGCGGTGCATGCATGCCGCCGCCCGAGCGAGCGCCGACGATTCCAGCGCTTCCCTAGCCTTTCGGCATCTTCAACAACCGCGCATTCACGGCGACGATGACGGTGGACAACGACATCAGCACGGCGCCCCCCGCGGGACTCAGCGTCAACCCCCAAGGAATCGCGACGCCGGCAGCCAGCGGGATCGCGACGACGTTGTAGCCGGTCGCCCAAGCCAGGTTCTGCAGCATCTTCCGGTACACGACCCCCGCCAGCGCGATGGCCTTCGCCACATCGGCCGGGTCGTCGTGCACCAACACCAAGTCGGCCGCTTCCTGGGCGACATCGGTCCCGGCACCGATCGCGATGCCGATGTCCGCGGCGGCCAGCGCCGGCGCGTCGTTGATGCCGTCGCCGACCATCGCGACCCGCCCGTGCTCGGCGCGGATGTCCTCGATCACTTGCGCTTTCTCGTCCGGCAGCACCTCGGCGCGGACCTCGTCGATGCCCAGTTCTCGGGCCACACGCTCGGCGACGGCACGGTTATCGCCGGTCAGCAGGACGCAGCGAATCCCGAGCTCGCGCAGGCTTGTAACCGCTTGCCGGGCGCTGTCGCGAACGACATCATCGAGGGCCACGGCGCCGATTGCTTCCCCGCCGCGCACGACGAAGATTACCGTCTTGCCTGCCTCCAACGCGGCGTTCGCATCCGCATTGTCGGCGCCGATGCCCTCGGCCTTCAAGCCGCCGGGGGACAGCAGCAAGATCTCGTCGCCTTCGACCTCGGCCTTGGCGCCACGCCCCGACAGGGCCTCGAAGCCCTCCGCCTGCGGCACGTCGATCCCGTCCTCGGCCGCACGGTCTTCGATGCCGCGGGCGATCGGATGCTCCGAGCCCCGCTCCACCGCCGCGGCCAGACGCAGCAGCGTCTGCGCATCCGTGCCGGCGGACGCGAACGGAATCACGTCGCTGACAGCGAAGCGGCCCTCGGTCAGGGTGCCGGTCTTGTCGAAGACGACGACGTCGAGCAAGCGCGCCTGCTCGAAGGCGCCGCGGTCTCGGATCAACAGCCCGGACGTCGCCGCGAGTCCGGTGGAGACGGCCACCACCAGCGGCACCGCCAGTCCGAGCGCGTGCGGGCAGGTAATGACCATGACCGTCACCGAGCGCTCGAGGGCGTAGACGAACTCCTGCCCGAGTGTCAGCCAAGTCACCAGCGTCACGGCGCCGACCGACAATGCGATGATCGTCAGCCAGAAGGCGGCCCGATCGGCAAGCTTTTGACTGCGCGAGCGGCTTTGCTGCGCCTCGCGCACCATGCGCATGACTTGGGACAGATAGCTGTCGTCACCGGTCTTCTCGACGGACAGCGTCAGCGCGCCGGAGCCGTTGACGGTACCGGCGATGACGGAGTCGCCCGCCGCGACCTCCTTCGGCCGCGTCTCGCCGGTGACCATGGACTGATCCAGCTCGCTCGCGCCTTCGACGATCTCCGCGTCCGCCGGGATGCGCTCGCCCGGGCGCACCATCACCCGGTCGCCGGTGGACAGCTCGGCCACCGCGACCATCTGCATCTCTCCGGATTCATCGATGCGGCGCGCCTGCGACGGCATCAGCTCGGCCAGCGACTCAAGTGCCCGCGAGGCACCGGCGACGGAGCGCATCTCGATCCAGTGACCCGCGAGCATCACCAGAATCAAGGTCGCCAGTTCCCAGAAGAAGACCTTGCCCGGCACCCCCAAGACCACGGCCGCGCTGTACCCCCAGGCCACCGAAATGGCGACCGCGATCAGCGTCATCATGCCCGGCCGACGGTCCGACAGTTCGGAGGCCAGCCCCTTCAGGAACGGCCAGCCGCCGTAGAAATAGATCAGTGTGGCAAGAGCGAGCAGCGCCCACATGCGCCCCGGAAACTCGACGCTGAAACCGAGCCAGCCCTGCAGCGTCGGCGAAAGCACGAGCACCGGAAGCGTCAGCGCCAGCGTGACCCAGAAGCGCCGGCGGAAATCGGCGATCATTGCTTGGTGATGGCCGTCGTGACCTTGCCCGTCGTCATGGTCATGGCCATGGTCCCGGTCGCGACCATGCCCTTGATCTGCGTCGGGCTGCCGCCGCGCGCGGCTTCCCTCGCCGGACGGCGCGTCGCGATGCTCGGCGTTACGTTCATCGCGGCTCGAACCGGATTTGTTCGGATGGCGCGACGGCTGCTCGGGTCTGGATGCATGCTCATTCATGCACTCTTCAAAGCAAACAACAGGCCAGCGCAGAAAACAGTGCCGAGGGCGCTGCGTCGGTCGGGCTGTCGCCGCATCACCGGGTCGGGTCTGCGGCGGTCCCCGACGGCGCCCGGCAGGGATCAGCGGATCATGCGGTAGGCGATGTAGATAATGATCAGCGGCAGCAGCAGGAAGACGCCGAGGATGATCAGCATCGTCCAGACTTCACCGGGCAGATTGAGCGGCATCGTTGTCTCCGTCCTTTCATCGGGGAGTATGAGTGCGCGCGCCCTGTCGTGGCAGGCGCGTCGGGATCTTCGATCCTGCAGCGGGCTGGACGATAACGGGAATCCGGACCGCCGTCGAGCGGGTAGCGTCACGCCGTGGCCGCGGCATCGGCGCATTGATGCGCCCGGAATGCAGGCCCCGCGGTCCCGAACACCGCCCTGCCAACGTCCGAACAACGGATCGGCGAGCGCATGTCAACCGGCCGGCGGCGCGTAGCGCTCGCGGGCGCTGCCCGCGCATTGTAGGTTAGTGGTCCGCGCCCATCTCCATGGCCGCGCGCACGCAGCGCAAGACACCGTATTCGTACTTGCCCCCGAGGGCGTCGAAGACCGGCTTCAGCGTATAGGGCGAGTCCGGCGCCAGCATGGCGAAGGCCTGCTCGATGGCGTCGATCTCCGCCGGCGGCAGCGCGATCGCCTCTTGCAGACTCAGCTCGCCCTCTTCGATGCCGCGGGACAGGTGGTTGTAAACCGTGCCGACCTTGACGCCGCGCCGCGCCGCGATGTCTTCCGCACCGATGCCCTGGCGGACCAGGCCGATTGTCTCGCGCACGCTGGCGGTGAGGCCCAGATCACGCTCGGACGCAGTGCCCCCGCGAACCGGGCTCGGCGGCACAGGCGGCCCCGCCTCCGGAACCGGCGGCACGTCGTCGGGCCGGCCATGCTCCCATTCGTGCTCGGCCAGCGCCTGCAGGAACTCGTCCCCGAACCGCTCGAGCTTGACCTCGCCGACGCCCGAGAGCGCCAATAACTCCTCGGCGCCGCGCGGGCGGTAGGTGAGCATCTCGCGCAGCGTGACATCGCCGAAGATCATGTAAGGCGGCAGTTTCAGTCGCTTGGCGAGCGCACTGCGGCAGGCCTTGAGACGTTCCCAGAGGCCCTGCGCCTCCGGGTCCAGGATCGGCTCCGCACGGGCAGCACGCTGGGCGGAGGAGGTCCGCTTGCGGTCCGGATCCCGGCGCAGGTGGATCGACTCCTCGCCGCGCAGCACGGCGCGGCTGCGCTCCGTGAGCTTGAGCGCGCCGTGGCCCTCGATATCGACGGCCACAAGACCGGCCGCGACCAATTGCCGATAGACCGACTTCCACCGATCGGCACTGAAGTCCTTGCCGATACCGAAGGTGCTGACCCGATCATGGCCGAAGCGGCGCATACGCTCGTTGTCCTTGCCGAGCAGAACATCGACCAGGTAGGTGACGCCGAAGCGCTGGCCGGTGCGGTAGATGCACGACATGG
Source organism: Thiohalocapsa sp. (assembly GCA_021736785.1). Taxonomy (GTDB): domain Bacteria; phylum Pseudomonadota; class Gammaproteobacteria; order Chromatiales; family Chromatiaceae; genus Thiohalocapsa. The sequence continues at coordinate 10,004 of JAIPFF010000014.1, read as the reverse complement.
CTTTCTGCGCGGCGACGCTGGCGTCCCAGGTCTCCACCGGCGTCAGGCAGGTATCGCAATTGCCGCAGGGCTCGGCCATGTCCTCGCCGAAATAGCGCAGCATGGCCCGGCGCCGGCAGTCGGTGGTCTCGCAAAGGCCGAGCAGCGCATTGAGCTTGTGCAGCTCCACCCGCTTGTGCTGCTCATCGGCATCGGAAGCCTCGAACAGGCGGCGCAGCGTCATGACATCGCCGAGGCCGTAGGTCAGCCAAGCGTCGGCGGGCAGCCCGTCACGGCCTGCGCGACCGGTTTCCTGGTAGTAGGCCTCGACGCTTTTCGGCAGATCGAGGTGCGCGACAAAGCGCACATCGGGCTTGTCGATACCCATGCCGAAGGCGACTGTCGCGACGACGATGACGCCCTCGCCGCGCAGGAACTCGGCTTGATGGGCGCGCCGCGTCTCGGCGTCGAGTCCGGCGTGGTAGGGCAGCGCGTCGAAGCCCTGCTCGCGCAGAAAAACGGCCGTCTCCTCGACCTTGCGCCGGGACAGGCAGTAGACGATCCCGGCATCGCCGGAGTGCTCCTGTCGCAGAAAGGTCAGCAGTTGGCGGCGCGGCTGCTCCTTCTCGACGATCCGATAGCGGATATTCGGCCGGTCGAAGCTGGAGACGAACTGCTCGGCGGTCTCGAGCTTGAGCCGCGAAACGATCTCGCGGCGGGTAGGCGCATCCGCGGTCGCGGTCAGCGCGATGCGCGGCACCGAAGGCCAGCGCTCGTGCAGCACGTTGAGTTGCATGTACTCCGGGCGGAAGTCGTGCCCCCATTGGGAGACGCAGTGGGCCTCGTCGATCGCGAACAGCGCGGTCGGCGCACGCTCGAGCAGCGTCAAAAAGCGCTCGCTCAGCAGACGCTCCGGCGCCACATAGAGCAGATCGAGCTCGTCGGCGAGCAGCGCCTGCTCGACCTGCATCTGCATATCCCGCGGCAGCGACGAATTCAGGAACGCGGCGCGCACGCCGAGTTGACGCAGCGCGTCGACCTGGTCCTGCATCAGCGCGATCAGCGGCGAGACGACAATACCCGTGCCCGCGCGCAGCAGCGCCGGGATCTGGTAACAAAGCGACTTGCCGCCGCCGGTCGGCATCAGAACCAGCGCATCGCCGCCGCCAATAACGCGCTCGATAATCTGCTGCTGGGCACCGCGGAAGTGCTGGTAGCCGAAGGTTCGACGCAGGACCGATTCCGGCGTTTCAGCGCTCGCCGTCATTGCTGTGGCTCCTCGACAGTCGATGCATAGGCGGCCATCGCCGGGCGCCATGCCCGGTACCGAAACCAACCCGTTGGACAACCTCCGCGGGCCGCTTGCCCGGAATCGGCTGGTCTGGGCGCTCCCGACCGAGGGCCCCCGACCGCGCGGTCGCGTTGGGCAAGGTGGATGTCGGCGTCCGCGGCCTCGCCGCGCACACCCGATTTCCCTCTAGCCCGAGCGGGGGGCTCGTCGGAGCCGGCATCTTGAACCGGATGCGCGACATCGTCAACTAAATGTATACGATCGAGCACATTGCCTGTTCATCATTGCGCTTCGACGGCAAATGCCGCAACTGCGTCCGCGGCCGCCTCCAGGTTGTCGGCCCAGGTGCGCCCGGAGACCTTACGGGGCCTGAAGTCGTGATCGCCGTCGTCGATCCAGTGCAGCCGCACCGCGCAACCGAGGGAGTAGCCGGCAACCTCGGCACGATTACCGAACGGATCCCGCGCGCCCTGGCAGATCAGCGTCGGCGTGCGCAGCGACGCCAAGTGCGCGATCCGCAGGCTCTCGGGCCGTCCCGGCGGATGGAACGGGTAGCCGAGACAAACCAGGCCGGCAGCCCCTGTCTCGTCGGCGATCAAGCTCGCGATCCGCCCGCCCATGGACTTGCCGCCGATCAAAAGCCGCCCCGACGCCGCAACGGCGTGCGTGATGACACGGTGCCAAGCCTCGATCAGCGCCGGCTCGCGCTGGGGCGGACGGCGGCGCCCCTCGGTTCGAGCCTGCAGCATGTAAGGAAACGCGAAGCGCACGACGCGCAGGCCGCGGCCCGCGAGGCGGACGGCCATCGCCTGCAGAAAAGGCGACTCCGGTCCTTGTCCGGCACCATGGGCCAGTATCAGCGTGCTTGGCGCATCGAGCGGGCCGTTGATGAGCAGATTTTCGATGGGGTCGTGAATCACCGAGCTTGGCGGCATTGTCTTGAGCCCCGTGGCCGACGGGCGCATGATCGTGAAACAATCATCGGTTCGATGACAGAATGCGGCTCGGGCACTCCCGCCCCGGGACGGATCGGTGCAGACACCGCAACCGCCCTCTTCACGCCCGCCGACGACGCGTGACGGATGGCCGTTGCCGAAGCCGTTACCAGAGCAACAGTATGGAGGAAGCACCCGATGAAGGCGATTCGTATGCGCGAGCCGGGTCCGCCCGACGTATTGTCCGAGGTCGATCTGCCGCGGCCCGAGGTCACGCGGCCGACCGACGTCCTGGTGCGCCTGGAGGCCGCCGGCGTCAATCCGGTGGACACCAAAATCCGCGCCAAAGGGCCGCTGCTGCCCGATACACTGACCGCCGTGCTCGGCTGCGACGGCGCCGGAGTGGTAGAGGCCGTCGGCGATGAGGTGCGCAGGTTCAAGGCCGGCGACGCCGTATGGTTCTGCCACGGCGGACTCGGCGGCCCACACGGGAACTACGCCGAGTACATCGTCGTCGACGAAGCGGTCGCCCAGCCGAAACCCGAATCCCTCGACTTCGTTCACGCCGCCGCCGCGCCGCTGGTGCTGATCACCGCCTGGGAAGCACTGTACGATCGCGCACGACTCCAGGCCGGCCAAACGGTCCTGATCCATGCCGGCGCAGGTGGTGTCGGCCATGTCGCCATTCAGCTTGCACGGCTTGCCGGGGCCCGCGTGGCGACCACGGTCAGCGGCGCGGAAAAGGCCGAATACGTGCATGCCCTGGGGGCGGAATGCGCCATCAACTACCGTGAAGAAAACGTCGCCGAGGTCATTGCCGACTGGACCGAAGGACGCGGCGTCGATGTCGGCTTCGACACCGTCGGGCCGGAGGTGTTTCGCGAGACCATTGCGGCCATGGCCGTCTACGGCGACTTGGTGACCATCCTCGATCCGGGCCCGGAGATGAGCTTGAAGGAGGCCCGCAACCGCAATCTGCGCATTAGTCTGGAGCTGATGCTGACACCGCAGCTGCTGGGCATGCCGGATGCCCTTGCCTACCAGGGCTCGATCCTGCGGCGCTGCGGCGACCTGTTCGATCAGGGCAAGCTCGAAGTCCATGTGGCGGAGACCTTCCCGCTCGCGCGCGCCGCCGATGCCCACCGCCGACTCGAGGCCGGTGGCCAGAAGGGCAAGCTGGTACTGACCGTGCGCTGACGCCGGAGAGCCGAGCCACGGGCCACGCCGATGCGCATTGCCATTGTCTCCGACACCCATGGGGTTCTGGATCACCGGATCGAGCGGTTGGTGGCCGGATGCGATATCGCCGTGCACGGCGGGGATATCGGCAGCGCCGACGTGCTCGCACGGTTGCAGCCGCGCTCCGGCCGCGTGCATGCCGTCATCGGCAACAACGACATACCGCATAAGTGGCCGGAGCACGATCGCGGGCTCTTGGCACGCCTGCCCGAGCTCGCCCGAGTCGCGCTGCCGGGGGGCGAGCTGGTCGTGGTGCACGGACATCGGCTGCCCGCAAACGGACGGCACGGCCGGCTGCGCGAGCGCTACGCCGGCGCCAAGGCGATCGTCTACGGCCACAGCCACCGGCTCGTCGCCGACCGCGACGCCGAGCCCTGGGTGCTGAATCCCGGCGCCGCCGGCCGCACGCGCACCTATGGCGGGCCCAGCTGCATGGTACTGAGCGCAAGCGAGCGCCAGTGGACGCTTGCCGTGCATCGTTTCGATCTCGTCCCGGTAAGCCGTCGCGCAAGGACCGAAGCCGCTCCGGCGGCCCCGCGCGGATAGCGGGAGCCAGGTGAGCAAGAGGGACACGTCAATCGGGGGATCACCGAAAGCTACCGCTCGTCGGACGACGCCGAAAACCGTGCCCGCGCGGCTGCAAAAACGGAAAACTGGGCTACGATAGACAGTAACGAATGACTCACCGACGGTGAGCAAACCCGCCCCCACCAAGGGCGTCTGCGCCGACAGGGCGCATCGATAGGCCGGCACCACGCCGGCCTTCGTCTTTTCGGGTGCACGCCTTTGGGCGGACTTCCGCTTCGGGAAGACTTCCTTTGCCGCGCTGCGGGTCGGCGGAGACTTTCCGCTACAATCAACGACCGATGAGCCCGAACCCGCCCAAACCGCCCAAATCGCTGCTGCGCCAAGTCGGCCGAGCCATCGCCGACTTCGACATGATCAGGAACGGCGACCGCATTCTGCTCGGTGTTTCCGGCGGCAAGGATTCGCTATCGCTGTTGCAGATTCTTCGCCATCTGCAGACCTACGCGCCGGTGCGTTTCGAGCTCGCCGCGCTGACCGTCGACCCGCAGGTGCCGGGCTTCGACCCCTCCCCCTTGAAGAGCTGGTACCGAGACCTCGGCGTCGCTTGGCACTACGAGCAGCAGCCGATCATGGAACAGGCCAAGACCGGCATGGATGGGGACTCGTTCTGCGCCTATTGCTCGCGCATGAAACGGGGAATCATGTACCGGCTCTGCCGCGAGAACGACTACAACGTGCTGGCATTGGCCCAACACCTGGACGATCTGGCCGAAAGCCTGATGATGTCGATCTTCCACGGCGGCCAGTTGCGCACGATGAAGGCACACTACCTGAACGATGCGGGAGACATCCGTATCATCCGCCCGCTGGCCTACTGCCGCGAGCGGCAGACGGCTGCCTATGCGGCCTCCGCAGCCCTGCCGGTCATTGCCGATAGCTGCCCCGCGTGCTTCTCGATGCCGACACGCCGTGAGCATATGAAAACCTTGCTGGCGAGCGAGGAAGCCGACAACCCGCACCTGTTCGCGAACATGCTCCACGCGATGCGTCCGCTGCTGCGCGAAGGTCCCGAGCCCTGAACCGATGACGCATGCGCCGTGGGCGGGGGCCTTGGGGGGGGCGGGCGCATCGCGCTTCAACCGACTTTACCGCAATGCGGCACGCGGCAGCGTCCCGCACCGAGACCCGCTTACATGCGGGCGTCCCGATACTCGTGGTCCGTGCGAGACAGTGCACCGGCGGCCACGACGGCAATTTGTGCTTCCCTCAAGGGCTTTCGTATCAGCTCGAAAAGCAGGCCTTCGGCGCGCGCGCCGACCAGACGGTCGAACTGTTTGCGGTGGAATTCGGTGACGATATAGACGGGCAGGTCCGGTTTGGCGCCGCGGATACGCCGCAGGACATCCACACCGTCCATATCGGCCGGGTCGAGATCAAGGAAGACGAGATCGAAGTCGCTGCTCAAAGCGGCGTCTGCGCCATTCGTGCCGCTCGCCGTTTGAGCCACTTCGTAAGGCCCGTTACTCAGCGCACGGGCGAAGGCGTCGCGCACCGACGAGTCGTCGTCGATCACCAGGATTCGTTTGTGCATGCACGCGGCTCCGATTTCGAACGTCCGCGCCGCGGGTATCGGCGTCGGTGCGGCAGTCTGCGACGGCAGCGACATGGTCGCGGCAACGGCATGACGCCGCGACGCTCGACTCGGCAAAGCACAAAGGTACGATCGCGTTGCGAATAAGGAAATATCCCGATCGGGCCGGCCGGCCCGAAATCAGGGAATTCCCCATAAACAGGGCGCCACCAACCGTCAGCGAAAGTTGTACTCGATCGCTCGCCGGCTCAGCGCCCGGAGCCCTACCCGGCTTTGCCCGCCCCGCGTCATTGCCGCCAACCGCGCAGGATTTCCATGCAGAGCGCGTTCATCTCTCGGGCTCGCTCGGCGGTTGCGGCCTCGGTATAGGCGCGCAGCTCCGGCGCGTTACCGGAAGGGCGCAGATGGGCGATCTCGCCGTTCGCGAAGCCCATGCGCACGCCGTCGGTGTGATCGACGCTCTCGATGGGACCGAAATGGTCCGCGAACACCACTTCCAGGGCGCGCCGGTCCGCGGCCTCGTCGCCGGTCGCGAAGCGGCGCAGGCGCTCGCCGCTGACCTCGACCGGAAAATCCTTGATGCGATCGCTGTAAGTGAAGCGCATCGGCAGATCGTCGGCCAAGGCCGAGACGGGTTTGCCGGCCGTCTTGGCGGCAGCGAGCACGGCCACCGCGACGATGACCGCATCGCGCGTCGGCAGCGGCGCCAACCGTTTACCGTCGCGCAGGATCTCGGAGTCAGTCAGAAAGCCGCCGTTGGCCTCGTACCCGACCACGGGGGAAACACCGCGGGCACTGAGCGCCTGCATCGCGGCGACGACATAGGGCGAGCCGATGCGGGTGCGTACCACCCGCGGGAACCATCCGCTGCGCTCCAGCGCGGTGTTGGAGCTCACGGGCGTGACCACGGCCGCCGCGCCGAGGGCGCGGGCGCAGAGAATTCCGGCGATGTCGCCGCGCAGCCAGCGGCCGTGCTCATCGGCGACCAAGGGTCTGTCCCCGTCGCCGTCGGCGGAGACCAGCGCGTCGAAACGCCCGTCCGCACACCAATCTCGGGCGAGGGCATCGTCTTCCGGGCGGATGGCTTCGGTGTCGACGGGAATGAAGGTCTCGGAGAAGCCGAGCCGCTCGACATCGGCGCCGAGCCCGGTCAGGACGGCGTAGGCCGCTTCGCGCATGACGCTGGAGTGCTCGTAAAGCCCGATGCGCAGGCCGGCGAGGCAGTCGCTCGGGAAGAAATCAAGGAAGCGTGCGACATAGGCGTCATAGGCGGCGCGCTCCTCCGGCGGTAGGTCGGGGACACCGTCGGCGAAGGCGCCGTGGGCATCGAACCATTCATCCGGCAGATCGACGTCGCGGGCGCGGATACCCGCCTCGTCCTCCTTCAGGATTTCTCCGCTCGGCAAGTTGAACTTGATCCCGTTGCGGTCATCCGGGATATGGCTGCCGGTCACCATCATGGTCGGCATCGCGGACTCGATCCCGTAGGCCGCCAGCGCAGGCGTCGGAATACGGCCGAAGTAACGCGGCACGCAACCGGCCGCGGTCACCGCTCGGGCGCAGGCCGCGATGATGCGCGCGCTGCTCGGGCGAAAATCGCCGGCGATTCCTACGGCGGCGCCCGACTGAACGGCGCCGCCGGCGATGAGATAATCGACGAAGCCGCGGGCATACGCATAGCAGACGCGGTCGGTCATATCGACCACTCGCCCGCGCGCGCCGCTGGTTCCGAATTTCACTCCACTCCGGGACATCAGGTCACTGATGCGCATTTGTCACTCCATCCCTCGGGGATAACGGCCTTGCCAACGGCCCAAGTGTATCAAGCCGGCGCGGCAAAGCGCCGGCACCCGCGCTCGCGGCGGATCGCTGCTGCGGCCGCACTGGCGAAAACCACCGCAAACGGAGAGAATCCGGCTTGCGCCGCGACGCGGCGAGGAAGTCTGCACAATGCCGCAGACTGCGGTTGCAGGCTGTCGCGCCCTCGCGGCGTCGCCAAGGACGTCACTTGCCTGTGCGCCGGCAAATGCGCAAAGCCCGGCGTCGCGTCGCAGCAGGCACGGCCGTTAGGGACGGGCATGGACCGAGGACCAAGCAGCAGGCGATGACAGAGGATGCAGCCAAACACGAGGGCGAGCGGACGCCGTCGATCCTGATGGTGGACGACATCCCGGCGAATCTGCGCATCCTCTACGAAAGCCTGAAGGGTCGCGACTACCGGCTGCTGATTGCCAACAGCGGCGCCCAAGCGCTTGAAGTCGCGAAACGAGCCAGCCCGGACCTGATTCTGCTCGACATCATGATGCCGGACATGGACGGCTTCGAGGTCTGCCGGCGACTGAAAGCCGATCCGGAGACGAAGGACTCAGCCGTGATCTTCCTGTCCGCCCTGGACGACGCCGCAGACAAGATCCGCGGCCTCGAGCTGGGCGCGGTCGACTATGTCAGCAAGCCCTTCAACCCGGACGAAGTGGCGGCGCGGGTCGACACGCACTGTAAGATTTTGCTGCTCGAGCGCGAGCTCGCCAACCGCAATCGCCAGCTCGAGCTGGTACGCGACCGCATCTTGAACTCGATGGCCGAGGGCGTTGTCGGCGTCGACGCCGATGCCCGCGTACGCTTTGTCAATCCCGCCGCCGAGCGCATCCTCGGCGCCGACGCGCAACACTTGCTCGGACGCCGTCTCGAGGACTGGGAGCCCGAGCAGCTCAAGCGCGCCATCACCCGAGCGCTGGCCGAGCGGCGCGAGATCGTCGTCGACGGGCTATCGCTGCCCCGCGCCGGTCGCGAGCATCTGCCGGCGGACTTGCGCGTTGCGCCGGTGTGTGCGAGCGACCGACTCGAAGGCGCCGTCGTCGTGCTGCGCGACCTCAGCGATCGCCGCCGAGTCGAGGCCAAGCTGGACCGCACCAGCGACGAGCTTCGGCAATCGCACCGCGAGCTGAAGGAGGCGCAAATGCAGCTGATTCAGGCGGCTAAGCTCGAATCGGTGGGCCGACTTGCCGCCGGCGTTGCCCACGAGGTCAAGAATCCGCTGGCAATCGTTCAACTCGGGCTCGATTACCTGGCGCAGGTGGTCGAGCTCGACGGCACCTCCATCGAAGTCGTCAACGACATGCAGCATGCCATTTCGCGCGCGGATACCGTCGTGCGCGGCCTGGTCGACTTCTCGCGCGAGCGCGATCTCGACCTGAAGCCGTACTCGATGAACCGGATTCTCGCCGACAGCCTGCAATTGGTGCGCTATGAGCTCGTCCAGCGGCAGATCGCTGTCGAAACGGCGCTCTCGGAGACCGTACCCTCGCGGATGTACGATCCCGACAAAATGCAGCAGGTGTTTCTCAACCTGTTCATGAACGCCATGCACGCCATGGACCGGGTCGGCACGCTGACGGTCGCAACGGAGACCATCGTCGTCGCCCAGGACGACCTCGGCACCCACGCCAAGCAGGTCGGCTTTTTGCCGGGCGATCGGCTGATTCGGGTGCGCGTCGAGGACACGGGGCCCGGCATCCAGCCGCAGGATCTCGAGCGCCTATTCGATCCCTACTTCACCACCAAGCGCCAAGGCGAAGGCAGTGGTCTGGGATTGTCCGTTACCCGCAACATCGTTACTCTACACGGTGGCAGCATCGATCTCGAAAACCGCCCCGGCGGCGGCGCGCGTGCCGTATTGCTGTTCCGTCCCGCACAGGACTCCGCAAAGGAACGAGATGAGCCAAAAGAAGATCCTGCTGGTCGATGACGAGCAAGCGCTCACGCGCATGATGCGGCTCAACCTCGAGCAAACCGGGCGCTACGAAGTCCGCGAAGAAAACCGCGGCGCCAATGCCGTGCGCGCGGCGCGCGAATTCATGCCGGACTTGATCTTTCTCGATGTCATGATGCCCGACATGGGCGGCGACGAGGTTGCCGAGCAGCTCAAGGAAGACCCCACGCTGAAACATATCCGCTACGCCTTCCTCACGGCGATCATCACCAAGCGCGAGACCGGCACCGGTGCCGCGGAGATCTCGGGGGAAACCTTTCTGGCCAAGCCGGTCAAGCGCGAAGAGCTCCTCGCCGTCGTCGAAGAACTGCTCGGCGACTGACGTCGGCGGTGCGGCTACAGCCTCATAAGGATCGTCCGCATGCCGCGCGCGTCGATTTTTCCGGATCACCCAACCGTGCTATCGTCGCCGCTGTTTTTGCCGGCCGGCAGGGTCGGCAAAGACACCCAGCCTTCGAATCCGGCATGCCCTCTGCTTGCATAGACCGGCACAAGACAACCGACAAAGGAGCGACCCGATGATCGACAGACACAGTTTCCTAACGATTGCCTCCGCCGCCGCGCTGACGCTGGCATTGGGCAGCGCATTTGCCGAAACCCCGGCACCGGCCGCCGCGACCGAAGCAGCACCGGAGGCCGCGGCCGCCGCGGCGGCACCGGCCGCCGCGGCCG
>JAIPFF010000096.1 GCA_021736785.1 Thiohalocapsa sp. | reverse complement strand
GCCCGACTTGCGGAAATGGACCACAAAATGGACGCGCTTCCGGTACTCGCCACCCAAGTCCAGGGGATGCGCGGGGAGATGGCCATCATGGCCGCGAGCGTCGATTCAACGATGGGCCGCGCTGGACGCATGCTGCCCTGGAACTGGTGAGGGCATTGACCTTGGCTGTCCGCCCCCGCCCAATTTGGGCGATATCAACGAGCGCTTGACGGCTCAAGTGATCATACTCAATGCCTTTGGCTCGCCCGATTCAGGATATGTCAGTCGCCCATGACCGCCAATCATAAGCACACGACCGCCCAACCTGGGGGCCGAGAAGGTCAGAAGCCGCAGCGCAGCCGTGCCTCCCGTCAGCGAATGACCGTCGCCCTTGTGGTCTCGGTCATTCTTGCCGGATGCCAGCCGTCCGCGCCGCCGCCGACCGAGACCGCCGACATCTCCCGCCCCGCGGAGATCCTGGAGGTGACTGCGGCCACCCTGCGGGCGGACCTGCGCTTCCCGGGTCGGGTGCGGGCGGTGCAGCGTGTGGAGCTGGCCTTCAATGTGCCGGGGCAGATCGTCGAGCTTCCAGTCGTCGAAGGCCAAGCGGTGGCCGCAGGCACCTTGATCGCGCGCCTTGACCCGGCAAGTTATGAAACAACGCTTGCCGCAGCCCAGGCCGAGCTCGAGGCGGCCAGTGCCGAGTACGACCGGCTGCGTCAGCTCTGGGAGAAGAGCCAGGCGGTGCCGCGCGCCGAGGTGGAGCGCAAGCGCACCGCGGTCGACGTCGCCCGCTCACGCTTTGCGGCGACACAGAAGGATCTGGACGACACTCGCCTGACCGCGCCCTTTGGTGGCCTCATCGCCCGGCGGCTGGTCGAGAACTTCCAGAACGTCCAGGCCAAGGAGCCGGTGGTGAGCCTGCAGAATCCGGATGCGCTGGAGATCGTCATCCATGTCCCAGAGCGCGTGGTGCGCAGCGAGCCCAAGCGCCTTGCGGCATTTGCCGTCTTCGCCGACCTGCCGGAGCGACGCTTCCCGGTGACGCTCAAATCCTTCGCCAGCGAGGCCGACCCGCAAACCCAGACCTATGAGGCGGTGCTCGGCCTCAGCCAGCCACCGGACCTGCGGGTGCTGCCTGGCATGGCGGTCGAGGTGTTGCCAGATACCGCCACTGAGCAAACCACCGCTGTCACAGGTCCAGCGGACAGCGTCGAGACAGGCGAGGGTCCAGCTCACAGCCCGACAGCGACAACGTCCGACGCCGATACGGCAGACACAACGCCTGCGGAGGACGACGGCTCGCCACAAGCAGCCCCAGCGCAGGCCTCGCCGGTCCTGATCCCGCTCGCCGCCATCGTCGCTGCGGCCGATGGCACGCCGAGGGTCTGGGTCGTCGACCCGCAGACCAGCCAGGTCAGTCAGCGCCCGGTCGAGACCGATGCCATCCAGGGCAGCGAGGTGGCGGTGCTGAGCGGACTCGCGCCGGGTGAGCAGATCGTCACCGCTGGCGTGCATCAGCTACGTGAAGGGATGCGCGTGCATCCACTCGCGTCCGAGCGCTAACGAGGCGCTAAAGATGCACCAACGGGACGCTAACCGAGCGCCAACAGGACGCTAGCTGAGCGCCAACGAGACGCTAACGAGCTGCTAACCAAGCGCTGACAGGCCCAGAACACACTGCCATGAACATCGCCGCCGCCACGCTCGAGAAGCGCACCATCGCCTGGCTCGCCTGCGCCCTGCTGCTGATCGGCGGCTGGATCAGCTACCAGGGACTCGGGCGCTTCGAGGACCCGGAATTCGTCATCCGCGAGGCGGTCATCGTCACTCCCTACCCGGGCGCGCTGCCGAGCGAGGTGGCCGACGAGGTCACTGATGTGATCGAGGGCGCCGCGCAGCAGCTCCAGGAGGTCAAAGAGATCACCTCGGTCTCCAGCCTGGGCTTGTCGCGGGTCAAGGTCGAGATCGATCTCCCCTTCGCGCGCAGCCGCGACCAACTGGAACAGGTCTGGGACAAGCTGCGGCGCAAGATCAACGACGCCCAGCGCGCGCTGCCGCCGGGCGCCGGTCCACCGGTGGTCAATGACGACTTCGGCGACGTCTACGCGCTCTTCTTTGCTGTCACCGGCGACGGTTACTCGCTGGAGCAGATCCGCGACTATGTCGAGATCCTGGAGCGTGAACTGGTACTGGTGCCCGGCGTGGCACGGGTCGCGACCTTGGGTGCGCCACGCGATGCCATCTATATCGAGATCGCCGCCGCCCGCGCCGCGCAGCTCGGCATCAGCCAGGCGCAGATCGATGCCGCGCTGCGTGAGCACAATGCGGTCTCAGCCGCGGGCGACCTCGAGATCGGCCCGCAGCGCATCCGCATCGTCCCCAAGGGCGCAGCCGACTCGGTGGCCGCGATCGGCAACATCGTCCTCGGATCGGGCACTGGCGATCAGCTGATCTTCCTCAAGGATGTCGCCGAGATCCGCCGTGGTCTGGTCGAGCCGCCATCGGTGTTGGTGGGCTACGACGGCCAGCCGGCGATCGGCCTCGGGGTCTCCAATGTCGCCGGCGGCAATGTGGTCGCGATGGGCGATGCGGTGCGCGCGCGGCTCGCCGAGCTGGAATCGCAGCGCCCAGTGGGGATGACGCTCAACAGCGTCTCCTACCAGTCCGATTCGGTGCGCGAGGCGGTCAATGGCTTCGTCTGGAACCTAATCGCGGCGCTGGTCATCGTCATCGGCGTGCTGGTGCTCTTCATGGGGCTGCGCAGCGGCATCATCGTCGGTATCGTGCTGTTGCTGACCGTTGCCGGCACCCTGATCGCGATGTACCTGGATGACATCGCCATGCAGCGGATTTCGCTGGGCGCGCTGATCATCGCGCTCGGCATGCTGGTCGACAACGCCATCGTCGTCACCGACGGCATCCTGGTGCGGCTGCAGCGCGGCGAGGATCGACGCGCGGCGGCCATCGCGGTGGTCCAGGCGACCCAGTGGCCGTTGCTCGGCGGCACCGCGGTCGGCATCCTCGCCTTCAGCGCGATCGGGCTTTCGCCGACCGACATGGGCGAGTACGCCGGCTCGCTGTTCTGGGTCATCCTCTATTCGATGCTGCTGAGCTGGCTGCTGGCGGTGACCATCACCCCACTGCTGTGCGTCGAGCTGCTTAAGGTCAAGGCGGCCGACCCGGCGCAGGCGCAACGCCAGCCGGTGCTCGATCGCTACCGCGCCCTGCTGCGGACGCTGCTGCGCCATCGGCTCGGCACCGGACTCGCGCTGCTGGCGCTGCTGGCGGCGGGTGTCGTCGGCTTCGGGTTCGTCTCGCCGGGCTTCATGCCGGAGTCGGCACGGCCGCAGTTCGTCGTCGATCTCTACCTGCCCCAAGGCACCGATATCGAGACCACGGCGGCCGAACTGGCCGAGGTCGAAGCGACCGTGCGCGCCAAGCCCGGCGTGACCCACGCCACCCGCTTCGTCGGCCAGGGCGGGCTGCGCTTCATGCTCACCTATGCCCCCGAGGAGCCGAACAGCGCCTATGGCCAGCTGCTGGTGGACGTCGCGGACTTCCGTCGCATCGACCCGCTGGTTGCTGAGCTACAGGAAGCGCTGAGCGCCGCGCACCCGGACGCCGCGATCAAGGTCTGGAAGTTCATGCTCGGGCGCGGCGGCGGCAAGAAGATCGAGGCCGCCTTCCGCGGACCGGACCCGGCGGTGCTGCGCCAGCTCGCCGAGGAGGCCAAGGCGATCATGGCCGCCGACCCAGGCGCGGTCGCGGTGCAGGACGACTGGCGCGAGAAGGTGGCGGTGCTGCGCCCGGAGATCGATCGGGTGGCCGCCGAGCGCGCTGGGGTCGATGCGAGCCAAATCAGCGCCGCGCTGAACCGCGCCTTCAGCGGCACGCAGGTCGGGGTCTATCGCGAGGGCGACACCCTGGTGCCGATCATCGCCCGGGCACCGCTTGCGGAGCGCGATGAGGCCGCCGCGCTGAACAATGTCCAGGTCTACAGCCCAACCGCCGGGCGCTACCTCCCGGTCGGCCAGCTGATCAGGGGGACGGATCTGGAATGGGTGGACGCCATCGTGCGCCGCGTCGATCGCTTCCCGACCCTCAAGGCGCAGGCCGATCCCTTGCCGGGCGAGCTGTCCGGGCCGCTGCTGGAACGGCTCAAGCCGAAAGTCGAGGCCATCGCGCTACCACCGGGCTATGCGCTGGAATGGCACGGCGAGGACAAGGCCTCGCGCGAGGCCAATGCCGGACTCGCGCTCTCGGCGCCATACGGCTTCGCGGCCATGATCTTGGCGGTGGTGGTAATGTTCAACGCGCTGCGTCAGCCGCTGGTGATCTGGCTCACGGTGCCGCTGGCCATCGTCGGCGTGGCCATCGGCCTGCTGCTGTTCCAGGTGCCCTTCGAGTTCATGGCCATCCTCGGCTTCCTGAGCCTGATCGGGATGCTGGTGAAGAACGCCATCGTGCTGGTCGACGAGGCCGATGTGGAACGCAAGGCCGGCGCCCCGGGGCTGACGCCAGTGCTCAATGCCGCTGCCAGCCGTGCCCGGCCGGTGGCGCTCGGCGCGCTGACCACCATCCTCGGCGTCGCACCGCTACTGCTCGATCCCTTCTTCAAGAGCATGGCGGTGACCATCATGTTCGGCCTGGCCTTCGCGACCCTGCTGACCCTGATCGTGGTGCCGCTGTTGTATGCGGTGTTGTTTCGGATGCGGGACCCTGTGACCAGCTGAGAATGATCGCCCGAGCCGCGCTGGATGGCGCCGCGCGGACCGCTCGAGGTCGTCCGCGGCGATACCGTCTTCAGCAACCGCCCGCTGCGCTGCAAGATGGCAACCTGAGCGACTTCGAGCCAATGCCGAACAGGCCCATCAACTTCCGGCAACCTCACTCTCATGGCGCGGCGCCACCCGAAAAATGAATCGCTTGAGATTCACGAAACCAATAGCCTTCCATGCCTGAGAGTCCAGCGCTTTGGCGCCCAAAGCGTGCAACCTAAAGCTAATACCTGCCCATTTTGGGCACAAAGACGCGGCAATCAGC
>JAIPFF010000013.1 GCA_021736785.1 Thiohalocapsa sp. | reverse complement strand
CGTAGACCGCGTCCTCGAGCCCCTCGTCGGAGAGCGTGAACCACTGCTGCAGGCAGAGCATGCGCAGGATGCGCTCCAAGGCAATCGGCGGACGTCCGCGACCGCGCCCGTATTCCTTGTAATAGTGCGGGCGCAGCTCCTCGACCAGTTCGGCCCAAGGCATCACCCGCTCCATCTCGGCCAAGAAGCGCTCGCGGCGCGTCTGCTTCTTCTTGGACTGATACTCGGCGTCGGCGAAGGACAGCTGCTTGGGCATTTCGGACATGGCGCGGCGGCTCCGTGGGCTGGTCGTCGTGAACGAAACGATGATAGCATTCTGGCCCTATTGGTTTGGGCGGAATAAATCAGGGTTTCCCTAGGTGGCCGAGTAACCAGAGCGCATGCCCTCGGCCGCAATGCCTTTGACCCCGGATACGCTGCAGCACCGACATGGCGCATACGAATAGGTTTTCGAAAGTGTTAACTTACTTTCCACCACGCTATCTACTTAGGCGGCATGTCCTCCTGCGCGAGATAAAGCCTGCTGAGTCGTTTTTAGAGATTGGACCAGGCGCGTATCAGCTGTCGCTTGCGCTTGCCAAGCGCTTTAAAAGAGGACAATTGGTCGAATTCCACCCCGAAAGTAAAACATTGTACGAAACCAAGATACCGGAAGGTGTTCGGTCCCGTGTGTCGCTCTACTTAGGGGATTTCAAAGAGTATTTGAGCGCCGAACCGTTTGATTGCGCTATCGCCTGTGAAGTATTGGAACATATCGAGGACGACAGCGCGTTTCTTTCCCAGATCGTCAACCAGATTCGCCCCGGCGGACAATGTGTCTTGTCAGTACCTGCGCATGAGCGTCTCTGGAGCAAGCATGACGATATGGTGGGACACTTGCGGAGGTACGGGAAGAGCGAGTTGTATCAACTGATGCATGCTGCTGGCCTTGAGGAAATTCGCGTGTTTTCCTATGGCATCCCGTGGATAATGGCGTTTCGCTTCGGTCGAATTCTGATAAGCTCTAAACGTGACTCGTATTCTGATATTTCGTTGCTCGAGCGAACGCGGCGCAGCGGGATAAAGCCCATCGCCAGCCATTGGGCTTGGCTGGGTTTAGTCTTTAATCCTATTACTTTTATACCGTTGAACGTCATTTCCCGCGCGTTCGAGGAGACGGATTTATCAGACGGGTACGTCGCAGTCGGGCGGAAACCCAGCTGAAACGGCAGGATTTCATGTGGAACGCCGTGTGGTGCGCAAAGTTCAGGCCGAAGTTGACGGAGTTGGAATGGTCCCGGTAGGGACAGTGGTTACCCACGGCCCCCTACCGTCAGGCTAAGTGTCGCCTGTCCCTGTTAGGCTTCTTAAGAACACCGAGGGGCAAGAGGAACCGATCATGGCCCGATACGCGAGATCTCGGCGAGCGTAAAGACCAGCGGCTCGATCGGCCACGGGCTGTCGGACAGCAATTGCAGGATTTGGCCGATGCGCTGTAGCGGGGCGGCGTCGGTCTCGCAGACGATGAGCAGGTCCGCGTCGGAGCGTCTTGCGGCGGTGCCGCGCGCGCGAGCCGAACAGCAGGATCAGGCTTGGGTTGAGGGCGCGCCGCAGCCTTTGCGTCGTTTCGGACAGCCAGTGTTCTTGGTCGGTGATGGTGCCCGTGCTGTCGCTCGTCAGGCGTTGTTTCGTCCAGTCGGCCAATGTGTCATGCCCGCGACCGTGGGGTAAACGTTGGTTACGCCTGTCCGGGGATGCTGGTCTGGCGAGGCTGAGTATAGCGGTCATGCTGGGCGAGTCGCGACTTGTCGCGCCGGTCGCGTTTGCGATTCGCCGCGTTGTCCCAAGGGTCGCCGGGAAGCGCGTCGCGGGGATGCGGTCAGGCGCTGAAGTCCAGAATCGTTTCGCGTGACGGTAAGCCAAAGCGGAAACCGATGCCAACTGTGGATTTCTTCAAGCGCTTGATTCTCCGCACGCCAGGGTTACTATTGTAGAAGTTTTCTACAATCGGGGCTTGCAATGGCGACGATGAATTTCAGCATCCCGGATGAGGTCAAGGAGGCTTTCAACCGCGAGTTCGCCGGCCAGAATAAGAGTGCCGTAGTTGCTCGATTGATGCGTCGCGCCGTCGAGGAGGCCGAGCAGCAGCGCCAGCGCGAGGAGGCTTTCGCGGCGTTGACGGAAGGTCGCCCCGAACGGCCGAGCTTGAGCAACGCCGCCATCGCCGAACTGCGAGATGCTGGCCGGCCGTGACCTTGGTCCTCGACGCCAGTGTCGTCGTTAAGTGGCTGTTCAACGACCCAGAGCGCGAGAGCGATACTGCCCGTGCCACGGCGCTGATGTCCGCCGTCGCTCGCGGCGGATGCGATGTCTTGCAGCCGCCCCATTGGCTGCTCGAAGTGGCCGCGGTGATCGCGCGGGAAACGCCGGCCCGTGCCGAGCAAGATGTGCGAATGCTGGAGGCGTTAGCGCTGCCGGCGCGGATGGATTCGGCGATTCTCGCGAGAGCATGTCGGCTGTCCGTAGATCTTCGGCATCACTTGTTCGACACGCTTTACCACGCGGTCGCGCTTGAATGTGGTGCCACGTTGGTTACCGCGGACGAGCGCTACTATCGCAAGGTCCAAACAAGCGTCTGGGTTAAGCATTTGCGCGACTGGTAGCCCGCGGCGGTGCCTGTTGCGGATGCGCGGAAGGTGTTGGATGCGACCTTCGAGCGCTGCTCGGCGGATCTGCGGAACCGCTGCAATGGCATTGTCGACGAGTTGGAGACGATCGCGGCGCTACGGGCGGATTCCGAGGAGGAGGAGCAGTTGGCGGCGGGTTTCAGGGAGCGTTGCGGAAAACGTGGCGAAAGCCGCGAAAGTCATTGAGCAGCCTATAGAGTTCGTCGTCGATCACGGCGGGCCGGTAGCCGTTGACTTCGAGCCGCATGCGCTTGAGGAGGTCCGCATGCCAGGCGTCGCCGCCGATATCGTTTTCGAAGTATTCGGCTATTGCGCGAAAGATGTTTTCGCAGCCATTGTAGAAGTTGTGTAGAAGGTAGCCGATGGCACCTCGGTCGTAGGCGCTTATTTCCTCGGCCGGCAGGGCTAACTTGTCGGTGACTGCTCGCAGGGTTTCCGAGACGCGCTCGATGGCTTGGAGCTCGTCGAGCACATCGGCGCGCAGCAGCGCGAGATTACGCTTCATAGATCACTCTACCCCGCTCAAGGATCTTCGTGACGAACTTGGGGTTGTCTGCCTCGGTGAAAAGATCGACCGGACGGTCGAACGCTTCCTCCAGCGCCGCGCGCAGATCCCAGTACGCGGAGCGGTCGGTCCCGGTGACGAGCAGGTCGATGTCGGATCGCGGATGGGCGCGGCCTTTGATGGACGAGCCGAAGATCACGGCGCGATCGGCGCCGAAAGCGGTGAAGACGGGACGTCCCAAGCGCTCGACGTCGGCCATCAGTTGCTCGGACTCGATCCGCATGCGCTCGTCTTCGCTTGCCCAGCGCGCCTTGAGGCGACTGAAGTCGAAGGTGGCGCGTTGCCGGGATTCAGGGGTCTTGATATTCGACACCTGCCATTAGCTCGTCGAACAAGTTACGTTCGCGCGTCATCGACTTTTCCTCCTGGCCGTCAGTTCGGCTTGGATCGCATCCTAAAGAATACGCAACCTGCGTATACTTTCAACAAGGCATCGGCACGTTTGCTTCTTCGGTCGGGAGTCGACTGGCCGTGAGTTCGGTCCTGGACGCCGGTGTCGCGCGGCTCGCTCCTTTTACCCGTTGGCGTAGATGGTGGTCTCGAACCGCCGCTCGGGTCCGTCTAGGCGGATGATGTCGCCGTTCCATTGGCGGAAGCCGCCGTTGGCACGGTCTTGGTAGTAGAGTTGCAGGGATTCCTTGATGACTTGGAAGGCGATGTCGTCCCAGGGGATGTCGGCTTCGCGCACCAGTTCCACTTCCAGGCTTTCGCTGCCGGGGCCGAAGTCGAGGTCGAGCAGGCGGGCGCGGAAGAGCATGTAGACCTGGTTGATGTGGGGCAGGTTGAACAGGGCATAGAGAGGGCCGATGTCGATGCGGGCTTGGGCCTCTTCCAGGGTTTCGCGGGCGGCGCCTTGCTGGACGGTCTCGCCGTTTTCCATGAAGCCGGCGGGCAGGGTCCAGAGGCCGTAGCGGGGCTCGATGGCGCGTTTGCAGAGCAGGATGCGGTCTTCCCATTCGGGGATGGCGCCGACGACGATTTTGGGGTTTTGGTAGTGGATGATGCCGCAGGCGCCGCAGACGTGGCGCGGCATGTTGTCGCCGTCGGGGATCTTTAGGGTCACTTGCTCGCCGCATTGGCTGCAGTACTTCATGGCGATGTTCTCTGTCGGCCGCCGGCGTGCGGCGGCGGTTGTCGGTGTTTGTCCGGTTTCCGGCGCTGATGGTGGCGGTCCGGGCCTGCCCTCCGGGGGGCAGCCTGTGCGGGACGAGCCGGCGTTGTCATGTCACTGTCGTTGACGCGCTCGGGGTTGTCTTTGATATTGGGATGGTTGGGCTGGCTCGGGAGGTGTCCGGGGGTTTTCCGCGGCGAGCCGAAGACTCCGGGGTTGCGGATTGTTTGATGCCGAGCCGGGCATTCCCGGTTAGGCTTTGCGGACGCGGGCGCCGCCGCGCGCCTCTTTGTCCATTCTCATCACGTCCCATCAGCCGATGTCAGATACCAACCTCATCATCCAGCCCGGAACCTGGGACCGCGCAGGCGCAAATTTCATCGACGGCGGGGTCAATTTCTGCTGCTTCTCGCGCGACGCCACGGACGTGGAGCTGTTGCTGTTCGACGGCGACGACCGCGTCGATCCGTTCGCGACCATCAAGCTGGACCCGAAGATCCACCGGACCTTCTTCTTCTGGCACGTACTGGTGGAGGGCCTGCCCGAGGGCGTGCTCTATGGCTGGCGCATCGATGGCCCGTCGAACACCCGCGAGAGCGGCGCCCGGCACGACCCGGAGAAGCTGCTGCTCGACCCCTGGTGCCGCACCGTCAGCGATAAGCTCTGGGACCGGCACCGCGCCGGCGAGCCGGGCGACAACCTGGCCACCGCCATGCGCTCGCAGCTGATCCGCGACGACTACGACTGGGAGGGCGATACCCACTGCCACATGCCCCTGGCCGACGCCGTCATCTACGAGATGCATGTGGGCGGCTTCACGCGTCACGCCTCCGCCGACACCGAGCATCCCGGCACCTATCGGGCCGTGACCGAGAAGATCCCCTATCTAAAGGCGCTCGGCATCACCCACGTGGAGCTGCTGCCGATCATGGCCTTCGACGTGCAGGACGTACCGCCGAAGACGGCGAGCCTGGGCCTCGAGAACTACTGGGGCTACAGCACCCACAGCTTCTACGCGCCGCATCCCCACTACGCCTGCGACCCGGCCCGCGCCCGCGACGAGTTCCGCGACATGGTCAAGGCGCTGCACCGGGCCGGTATCGGCGTCATTCTGGACGTGGTGTTCAACCACACCGCCGAGGGCGGCGCCGACGGGCCGACCATCAACTTCAAGGGCTTCGCCAACGAGGTCTTCTACCACCTCGATTTCATCGACCGCGGCATGTACCGCGACTACACCGGCTGCGGCAACACGGTGAACTGCAACCATCCGCTGGTCACCCGTTACCTGATCGACTGCCTCTATTACTGGGCCCACGACATGCACGTGGACGGCTTCCGCTTCGACCTGGCCAGCGCCATGGCCCGCGGCGAGGACGGCAAGCCGGAGTATCACGCGCCGGTGCTGTGGTCCATCGAGCTCTCGCCGGAGCTCGGCCGCGCGCACATCATCGCCGAGGCCTGGGATGCGGTCGGGCTGTATCAGGTGGGCGACTTTCCGGGCTTCCGCTGGGCCGAATGGAACGGCCACTACCGCGACGTGGTCCGCGGCTTCGTGCGCGGCGACCCCGGCATCATCCCCGACGTGGCCACCCGCATCGCGGGCTCCAGCGACCTTTACGAAAGCCGCGGCCGGCTGCCGGCCAACTCGATTAATTTCGTCACCTGCCACGACGGCTTCTCGCTGATGGACTTGGTCAGCTACAACAAGAAGCACAACGCCGCCAACGGCGAGGACAACCGCGACGGCCACAACCACAACATCAGCTGGAACTGCGGCACCGAGGGCCCGACGGACGACCCCGAGATCATCGCCCTGCGCCGGCGCCAGGCGAAGAACTTCATGGCCATCCTGATGCTGAGCCAGGGCGTGCCGATGCTGTTCTCCGGCGACGAGGTGCTGCACAGCAAGCGCGGCAACAACAACACCTATTGCCAGAACAACGACCTGTCCTGGTTCGACTGGCGCCTGCTCGACGACAACCGCGACATGCTCGACTTCACGCGGGCGATGATCGCGTTCCGGCACCGCCACGCCACCTTGCGCCGTAACCGCTTCCTGACCGGCAAGCCCCAGCGCGACGGCCACTTGCCCGATATCACCTGGCACGGCACCAACTTGGACGACCCGGGTTGGGACGACGGCAACGCCCGCGTGCTGGCCTTTACGCTGGCGGGGCTGGAGGAATCGGATGCGCACCTGCATGTGGTGATGAACATGTGGGACGACGCGCTCGACTTCGCCCTGCCCCGCATCGACGGCCGCCATTGGCACAAGGCCGTCGACACCGCCGGCGAGCCGAGCGTGCCGGAGGCGGGCTCGCAGCCGCAGGTCGGCTCGGCAAAGGTCCGTGTGGAGCCGCGCAGCGTCGTGGTGCTGGAGTCGCGCTGAGGCCCGCAAGGACCGGCGCGAGGCGCGGCTGCGGCCGCTGGCAGGCCCGGCAACGCGCCGCGTGTCGATGGCGGCCGCAGGCGCAGGCGCAGGATTGCTGAATGCGGCCAGCCAAGGATCGCCACGGAACGGGATTCGCAGCTGCGGCAGCGGCAGGCGCAGGATTCCGGGGTACCCGATGGCGCGCCGATTGGTCAGACGCGAAAGCTGTGTCGCCGCGGTCCGGTCCCTGCGGACGTCGGCCCCGGGTGCAGCGGCGGTTGCGCGCGGCCGGACTCGGTTGCCGCCAAACCCAGTTGCAGCCGGAAGGGGTTGCCTCCGACCGGCCATGCGGCAGTAAAGGCGCGCCGACCGCAATCGCGCTCCGACATCGACAATCCACCCCGTCCCGCGATTCAAACCCGTCCCGCGAATCAAACAGAGAGGAGCAACCAGCATGCAAATCGGAATGATCGGACTCGGGCGCATGGGCGCCAACATGGTTCAACGCCTGATGGACGCCGGACACGAGTGCGTGGTCTACGACCGTGACCAGGCCGCCGTGAAGGCCCTCTCCGAGCACGGTGCGACGGGCGCCGCGGACATCGCCGACTTCTGCGCCAAGCTCAAGCCGCCGCGCGCGGCCTGGATCATGGTGCCGGCCGCCGTGGTCGACCATGTCATCACCGATCTCAAGCCGCACATGCAGTCGGGCGATATCATCATCGACGGCGGCAATTCCCACTACCAAGAAGACATCCGCCACGCGAAATCGCTGCAAGATGCCGGCATCCGTTTTCTGGACTGCGGCACCTCGGGCGGTGTGTGGGGCCGCGAGCGCGGTTACTGCCTGATGATCGGCGGCGACACCGACGCGGTGGAGTACCTGGACCCGATCTTCGCCACGCTGGCCCCCGGTGTCGGCGACATCGAGCGCACGGCCGGGCGCGACGGCCCCCACAGCAGGGCGGAGCACGGCTATCTGCACTGCGGCCCGAGCGGCGCCGGGCACTTCGTGAAGATGGTGCACAACGGCATCGAGTACGCGCTGATGGCATCCTATGCGGAGGGCCTGAACCTGCTCAAGCACGCCGGCATCGGCCTCAAGGAGCACAGCGTCGACGCCGAGACCGCGCCGCTGGCGAACCCGGAGCACTATCAGTACGACATCGATATCGCCGATGTGGCCGAGGTCTGGCGCCGCGGCAGCGTGGTCGCCTCGTGGCTGCTTGATCTGACCGCCATCGCCCTGCACCAGGATCAGGATCTGTCCAACTTCGGCGGGCGCGTTTCAGACTCGGGCGAGGGCCGCTGGACCTGCCAGGCCGCCATCGAGACCGGCACCCCTGCCCCGCTGCTGACCACGGCCCTGTTCGAGCGCTTCACCTCCCGCGGCGAGGCCGACTTCGCCAACAAGATCCTGTCCGCGATGCGCTACCAGTTCGGCGGCCATCACGAAAAATCCGATTCCTGATCCCCGCGCGCGCCATGCCAACCGATGTATCCGACGGAGAAGCACCGATGTCCCTGATGCAGACCGACTTCACCGAGGCGTCTTCCGCACCGCCCAACGTCATGATCATCTTCGGTGCCGGCGGCGACCTGACCGCGCGCAAGCTGATCCCGGCGCTGTTTCATCTCAGTAACGCGCGCCTGCTGCCCGAGAGCTTCGCGGTGCTCGGGCTCGACCGTCTCGACTTCGACGACGACGGCTTTCGCGACCGTATGGCGGAGCAGATCAAGGCCCATGTCGGGGAGGTCTTCGACCAGGCGATCTGGGATTGGCTGCTCGCACGCATTCACTACATGAAGATCGACATGCTCTCGGGGCCGGACTACGAATTGCTCTGCGAGCGGCTGAGCCGCATCGACGCCGAGCGCGGCACCGAGGGCAATTACCTGTTTTACATGGCTATCCCGCCGAGCCTGTTCGGCAAGGTGACGGACCATCTGGGCGAGGTCGGACTGCTGCACGAGACCGAAGACGACTGGCGGCGCGTCATCATCGAAAAGCCCTTCGGCCGCGATCTCGATTCGGCCATCGCGCTGAACAACGAGCTGCACCGCAACATGGACGAGGATCAGATCTATCGCATCGATCATTACCTGGGCAAGGAGACGGTGCAGAACATCATGGTGTTCCGCTTCGCCAACGGCTTCATCGAGCCGCTGTGGAATCGCCAACACATCGATCATGTGCAGATCACGGTGGCGGAGTCCGTGGGTGTCGAGCACCGCGGCGCCTACTACGAAGAAGCCGGCGCCATGCGCGACATGATCCCGAATCACCTGCTGGTGCTGCTGGGTTTCGTCGCCATGGAGCCGCCCAACTCCTTCGAGGCGACGGCGCTGCGGGACGAGGTCAACAAGGTGCTGGACGCCATCCAGCCGCTGACGCCGGAGCAGGTGCTCACCTGTGCGGTGCGCGGCCAGTACGGCGCCGGCTCCATGCCCAACGGTGAGCAAGTGCAGGCGTACCGGTCGTCGCAGGGGGTGGACCCCAATTCCCACACCGAGACCTTCGCGGCGCTGAAGCTCGGCATGGACAACTGGCGCTGGGCCGGCGTGCCGTTTTACCTGCGCACCGGCAAGCGGCTGACGGCGCAGTACACCGAGATCGCGATTCAGTTCAAGCGTGCGCCGACCATCATGTTCAAGGACACCGAGGTGGAAGAGTTGGAGCCGGACATGCTGGTGCTGCGCATCCAGCCCAACGAGGGCATCCAGATGAGCTTCGGCGCCAAGGTGCCGGGGCCGACCATGAAGATCGGCGCCGTGAATATGGATTTCTGCTACGAGGACTACTTCGGCAACAAGCCGGCAACGGGTTATGAAACCCTCATTTACGACTGCATGAAGGGCGACGCAACGCTGTATAAGCACGCCGACACCGTGGAGAAGGGCTGGGAGATCGTGCAGTCGGTGCTCGATGTCTGGAACGCGCTGCCGCCGCGGGAGTTCCCCAACTACGCCGCCGGCACCTGGGGCCCTCCCGCCGCCGGCGACCTGACCAAAAACGACGGCCGCCTATGGCGCCGCATCGAGATCCCCAAGGCGCGCGGGCGCTAGCCCGGCAAGCCGCCAAGCCCACCTACCACCCATGCCGCGCTCTGGGGAGTCCGGGCTTCAGCACGGACGAGGATTCGCGCCTACCCCGGCAACCCACATAAGCGGCGAGCCGCAGACTCCTCGGAGTCAGGCCGCGCTCCGGGGAGTCCGGGCTTCAGCACGGACGTAAGCGGGAACGCGGGTGATGCCGCGCAGCCGGTACGGATCGCCGCTTTTGCGGATGGCCGTCAGCCAGGATCGCCGCCGGCAAAGATCGGCGCCGTTACGGATTGCCGACAGCCAGGATCGCCGCCGGCAAAGATCGCCGTCAGCGTGGGCGGCTGCCCGTAAGGATCACTCCCGGCCCGCATCGCTGCCCGCAAGCCTCGTCCGCGGCGAGCCGCAGACTCCCCGGAGGCAAGCCGCGCTCCGGGGAGTCCGGGCTTCAGCACGGACGTAAGCGGGAACGCGGGTGATGCCGCACAGTGGTTACGGATCGCCGCTTTTGCGGATGGCCGCCAGCCAGGATCGCCGCCGGCGAAGATCGCCGTCAGCGTGGGCGGCTGCCGGTAAGGATCACTCACCGCCCGCATCGCTGCCCGCAAGCCTCGTCCGCGGCGAGCCGCAGACTCCCCGGAGGCAAGCCGCGCTCCGGGGAGTCCGGGCTTCAGCACGGACGTAAGCGGGAACGCGGGTGATGCCGCGCAGCCGGTACGGATCGCCGCCTTTGCGGATCGCCGCCAGCCGGGATCGCCGCCGGCAAAGATCGGCGCCGTTACGGATCGCCGCCAGCCGGGATCGCCGCCGGCAAAGATCGGCGCCGTTACGGATTGCCGACAGCCGGGATCGCCGCCGGCAAAGATCGGCGCCGTTACGGATTGCCGTCAGCCAGGATCGCCGCCGGCAAAGATCGCCGTCAGCGTGGGCGGCTGCCCGTAAGGATCACTCCCGGCCCGCATCGCCGCCCGCAAGCCTCGTCCGCGGCGAGCCGCAGACTCCTCGGAAACAAGCCCCGCTCCGGGGAGTCCGGGCTTCAGCACGGACGAGGATTCGCGCCTACCCCGGCAACCCACATACGCGGCGAGCCGCAGACTCCTCGGAAGCAAGCCGCGCTCCGGGGAGTCCGGGCTTCAGCACGGACGCGGATTCGCAGGGCGGCTCCGGGCTATTCGGCGCGGGAGGTGATTTGCGGTGCGCTGCTCGCCTGCTCGTCGATCTGCATCAGGCCGAAGCCGAGCAGGCCGCCGATGGCCAGCGCCATCGGCAGCAGCGCCAGCGGATGCTCCAGTAGCACGAAGGTGAACAAACCGCCGCCGGCGGCGAGCTCGAGCAATCCGCAGCGGCAGGGGCGCGTACCCGCGCCGGCCACCGGCAGCTCGGTGCGCTTCGGCGTTCGGATGAAGTCACTGCGGCGCCCGACCAGCGCCTCCAGCGCGGCGCGGGTATTGGACAGCATCAAACCGCTGGTCAGGAACAGCGCAATCGCTCCCTCGCGCAGGATACGCAGCGGCGGTGCACCCCAAGCGCCGATGGTCAGGACGGAAATCGGCCCCAGCAAACCGATACTCGCGGTACCGAGCGCGACGGTGGACAGCACCGGCCCTGCCGCAAACGTCCCGGCAATGAAGGGCAGACCGCAAAGGATCGAGGCGAAGCCCACCAGGAACGCCAGCGGCTGCGTGAGTTGCAGCGTAATCAGCAACTTCTGCCAGCGCGGCAGTCGGTCGCTGCGCCAAATGTCCGGCGCCAGCTTGACCAGACACTCGATGAAGCCCTTGGTCCATCGAAACTGCTGGATGCGCCATGCGCGCGGAGACTCGGGCAGGATGCCGGGAACGCCGAGGTCGGCCAAATAGCCCGAGCGCCAGCCCCGAAGACGTGCGCGCAGACTGAGATCCAGATCTTCGGTCAAGGTATCGCCATGCCAGCCGCCCGCGTCGTCGATGGCCGCGCGGCGCCAGACGCCGCCGGTACCGTTGAAGGGCACTGGTAGTCCCAGGCGCAGCCGCGATTCCTGCTCCACCAGAAAGTGCCCGTCGAGCAGCCTGCCTTGGGCGCGCGTGAGCAGGTTGTGCTCGCGGTTGGCGTGCAGCCAACGGGTCTGCACGTAGGCCATGCGCTCGTCCGCCAGCAAGACGCCGACGGTCCGGCGCAAAAAGTCCGGCGGCGGCAGAAAGTCGACGTCGAAGATGGCCACGTAGGGAGCGTCGCACCGCGCCAGCCCCTCCGCCAGCGCTCCGGCCTTGAAGGCGGTGCGCTGGGCGCGGTGCTGTAGCGTGACCTGCCAGCCTTGCCGGGCCACTGCATCCACCGCCGCGCGACTCGCGGCCAGGGAGATGCCGTCGGTGCTGTCGTCGAGCACTTGAATATGAAGACGCCGCGCCGGCCAGTCGAGCGCCGTCACGGATGTCAGAATCCGCTCGATCAGATCGCCCTCGTTGTAGAGGGGAATCTGGATCAGGACATCCGGCAGCGCCTCGTCGTCGGACCGATGCTCGATTAAACCTTCGGCGAGTCGATCGGGCAGCGGACGCCGCGCAAGTAACAGACGAGCGACGCTCAGTGTCGTCAGATGCAGCGACATCACGGCCAGAATAATCAGCCCGGTGGTCAGCAGTAGTTCCAGGATGGTTGCCAGGGACGGCATGTTGTTGTTCCTTATCGACGCTTTGGAGCAGCTTAGGCGAGCCGGAGTCTGGCGGACTTTGCGGCGGGAGCATCGCCGGCTCGCTATGCGGTCCCCCAGCGCTCGCAACACGTTGGGCCGCCGCCACATTGTGGCGGCATTACCGCAAATTGAAATGGGGGGACCCTCTATACGGCAGCACGCGCCGGGGGGATACGGACATTCCCCATACGTCGCACAATTGCAGCAGAATACACCGTGTACCCACAAGATGGCAGCCGACGAAGCGTCGTGACCTACCGGATCGCGCAAACGATCCGAGCCTCCGGACTCCGGAAACAATTCCGAACCTCCGGAACAAGCCCCTTCCCCGACTTTGTCCATTGTCCGCCGGCATGATCAACGAGCCGGCACCCGCAAGGGACGCGCCGAAATATCCAGCGGTTCCCGTGCGTGGCAGGACGCTCCGCCAGTTTCATGCGGGCAAGCGTTTGAGAATGCCTCAGCCTTTGAGAACGCCTCAGCCTTGGAGAATGCCTCAGCCTTGGAGAATGCCTCAGCCTTGGAGAATGAAGGAACCCGAAAACCGCGTTTTTTGGTTCCGTCTGATTGTTG
The DNA here is from genome assembly GCA_021736785.1 of Thiohalocapsa sp. Taxonomy (GTDB): domain Bacteria; phylum Pseudomonadota; class Gammaproteobacteria; order Chromatiales; family Chromatiaceae; genus Thiohalocapsa. The sequence continues at coordinate 94,933 of JAIPFF010000013.1, read as the reverse complement.
GTCGGGATGACCAATGAATCAGTCCCTCCCTAGGGTGCCTCTTCGGCGTCCGTGCGCTCGGGCCGATCGTCCCGACTCGGCGGCCGGATCAACGCCCCGACGCTGTCGCCGATCCACTGGAACATCACGTACAGGCCCGGGATCAGCAATATGCCGACCAGCGTCGCCGCCAGCATGCCGCCGAGCACGGTGAAGCCCAGATGCACCCGCGCGTTGGCGCCGGCACCGGTGGCCAGCACCAGCGGCAGCAGCCCGATGATGAACGCGAGCGCCGTCATCAGCACGGCCCGGAAGCGCATTCGGGCACCGGCCAGGGCGGCCTCGAAAAGCGTCATGCCGCCCTCGCGCTGCTCCTTGGCGAATTCGACGATCAGGATGGCGTTCTTCGCCGCCAGCCCGATCAGCAGCACCAGGCCGATTTGGGTGTAGAGGTCGTTGTCTAGGCCGACGATCCAGAGCGCCAGCGCCGCCCCCAGCATCGCCACCGCCACCGACGTGAGCACCGCGAACGGAATCGCCCAGCTCTCGTAGAGCGCCACCAGAAACAGGTAGCCGAACAGCACCGCCAGCGCGAAGATCGCGATCTCGCCGCCGGCGGTCTGCTGCGCCTCTTGATACGACATTGCCGTCCATTCGAAGCCGTAGCCATCCGGCAGCGACTTGCGCGCCGCCGCCTCCATGGCCGCCATCGCATCGCCGCCGGAGTAGCCCGGCGCGGCGCTGCCGTTGATCGCCGCCGTCGGGAACTGGTTATAGCGGAACATCAGGTCGGCACCCAGGTCCTCGCGAATCTCGGCGATCACCGAGATCGGCACCATGAGGCCCTGGCTGTTGCGCACATAGGTCTCGCCGACGTCCTCGACGCGCTGGCGGGCGGACTCCTCGGCCTGGACATTCACCTGGAAGGTGCGGCCCAGATAGGTGAAATTATTGACATAGGTGCTGCCGAAGACCGATTGCAGCGTCTGGAATACGTCGGAGACGGGCACGTCCAGATACTCGGCCTGCGTGCGGTCGAGGTCGAGAAAGAGCCGTGGCACGTCGGCGGTGAAGGTGGAATAGGCGTTGGCGATGCGCGGGTCCTGATTGGCGGTCGCGACGACCCCTTTCAATACCTCGGTCAGCTCGCGAGCGGACTGCCCGCCGAGGGCCTCGATCTGCATGGTAAAGCCGCCCGCGGCGCCGAGGCCCGGAATCGGCGGCGGCGGGAAGACCAGAATGTCGGCACCCGGAATGGCATCGAGCTCGGCCTTCAGCTTTTGATAGAGCCCGCCTAGCCTCGTTTCGGGCGTGGTGCGCTCGTCCCAGGGGTCCAGCACGAAGACACCGAGGCCCGCATTGGACGAGGGCGCACTCGTGAGCATGCTGTAGCCGGAAACCGTCAGCACATCGGCCACACCGGGCGTCGCCAGCGCGATCTCCCGCGCGCGGGCCAGGACCGTCTCCGTGCGCGGCAGGGAGGCCGCGCTGGGCAGGCTGACGTCGACGAACAGCACGCCTTGGTCTTCGTTCGGCAGAAAGCCGCTCGGCAGCCTGTCCAGCACCAGCAGCGCGGCGGCGCCCACCGCGACGATCAGCACGCCCGCCACCAGCGAGCGGCGCGCGATCAGCGCAACGACCGAGACATAGCCGTTACGGGCGCCGTCGAGCCCGGCATTGAACCACGCGAACAGCCCGCGGCGGGCCTGCTTGGGCTTGCCCAGAAAGAGCGCCGTCAGCACCGGCGACAATGTCAGCGCATTCAGCGCGGAGATGGCCACGGCGGCGGAAATGGTCAGCGCGAACTGCCGAAACAGCTCCCCGGAGATGCCGGGCAGGAACGCCACCGGCGCGAAGATCGCGAACAACACCAGCGTGGTGGAGACAATGGGGCCGGTAACCTGGCGCATGGCCTTCAGGGTCGCCTCGCGGCGGTCGAGACCCTCCTCCAGCATGATGCGCTGGACGTTCTCCACCACGACGATGGCGTCGTCGACCACCAGACCGATGGCCAGCACCACCGCGAACAGGCTGATGGTGTTGGCGGAGAAGCCCGCCGCCAGCAGGACGATGAAGACGCCGATCAGCGAGACGGGAATGGTCACCGCCGGCACGATGGTGGCGCGCAGATCCTGCAGGAACAGGTACACCACCAGCAGCACGATCACGGCCGTGATCGCGAGCGTGAGGACGATTTCCTTGATGGACTCCTGCACGAACAGCGTCGAGTCATACATGACCGTCGCCTCGACGCCGGCCGGGAAACGGGTCTCGAGCTGCTTCAGCTGCGCGCGCACGGCATCGGCGACGTTCAGGGCGTTGGCGCCCGGCGCCTGATAAATGGCGATGGCCGCCGCCGGCTTGCCGTTGAAGGACGACGTGGCGTTATAGGACTCGGAGCCGAGCTCGACCCGCGCCACGTCGTCGATGCGCACGATGGCACCGTCGGCGCCGGTGCGAACGACGATCTGGCCGAACTCCTGCGGCGTTACCAACTGGCCCTTGGTGACGATGGTGTACTGGAACGCCTGGCTGTCGGGGATTGGCGGTCCGCCGACTTGGCCCAGCGCCGCCTGCAGATTTTGCTGGCGAATCGCGTTGACCACATCCTCCGGCGCGATGCCGAGCGCGGCCATCTTGGTCGGCTCTAGCCAGATACGCATGGAGTAATCCAGCGGACCGAACTGCTTCGCTTCGCCGACCCCGTTCACCCGCGCCAGCTCGTCCTGGATGTTGATGGTCGCGAAGTTCGACAGAAATAGCGGGTCGCGGCTCTCGTCCGGCGACGACACCGCCACCACCAGCAGCAGATTGGTGGACTCGGCCTCCACGGTCACGCCCAGGTTCTGCACCTCCTGCGGCAGCTTGGCCAGCGCCTGCGAGACGCGGTTTTGGGTGTTGACCTGGGCGATGTCGGGATCGGTGCCGACGGCGAACGTCACCATCAGGCTATAGGTACCGGCGCTGGAGGCGGTCGAGGACATATACAGCATGTCCTTGACGCCATTGACCTGTTCCTCGATGGGACCGCCGACGGTGTCGGCGATGGTCTCGGCGTCGGCGCCGGGATAGGTGGCGGAGATCAGCACCACCGGCGGTGTAATGGCCGGATACTGGGCCACCGGAATGGCCTGGATGGCGAGCAGTCCCGCCACCACCAGCACGATGGAGACCACGGCCGCAAGCCGCGGCCGGTCGACGAAGACCTTGGAGATCATCGCGCCGCGTCCCCTGTGCCGGAAGCGCCGCCCGCGCCCGGGGCTGCCCGCGTGCCGGCGGGTTTCGGATCGACGGGCGTCGGGTCGACGACGACGCCCGGCTTGATCTTCTGAATACCGGCGACGACGACCATCTCCCCTTCCTGAAGGCCGGATGTCACCGCATAGTCGCTGCCGACCTGGCTGCCGGTTTCGATCTTGCGCACCTCGACCCGATTGCCGGCGCCGACCACGTACACCTGTGCGCCGTCGCGGGTGCGCTGTACGGCGGCCGCCGGCACCACCGGCAGCATGGCTTGGTCGGTCATACCGACGACGGCAGTCACGAACTGGCCCGGCAGCAAGATGTGATCGGGATTGGCGAAGTCGGCATAGACGGCGACCGTGCCGGTGCCGGTATCGACCCGGTTGTCGACGAACGCAATCCGGCCCTTTTGGTTGTAGTCCTTGCCGGAAGGCAGGATCAGCCGCAGCGCGAACTGCTCGCGCAGCGCATCCCGATCCTCGGCACCGACCCGGCTCATGATGTTGACGTAGTTCGCGCTCGGGATCGAAAACACGGCCCGGATCGGGTCCATCTGCACGACCGTGGCCAGGGTGCCGCTGCCGGGATCGACCAGATTACCTTGGGTGTAATTGGTGGCGCCGATACGCCCGTCGATGGGGCTGGCGATGGTGGTATAGCCGAGGTTGATCTTCGCGTTGTCGATGGCCGCCTGTGCCTGCTGCTCGGCGGCGGCGGCCTGCTCCACATTCGCCTGCGCTTCGTCGCGCTGCGCCTTTGCCTGGTCGAAGGCCGTCTGCGAGGTGTCGCCCTTCTCCAGCAGCTTGGACTGGCGCTCGAAATCGGCCTGCTTGTCCAGCAGCGTGGCCTGCGCCGCCGCGCTCTGCGCCTTCGCTGCCGCGAGTTGGCCTTCGGCGCTGTCGAGGTCGGCCTTGTACGGTGCCTGCTCGATCCGGTACAGGAGATCGCCGGAGGCAACCATGGAGCCTTGCTCGAAGGCCACCTGCTCCAGGAAACCCTCGACCCGCGCCTTGAGATCCACCGACTGGATCGCCTTGATATTGCCGATGAAGCGCTCGCTGCGGTCCACCGGCTTGCGCGCCACCGCGGCGACCGTCACCGCCGGGGGCGGCGATGCGCCGGCGCCGGCGCCGGGGCGGGGCTCGGACTCGGCAAGGGCCGGACCGCCGCAGAGCAGCGCCAAGGCCGCCAGCAGCGCGCCGGCAACTGCGGCGCGGCCTGTCGTGGCGGCGCCGTCGTAGGACCAAGAGTGACGGGGCATTTCGGTTTCCTGTTGGGGTCGGTCAGGTTCGCGCCGGCCGGCGTCGGCCAAAACCGCACGCGATGTCCGCATTGTAGGCAGATGCACGGACACGCGCTCATCGCAGACGGCGCGATGCGCCGATCTGCCAACTCCATCACAGCAAAGGATTCGGGGGCTTGACCTGCCCCGAGCAGGGAACGCCGAACAGCGCGCCAGGCGGGACTACAACGGCGAAACGGTCACCGCGGACGCCTCCTGCTCCGGCTTGGGCTTCGGCAGCGAGGCAACGACGGACGCCACGTCGCGGCTGAACTCACCGAGGCAGCGGCTCATGGCCGCGACGACGGCCTCGGAGTCGCCGCCGAGCGCACCCGGAGCCTCCGTGCCCTCGGCGTTGCCGGACGAAGCCGGTGCGGATGCCGCCGCTGCCGAGCCGGCCGGTCGCGGCACCGAGGCCGGCGGCCGCACCGGGCAACGATAGGCATCCTCGCGCGCGGCCAGCGCCCGCTCCAAGCGGTCGTCCATCACCGCCCAGCGCACTTTCAGCACGGCCGAGTCGTCCGCCCGGCCCTCGAAGGCGATGACCTCGGCGGTGATGCGGAAATCGAGCGGCATCCGCGACTCGGACGGAAACACCAGCACGCGGCTGGTCCCGAGCAGATGCGCCACGTTCTCTCCCCAGACGCGCAGGAAATCGTCCTGTACCGTGCCGCCCCAACGGTGGAACTCGTCCACTCTCAGCCGGTTCGAGCCGTCGCGGGTAACGAGTTGGGGGCGGTCGAGAAACTGCGGAAAGACGACCGGGCCGATCCCGATCGCAAGACCCCCGCCTTGGATCTCGCCGAAGCGCTGGGTCGCCTCCGGGATCGGCGTCAATACGTAGAAGGACGACGGCGGTGTTGTCGCGCAGCCGAGCAGCATCAGGCCCGAAAGCAGCATCGACAGCAACGGCGCGGAGCGGGCCGCGCGCCGGGACGCCGGCCGCGCCGGGACAAAGCGAATACGGTACATCAGCGCCCTCCTCCCTTACCCTTCAGCAGGGCTTCCGGGTGTCGTTCCAGATAGTCCGCCATGGTGCGGATAGAGCGTGCCGCGGCGCTCACCTCGCGCATTGCACGCACCGCCTCGACGCTGAGCGGCGCGTCGGGCTCGATCAGCGAGTTGGCATTTTTCAGCGCGCGCCGCGCCTCGGCCATGGTCGCCGTCAGCTCCGGCGCGAGCTTGCTGTCGAGCTGCTCGCTGACGGCGCGGATCTCGCGCAGCGCCAACTCCAGCTCGGTCAGCGAGTTTTTCAGCGCCGAGGAGTCGACGATCTCGCGCACGCCCGACACCGTCGCGCGCAGGTCGTCGCCGATTTCCTCGATCGGGAAGCGCTCGAATCTGGCCAGCATCCTGTTGACCTTGGTGGCCACAGCTTCGAGCGGCGTCGGCAGTGTCGGCACCACCCGATACCCGTCACGCTCGGTCAGCGTCGCCGCGGGTGCGTCCTTGTGGAACTCGAGCTCCACATAGAGCTGCCCCGTCAGCAGGCTGCCGGTTTTGAGCTGCGCGCGCAAACCCGCGGCGACCAGTTGCGCCAGGATATCCGGGTTGTCGGCCAACGCCCGCGCGCGCCCGCCGGCGACGCCGATCCGCTCCGGCTCGATCTCCACCAGCACCGGGATGAAGAAGTCGAGCGCATCGGGATCGAACTTGAGCTGTACGTCCAGCACTTTACCGATCTCGATCCCCCGCAGCAGCACCGGCGCGCCGATGCTGAGCCCGCGCACCGAGCCGTCGAAGATCAGCAGGTAGCGCTCCTTGTCCATATAGATGCGCTCGTGGGCCTCTTCGCGGCTCGGATACAGCGGAAAGAACTGGTCCTGAGTGGCCGGCGCCCCCCGTGTATCGAGCGTGTCCGGGTTATCGAAGGCGACGCCCCCGAGCAGCACCGACAGCAGCGACTCCGTGTCGACGCTCACGCCATCGGCGGTCAGCTTGAAATCGACGCCGCTCGCGTTCCAGAAACGCGTATTCGCGAACACCAGCCGATCGTGCGGGCTGGCAACGAACACGTCGATGGTCACCGCACCGCCGTCGTTGTCCAGCTCGTGATTGATGACCTGGCCCACCTGGATATGCCGGTAGTAGACCGGCGAGCCCAGATTCAACGAGCCCAGCGTGGGCGCGCGCAGCCGAAACCGGGTGCCGGGCTCATCGGTGGCGATGACGGGAGGATCGGCAAGCCCTTGAAAGTGGCGCCGGCTCTTGCCGTCTTGTGCCGGATCGATGGCGACATAGGCGCCCGAGAGCAGCGTCTCGAGCCCCGACACCCGGCTTGCGGTCACCCGCGGGCGGGCGACCCAGAAGCGCGTCCCCTCGGACAGGAATTTCTCGGTCCCGCCGGTGAGCTCGGCGGTGACGATGACGCTGGCCAAATCCGGACTGACATCGATCTGCGTCACCTGCCCGATATCGACGTCCTTGAACTTGACCTTGGTCTTGCCCGCCTGCAGGCCGGAGGCAGTCTTGAACTCGATGGTGATGGTCGGCCCGCGCTCGGAGAGCGTCTTCATCGCCAGCCAGCCGCCCACCAGCACCGCCAGCACCGGCAGCAGCCACACCAGCGAGATGCGGTCGCGCTTGACGACACGGGCTTGCGGCAAGTCGTCGCCGGGCCGATCTTCCGGCAGGTTACCCGGCAAGGGGCTCGGGCCTTCCGCCGCGGGCGGCTGGTCGGTCTCCGGCATGCTGCTGCTCCATGGCATCCCAGATCAGCCTGGGGTCGAAAGACATCGCGGCGAGCATCGTGATGATGACCACCGCACAGAAGAACACCGCGCCGGCTTCGGCCTGAATGCTGGCCAGGTTGCCGAGCCGCACCAGGGCCACCAGGATGGTGACGACGTAAATGTCCACCATCGACCAGCGCCCGATGGCCTCGGTCACGCGGTACAGGCGCGTTCTGTCGCGCGGACGCCAGGACGAGCGCATCTGCACCGAGATCAACAAAAGCAACAAGATCAGAAGCTTGAGCAGCGGCACGAAGATGCTGGCAATAAACACGATGGCCGCGAGCGGCCACATGCCATGCTCCAACAGAAAGACAACGCCGCTGAAGATGGTATCGGATTGGGTCTGACCGAGCGACGTTACCGACATCACCGGGTACAGATTGGCCGGAATGTAGAACACCAGCGCGGCGATCACCAGCGCCCAGGTGCGCTGCAGGCTGTAGGGCTTGCGCCGGTGCAGCAGGTCCGTGCAGCGGGGGCAGCGCGGCCGGCCGCGATGATCGTGCAGGGCGGCGCCCTCCGGCACCAGCAGTTCGCAGACGTCGCAGCCGATCGCGGGCTCGCCCTTGTGCGGCGGGCGGCGGTGCTCGGGGGCAAGCGGCACACGGGCCCAGACGATGTCGGGATCCAGTGCGGCCTGGGCCGCGGCAAGGACGAAAATCAGCACGACGAACGCATACAGCGAGGTCCCGGGCACGATCGTCGCCATGTCCGTCAGCTTTACGACCGACACCAGGATGCCGATCATAAAGACATCCATCATGCCCCACGGCAGCAGTGTCTTGAACCAGCGGAACAGTGTCGGGAAGCCGGGCGGCAGAGCCTTGCCGAGCTTCAGCGGCAGCAGCACGACGAGCAGCAGCAGCAACTGCAGCCCGGGCGCCAGGATCGCGGTAAAGAGCACCACCGCGGCGACCTCGCCCTTGCCTTGCTCGGTCAGATCCTTCACGCCGGTGATCAGCGTCGTCTCGGTGACCTGCCCCTGCATCTGAAACGACAGGAACGGGTAGCTGTTGGCGATGACGAAGAGCACGAGCCCGGCCAGCGTCAGCGCCAGGGTGCGGTTGAGGCTGTCCGGGCGATGCCTGTGCAGCAGGTGCCCGCAACGGATGCAATGGGAGGAGCCGCCCTCGGGCAGCGGTGGATTGCGCTGCAGCAGGTCGCACTCGTCACACAGGGTCAGCGCGTCGTCGGACATGGCGGCAGTATACCTGCAAGGTCGTCGACGCCGGGCGGGAAGCCTGCTCGGATGCAGGCGGCCGCGACGACTGCTGCCGCGTCGGGTGACCGGGAGAGGGATTTTCGGAGCTTTGGAGCCGGCCTGATGAGCCTTAGTGCGAGCCCCGGTTTGAGCCACAGTTCCAGCCGGAGCCAGGCCCTAAATTGGCACCGGCACCGGCACAGAAGCGACGCCTGAGCCTGAGCCTGAACCGGAGCCGCGCCGCCGCGGCGGCGGGCCCCGGTCCCGATACCGCCGGCGTTGCGCCGGCGGCAGTCGGCGGGAATCAGTTCTTCGCTTTGTCGACCAGCTTCTTCTCGCGGATCCAGGGCATCATCTCGCGCAGCCGCTCGCCGACCTGCTCGATGGGGTGCTCCTCGCCGAGGCGGCGCATGGCCTTCATACCGGCGGCACCGGCCTGGTTCTCGAGGATGAACTCCTTCGCGAAGGCGCCGGACTGGATCTCGCCCAGGATGCGGCGCATCTCGTCGCGGGTGTCCTCGTTGATGATGCGCGGGCCGCGGGTCAGGTCGCCGTACTCGGCGGTGTTGGAGATCGAGTAGCGCATGTTGGCGATGCCGCCCTCGTAGATCAGATCGACGATCAGCTTCACTTCGTGCAGGCACTCGAAGTAGGCCATCTCGGGCTCGTAGCCGGCCTCGACCAGGGTCTCGAAGCCCATCTGGATCAGCGACGTCAGGCCGCCGCAGAGCACCACTTGCTCGCCGAACAGGTCGGTCTCGCACTCCTCGCGGAAGCTGGTCTCGATGATGCCGGCACGGCCGCCGCCGTTGGCCGATGCATAGGCCATGGCGACGTCGCGGGCCTGGCCGGTGGCGTCCTGGTAGACCGCGATCAGGCTCGGCACGCCGCCGCCCTGGGTGTAGGTGGAGCGCACCAGATGGCCCGGGCCCTTCGGGGCGATCATGATCACGTCCAAGTCTTCGCGCGGCTCGATCTGGCCGAAGTGGATGTTGAAGCCATGGGCGAAGGCCAGCGCAGCGCCGTTCTTGATGTTCGGCGCGACTTGCTCGCGGTAGAGCGCGGCCTGATGCTCGTCCGGGGCCAGGATCATGACCACATCGGCGCCGGCAACGGCGTCTGCAATGTCCTGCACTTCCAGGCCTGCATTGGTGGCCTTGGCCGCCGAGGCGGAGCCGGGCCGCAGGCCGACGACGACGCTGACGCCGGAGTCCTTCAGGTTGTTGGCATGGGCGTGGCCCTGGGAGCCGTAGCCGATGATGGCGACCTTCTTGCCCTGAATCAGCGAGAGGTCGGCGTCTTTATCGTAGTAAACGTTGATGGCCATGACAGATCCTGTTCGTGGTGTTTCGTGAAATCTCGATGCCGGGCGAATCAAGCCGCCGTTGCGCGGTCATGAGAGGCCCACATGGCAGAAGTTGGATGCGAATGCTTGCTCGGGGAGGCGCCGGCGGAGACGACCGTTCGGGTACGCCGGTCATTGCGCAGGCGCGTCCGTGTCCGCGCGCATCTTAAAGGCTTTGCAAGCCCGCGTTGATTGGCGGCGGAGCTTCTGCCTGCATCGACGGGCCGACGTCGGCGCGCATCCACGGCAGACAACCGCCACCGACGCCTACAGCGTCAAGCCCTTATCGCCGCGGGCAATACCGGTTGGTCCGGAGCGCACGACCTCGGTGATCAACCCTTCCGGCACGGCCTGAATAAAGGCGTCGAGCTTCTTCGAGGCGCCGGTCAGCTCGACGACGTAGCTGGCCTCGGTCACATCGATGATCTTGGCCCGGAAGATCTCGGTCAGGCGCTTGAGCTCCTCGCGGTCGGCACCGGCGGCCTTGAGCTTGATCAGCATCATCTCGCGCTCGATGTGCGGTCCGTCTGAGAGATCCAGCAGCTTGACCACGTCGATGAGCTTGTTCAGCTGCTTCTTGATCTGCTCGACGATGTCGTCGTTGCCCGAGGTAACCAGCGTCATGCGCGACAGCGACGGGTCGTCCGTGGCGGCAACCGTCAGCGACTCGATATTGTAGCCGCGGGCCGAAAACAGGCCGGCGATGCGCGACAGGGCGCCGGATTCGTTCTCGACGAGCATGGAAAGGATGTGTCGCATCTTAGGCCAGCTCCCTCTCGGACATGGTCGGCGGCAGGTGCATCTCGTGCTGGCCCTTGCCGGCCGCGATCATCGGATAGACATTCTCGGTGGGGTCGACGACGACATCGAGGAAGACGAAGCGATCCTTCATGTCGAAGGCCTCCTTCATGGCCGCCTCGAGCTCGCCCGGCTTTTCTACCCGCATGCCCACATGGCCGAAGCTGTTGGCGAGCGAAACGAAGTCGGGCAGCGCGTCGACGTAGGAATGGGCGTAGCGGCTCTCGTAGAAGAACTCTTGCCACTGACGCACCATGCCCATGTAGCCGTTGTTCAGCAGGATCACCTTGACCGGCAGGTCGTACTGCTTGCAGGTGGCCATCTCCTGGATGCACATCAGGATGCTGGCTTCGCCGGAGATGCAGGCCACCTGCGCATCGGGAAACGCCAACTGCACGCCCATGGCTGCCGGCAGGCCGAAGCCCATGGTGCCCAGACCACCGGAGTTGATCCACCGGCGCGGCTTGTCGAACGGATAGAACTGGGCGGCGAACATCTGGTGCTGGCCGACGTCGGAGGTGAGATAGACATCGCCGTTGGTCACTTTGTACAGCGTCTCGACGGCGAACTGGGGCTTGATCAGCTCGCTGCCGCGGTCGTAGCGCAGGCAGTCGATCTTGCGCCAGTCTTCTATCTGCTTCCACCAGGCGCCGACTGCTTCGGCGTCGGTCTTGGCGCCGGCCTCGCGCACCATGGCGAGCATATCCGTCAGCACGCTGCCGACCGGACCGACGATGGGCACGTGCACCTTGACGTTCTTGGAGATCGAAGACGGGTCCACGTCCACATGGATAATGTGCGCATGCGGGCAGAAGTGCTCGATCTTGCCGGTGACGCGGTCGTCGAAGCGCGCGCCGATCGCAATCAGGCAATCGGTCTCGTGCATGGCCATGTTGGCCTCGTAGGTGCCGTGCATGCCGAGCATGCCGATGAACTGCTTGTCGGTCATCGGATAGGCACCGAGCCCCATCAGCGTACTGGTGATGGGGTAGCCGAGGGCGCGCACCAGATCGGTCAGCTCCGCCGCCGCATCGCCGAGCACGACGCCGCCGCCGGTGTAGAACACCGGCCGCTTGGCGGCCAGCATCGCATCCACGGCCTTGCGGATCTGACCCTGATGGCCTTTCTGCGCCGGGCTGTAGGAGCGCATCGCGATCTCGCGCGGATACTCGTACGCGATCTTGATGTTGGGGTCGGTGACGTCCTTCGGGATATCGACCACCACCGGGCCCGGCCGCCCGGACCGGGCGATGAAGAAGGCCTTCTTGATGGTCGAGGCGAGGTCGCGGACATCCTTGACCAGGAAGTTGTGCTTCACGCAGGGACGCGTGATACCGACCGTGTCGACTTCCTGAAAGGCGTCGCTGCCGATCACCGGCGTCGGGACCTGACCCGTGATGATGACCATCGGGATCGAGTCCATGTACGCGGTGGCGATGCCGGTGACGGCATTGGTCGCACCCGGCCCCGACGTCACCAGGCAAACACCGACCTTGCCGGTAGCCCGCGCGTAGCCGTCGGCAGCGTGGGTGGCACCCTGCTCATGACGGACCAGAATGTGCTTGATGGCGTCGTCGCGCTTGAACAGCGCGTCGTAGATGTGCAGGACCGCGCCACCGGGATACCCGAAGACGAATTCCACACCCTCATCGATCAACGCCTGGATCGTGATCTCGGCACCGCTAAGTTCCAACGTCGGTATCCTCCGTCAGGACACGCTGCGCAGTTGACTCGGTCGCGGGGCATGTGCCCTGCCGAACCGCGCGGGATCGGCAACCATTTGCGAGCCACCGGCATCGACGGCCTGCCGTGCGCGGGACGCGGGGTCCGCTCCGCTCGACACGCCGGCGCCGCAACGGAAAGCGGGACGGAGCGGGACCGGTGGCTGTGGTGCGACCCGCAAAAACCTACGGGCGTACTGGACAATAAAATCGGTTTGGGAAACGATCGAAAATACAAGAAGCCTATTGCCGCGGTCAAGCCGCGGTCAAGTTAAGTGTCGGCCTGTGCGTGAACCGCCGCGCGCCACGCCGCCGCCGCGTTGACGCCCGCGCTTGCGCTTTCGATACTCAGGCGCATGCTTCGCGCGCACGATTGACCGCAGGATGTTCAATATGCACTGTTACGGACAAACGCAACGTCGACTGGCCGCCGCGCCGGAATCGGTGCCCGCACCCGCGCGGCGATCGCCCCTGCCCCGATTCGCGGCGCTGCTGGCGGTTGCAGTGGTCGCCGGCTCCTTGTGCATGCCGCTCGCCTCGGCGCAGATGTACCGCTACGTCGACGAGTCCGGGGTAACGGTCTACTCCCAATCGCCGCCGCCGGAGGGCAATTCCGTGCGCATCGATGCCGCGGCGGGGCCCGGCGACGCCGAGGCAACGGCGGCGCGCGAGCGCCTGCGCGGACAATTGGAGTCGGAGCTCGACCGCCGCCTCGAGGAACAGCAATCCGCCGAGGCCAGCGCCAGGGCGGAGAACGCAACCGCAAGGGCGCAGGCCTGCGAGGCGGCGCGCGGGAATCTCGAAACGCTGCAGTCTTCGCAGGCCACGCGGCTGAAGCTGCCCGACGGCACTACCATCCGGCCCACCGACGAGCAGCGCGCCGGGCTCATCGCCGAGACGCGGGCGCAGATCGGCGAGCTCTGCGAGTAGCCCGTTTTTCGACGTCGCAGCGGTTTCGATACCGACAAGCAACCGGCCAACTGCAACGGAGACGACCGAATGCCGACGCTGATCATCAAGACCAACGCACCCCTGGACAACGCCGATGGGCTGCTCGTAGCCGCCTCCCGCACCGTCGCCGACTTGCTCGGCAAGCCGGAGCGCTACGTGATGGTGCTGCTGGAGCCGGTGCCGGCATTGTGTTTCGCCGGACAGAGCACGCCGGCCGCCTATCTCGAGCTCAAGAGCCTCGGCCTGCCCGAGGAGCGCACGGCCGAGCTCTCGGCGACCCTGTGCGGGCTCATGGCGGAGCAGCTCGGCGTGCCCGCCGACAGGATCTACATCGAGTTCGCGTCGCCGGCGCGCCACCTGTTCGGCTTCAACGGCGCCACGTTCTGAGCGGCTCCGCCGCCGGCCGCGATCCGCCTCGATCGGGTCCGCGGGCGCGCGACCCGAGTCCGGTCGGCCGGCGCCGGGGGCGTTCCGGGCCCGGCGCAGGCAAGCGATGGCTGTGCGGCGTTGCTTGTCGGTGGACGAGCCGCTGGGTAGACTCTTGGGTTTTTGTCGCCCCCCTCGCCCCACGCCAATGCGCACGTCCCAGTTTCCCTTACAGACCGTCAAAGAGACGCCCGCCGATGCTGAGATTGCCAGCCATCGGCTGATGCTGCGCGCCGGCATGATCCGCAAGCTCGCCGCCGGTCTCTACAACTGGCTGCCGCTGGGGCTTCGGGTGCTGCGCAAGGTCGAGCGCATCGTGCGCGAGGAAATGGACCGCGCAGGCGCACTCGAGCTGCTGATGCCCACCGTGCAGCCGGCGGAGCTGTGGCAGGAATCCGGGCGCTGGCAGCAATACGGCGACGAGCTGCTGCGCCTGAAAGACCGCCACCAGCGCGACTTCTGCTTCGGCCCGACGCACGAAGAGATCATCACCGACATCGCCCGCAACGAGCTGAAGAGCTACAAGCAGCTGCCGATCAATTTCTACCAGATCCAGACCAAATTCCGCGACGAGCGCCGCCCGCGCTTCGGTGTCATGCGCGCGCGCGAGTTCCTGATGAAGGACGCCTACTCCTTCCACGTGGATCAAGCGTCCCTGGCCGAGACCTACGAGGTCATGTACGACACCTACAGCCGCATCTTCCGCCGCTGCGGCCTCGACTTCCGTGCGGTGCAGGCCGATACCGGCAGCATCGGCGGCAACGCGTCCCACGAATTCCACGTGCTGGCGAGCTCCGGCGAGGACCGTATCGCCTTCTCGAGCAGCGGCGACTACGCCGCCAATGTCGAGCTGGCGGAGGCGGTGCCCCCCGCGGACGCCCCTGCCCCGCCCACCGAAGAGGCCCGCATCGTCGACACGCCCGATGCGAAGACCATTGCCGACTTGGTCGAGCAGTTCGGCCAGCCCATCGAGCGCACGATCAAGACGCTGGTCGTGGCGGCGGCGAACCCGGAGACCGGCGAAGAAGACGGCCTGATCGCGCTGCTGATGCGCGGCGACCAGGCGCTGAACGAGGTCAAGGCTGGCAAGCTGCCGCGCGTCGCGTCGCCGCTGCGCATGGCCGACGAGGCCGAGATCCGCGCCGCGGTGGGGGCAGGCCCCGGCTCGCTCGGCCCGAAGGACCTGCCGATTCCCTGCATCGTCGACCGAACCGCGGCGGTGGCATCGGATTTCAGTGCCGGCGCCAACGCGGACGGCAAGCATTGGTTCGGCCTCAACTGGGGCCGCGACCTGCCGCTGCCCGAGGTCGCCGACCTGCGCGAGGTGGTCGACGGCGACCCGAGCCCGGACGGCAACGGGACGCTCAGCATCGTGCACGGCATCGAGGTCGGCCATATCTTCCAGCTGGGGCGCAAGTACAGCGAGGCCATGAAGGCGGTCGTGCTCGACGAGTCGGGCAAGGCGGTGACCATGACCATGGGCTGTTACGGCATCGGTGTCTCGCGCGTCGTCGCCGCCGCCATCGAGCAGCACCACGACGAGCGCGGTATTTGCTGGCCGCGGGCACTGGCGCCGTTCGAGGTGGCCCTACTGCCGATGAAACTCGGCAAGTCGTTCCGTGTCCGCGAGGTGGTCGAAGACCTTTACGAGCGTCTGCGCGCAGTCGGGATCGAGGTGCTGCTGGACGACCGCGACGCGCGGCCCGGATTCATGTTCGCGGACATGGAGCTGATCGGCATCCCGCATCGCGTGGTCATCGGCGACAAGCACCTCGATGACGGCAAAGTCGAGTACAAGGGCCGGCAAGACGCCGACATGCAGCTGATCCCGCTCGACGAGATCGTCCCGTTCCTCGAGCGCAACCTCTCCGGCTGACCCGATACCGATCACGTTTTTTCCGCGGCCTCGCGCAGGCCGGCCCGTCGAAGGCCGGCCGTCGCGCCGCCGCCCCGCTCCGGCCGTCTGCATCGGCCGGGGCGATCACACAGGAATCCCATACCGATGAGCAAGACAGAGTCCTTCGACCGCGAGCAGCTGCTCGCCTGCGGGCACGGCGAGATGTTCGGTCCCGGCAATGCCCAACTGCCGGTGCCGAACATGCTGATGATGGACCGCATCATCCGCATCTCCGACAGCGGCGGCAGCAACGGCAAGGGCGAGATCATCGCGGAGTTGGATATCCATCCGGATTTGTGGTTTTTCGACTGCCACTTCCCCGGCGACCCGGTCATGCCGGGCTGCCTCGGCCTCGATGCCATGTGGCAGATCGTGGGCTTCTATCTGGCGTGGATCGGCAATCCCGGCCACGGCCGCGCGCTCGGCGTCGGCGAGGTCAAGTTCACCGGCCAAGTGCTGCCGACGGCGAAAAAAGTCACCTACCGCATCGATATGAAGCGCGTCATCTCGCGCAAGCTGGTGCTCGGCATCGGCGACGGGGTCATGGACGTCGACGGGCGCGAAATTTACACCGCGAAGGACTTGCGCGTGGGTCTATTCACCTCCACCGAAGGATTCTGATGGGCCTTCCTTTGCCCGCCGACTCCCGATACGCCAAGTTTTGCCGAGCCAACCCACCAGCCGCATCGATACCGGCCGCGTCGATCAAGGCACGGCAAAGCCGAACACCCGGAGTCCCGGCCCGCGCGCGGTGAAGACCTTGAGCATCGCACGGCTGCTGGTGGCGCTGCTCGGCGCCATCGCCATGTCCGCGGCCCTGTGGCAGTTGTTCGGCGCCCGCGCGGGGCTCGATGTTTCCCATCGCGCCGTCGACGGCATCCCGATCAGCGTCTTCGCCGACCGCTTAGCGGAACCGGCCCCGGTGGTCGTCATCGGTCATGGCTTTGCGGGATCACGGCAGCTAATGCTGCCGTTCGCGACGACCCTCGCCCGCAACGGTTACACGGCCGTCGTCTTCGACTTCCCGGGCCACGGCGACAACCGCACCCTGCTCGCCGGCGAGATCGGCGAGGAGGAGCGCACGCGGGCCTTGCTGGACGCTTTCGCGCGCGTCGTCGAGGAAGCGCGAGCACTCCCCGGCGGCGACGGCCGTCTGGCGACGCTGGGTCATTCCATGGCCGGCGACATCCTGGTGCGCTATGCGCTGGAGCACGACGGCAGCACCGCGGCGGTTGCAGTCTCGCCCTATCTGTCGAAAGACCCCGAAGCCGATCGCCCGCGCAACTTGCTGCTGATCTACGGCGCGTTGGAGCCGCCCATCGTCGAGGCGCAGGGGCGCGAGGCGGTGGCGCTGGCCGCCGGTGCGCCCCCGGAGAAGATCGAGACCGGCAAGACCTACGGCGACATGGCAGACGGTACGGCGCGCCGGCTGGTGATTGCCGAGGGTGTCGAGCACATCGGCGTGCTCTACAGCGAAACCTCGCTGCGCGCGGCGGTGGACTGGCTCGATCAGGCGTTTGCACGCCCGGCGAAGGATAGCGGCGTCGACCGGCGCGGCCCCTGGCTCGGCCTGTATTTTCTCGGCGTCATGCTGCTGGCGTGGTCGCTATCGGCGTTGTTGCCGCGCGCGGCCGAGTTCCCGTTGGGTGCGGGACTCGGCTGGCGGCGGCTGTTGCCCGTCGCGGTCCTGCCGGCGATTCTGACACCTCTGATCCTCTGGCCGCTGCCGACCGACTTCATGTCGATCGTCATCGGCGACTATATCGCGCTGCATTTCGGGCTCTACGGGATCTTGGTGATCGCCGGCCTGCTGCGCATCGGCGAGCGCCCCGGCTCGCTGTTGCGTGGGACATACTTCGCCGCGGCGGCCTTGGCCGTGACGGCGGTGATCCTGTTCCAGACCCTGGCGCTGACGCTGCCGGTGGATCGGTTCGTCGCCAGCTACCTTCCCGGCGCTCAGCGCCTGCCGACGGTGATGGCGCTCTTCGTCGGCACGCTGATCTGGTTCGTTGCCGATGAATGGCTCACCCGTGGCGAGGGGGCGGCGCGGGGCGGCTACCCGTTCACCAAGTTCCTCTTCCTGGTCTCGCTGGCGCTGGCCGTGGCGCTGAACCTGAACGAGTTGTTCTTCCTGGTGATCATCATCCCGGCGATCCTGGCCCTGTTTATCGTCTACGGCCTATTCAGCCGCTGGATCTATCGCAGCACCAATCAGCCGATCATCGCGGCGCTGGCTAATGCGCTGGCGTTCGCGACGGCCATTGCCGTGAGCTTCCCGTTGGTGGCGTAAGGACCGCCGCCGCGAAGCCGCGCCGGGCGGCCGGATCGTGACGGGCCCGATCGGGCCCGGTCGGGTGGGGTTAAGTCCGGATTTGCCCGTTAATCGAGCATTACGCCACCGCTTACCCGAGCCATAAAAAAGGGGCGCCAGGCGCCCCTTTTCTCCGCACGGTGCGAGTCGCAGGTGCGGGTCGCAGATCAGGCGTCGAGGTTGTCGAGTGCCTTCTGGAAGCGGTTGGCGTGCGAGCGCTCGGCCTTGGCCAGCGTCTCGAACCAATCGGCGATTTCCTCGAAACCCTCGTCGCGGGCGGTCTTTGCCATGCCCGGGTACATGTCGGTGTACTCGTGGGTCTCGCCGGCGATGGCGGACTTCAGGTTGGCGTCGGTGGCTCCGATCGGCAGACCGGTCGCGGGATCGCCGACCTGCTCCAGATACTCCAGATGGCCATGGGCGTGGCCCGTCTCGCCTTCGGCGGTGGAGCGGAACACGGCGGCCACGTCGTTGTAGCCCTCGACGTCGGCCTTCGAGGCGAAGTACAGGTAGCGGCGGTTGGCCTGGGACTCGCCCGCGAATGCCTCTTTCAGGTTGCCTTCGGTCTTGCTGCCTTTGAGGTCCATGCTCGTTCCTCTTGAGTTGCTTGTGGGACGTCGTGCGTCGGTTGATCAATCGTTGGCTTGCGACCGGCCAGACGATACTCCCGCGACCATGGAGCGGCAATTGTTTGTTCCAATAGTGCCGATAGTCCGCCCTTATCGCGCAAGACTCGGGAACCGGTCAGACCCGCTCGAGCGTCCGCGCGGCGACCGGCAAATAGTCGAGGCAAGCCAATTGCGCGGCCCGGATCGCATGGGCGAGGGCGTAGACCACCTCGACCCGGGGGAAAGACTTGCGCCACGCCAGGGCAACGCGCCGCCTCGGCGGCTGGCCCGTGAACGGCCGCGCGCAGGTCACGCGCGCGCTGATGCGGTCCTCAATGGCGGCACTGCACGGCAGTATCGTAATGCCGAGATTGCTTGCCACCATGTAGCGGATGGTCTCCAGCGAGCTGCCTTCCAGGCCGCGCTGCAGCTCGACGCCGGCGCGGCTGCCGCGCAGGCACTGCGGACAGGCCTCGATCACCTGATCGCGGAAGCAGTGGCCGGGGCCCAGCAGGAGCACCGGCTCCTCGGCCAGCTGCTCGGGGTCGATGCCATCGCGCTGCGCCCACGGATGCGCGCCGGGCAGCAGCACGACGAAGTCCTCGTCGTAGACGGGCAGCGTCAGCATGCCCGGTTCGTCGAAGGGCAGCGACAGAATAATCACGTCCAGCTCGCCGCGCTTGAGCCGCTCGGACAAAACGGCGGTGAAATTCTCTTCGATGATCAGCGGCATGTTCGGCGCACG
The DNA here is from genome assembly GCA_021736785.1 of Thiohalocapsa sp. Classification (GTDB taxonomy): domain Bacteria; phylum Pseudomonadota; class Gammaproteobacteria; order Chromatiales; family Chromatiaceae; genus Thiohalocapsa. The sequence goes on along the minus strand of JAIPFF010000013.1, from coordinate 75,691 downwards.
CTGCATCAGCAGCGGTACCAAATGCGGCAGCAGGTAGGGGCCGATAGTGTAGATGGCGCCCAGGCGCAGATGGCCGACCAGCGGATCGCGGCTGCCGCGGGCGAGCTCGGCCACGGCTTGGGCTTCTTCGAGCACCCGCTGCGCCCGGGCGATGACCCGCGCGCCGATCTCGGTGACCGTCACCTCGCCGGCGCCGCGCTCGAACAGGCTGACACCGAGCTCCTCCTCCAGCTTCTTGACCGCCACGCTCAGCGTGGGCTGACTGACGAAGCACGCGTCGGCGGCGCGCCCGAAATGACGTTCGCGGCCGACGGCCACCACATAGCGAAGTTCATTCAGTGTCATGTTGCGGTTAAGGGATTTGCGGAGATTGTCACGAATCGGCGCGTCGCTTCTTGCCGGGCGAGGTCTCAGCTGCTAGAAACTGAAAAATCAAGTAATCACTTTCCCTTATGCGGCGCCAGCGAGTCATGGTCGAAGACGGCAATTCAGGCCAGCAAATCAACGGCGCTGCCGGGATCGGCCAACGCGCGGGCGCCGGTACGCGGCCCATACGTCTGCTGCAACTGACCGACCTCCACCTGTACGCGGAGTCGGACGGCCGATTGCTCGGGCAGAACACGCGCGCGACGTTCGAATCGGTGCTCAACCTGGCCCGGCAGCGGCACTGGCCACCGGACGCCGTCGTGCTGACCGGCGATCTGGTCCACGACGAGCGCAGCGACGCCTACCTGTACCTGAGGCAGCGCCTGCAACAGCTCGACGTGCGCTATTTCTGCATCCCGGGCAATCACGACAGCCCCCGGCTGCTCGCCGACTGTCTCGATCCGCGCGCGGGCTCGGGACTGCGCATCGAGTCGCTGGGCGCCTGGGATCTGCTGCTCATCGACTCGACGCTGCCCGGTCAGGAGGGCGGCGCCATCGACGAGCTGGCGTTGCAGGCGATCGACAGCCACTTGTCTGCGAATCCGGATCGACCGGCGCTGATTTTCCTGCATCATCACCCGCTGCCGGTGGGCAGCCGCTGGATCGACACCATGGGCGCCGAAAACGGTGCCCGGCTGCTCGCCCAGGCCGAGCTGCATCCGAACATGCGCGCAATCCTCTGGGGCCATATCCACCAGAGTTTTCAAGGACGCAGCGGCCACGCGCAACTGCTGGCGGCGCCTTCGACATCGGTACAGTTCCTGCCCGGCAGCAAAGACTTTGCGCTGGATACGCTGCCGCCCGGCTACCGCTGGCTCGAATTGCACGACGACGGACTGTTGGAGACGGGTATCGAGCGCACCGACGGCTATCCGGACCCCCTGAGTCTGAGCATGGACGGCTACTGAATCGACGCTCACGGTGCGGCCCGGCCTCGGCGCAAGTCAACGGGTATCAGCTCACCGCATTCGATCCCGCTCGGGTCGTGGCGCAGCCGCGCGGCGAGCAGCTCGACGCCCTCCTCCGCGGCCAGGCACAGCCGCTCGGCGTAGGCCGGATCCACCTCCCAGGCAGGCCCGAAGCGGCTTCCCTCCGGGCGATTCAGCGCAAACAGCATCACCGCCCGCAGGCCGGCCGCGCAAGCCGAGGCGAGCAGATCAAGGTGCTTGCGGGCGCGATCGCTGCGGGCATCGGGGAACCGCAGGCAGTCGCCGTCGAGCAGGGTGACGTTCTTCACTTCCACCAAGACATCGGGCAGTCCATCGGCCAGCATATCGGTCGGCAAATGGCGCCGCGCGCGCTGCGACAGGCGGGACGCGGCCTCGCCGCCGGTGCCGGCGGCTGCATCGCCGTAAAGCGCGATATCAAGCCGGCCGGGGGCGTGACCGGGCGGCGCGAAGGCCAACTCGCGGCGCAGCGTCGAATATCCCGTCAGCGGCGGGATGCGCCCGAGCGCAATACCCTCGGCCATCACCGCATTCGGTCTGCCGGTGTGCACACCGATCCAGCCGCCGCCCATGTCGACGCGCTCCAGCGTCCACGCAAGCTTGCGCCGCGGATTGCTGCTGCGGCTCAACTGGACCCGTGCGCCGGGCTCCCAGCAGCCGGCCATGCTGCCGGTATTCGGCACATGGGCGGTCACGGTCTCGCCGTCCGCCAGCACGACATCGGCCAGGAAGCGCTTGTACCGACGCAGTATATGGCCGTCGGTCAGTGCCGGCAGTTGCAGCGCCCGCTCCTCCTCAGCCGGTGGTGAAGCCCGCGAAACCGCGCGGCTCCACCGGCTCGCAGGCCACACCGCTGACGTCCGCTTGCGGCGGCCCGTGGCGCAGCCACTCCCGCATCGCCCCGAGGGCGTCGGCATCGCCGCAGGCCATGACCTCGACGCGCCCGTCCGGCAAGTTGCGGGCATAACCGGTCAGGCCCAGGCGCAGTGCCTCTTCGCGGGCAGATGCACGAAAGAAGACACCTTGCACGCGTCCCGCCACGGTGCAGCGCATGGCAAGGCGTGTCGGTCCGGCGGTTTGCTGGTCATTCATGGCGCGCCTCCGTTACGGCTTGTCCGGCTCGCCCTGCGCACGCTTGTACTTCGTGAACGTGGTGTCCTTGTAGGCTTGATCGACGACGTAGCGCCCGAGCAGCAGGAACTCGTCGCTGTCGCGGGTCGCGCCGGTATAGCGGGCGACCATATTGCCTTCGAGATCGAAGAACGCAAACACCGGCGTCGCGCGCACCCGGAATTGCTTCAGCGCGAAGTCTTTCTGGGGCGCGACATTGCCCTGGAAGTCGGTGACCTCGACATCGCCTTCGACATCGACGGGAAAGATCAGGAAGTGCTCTTTGAAGTAGTCCTGCACCTCGGGCTGGTTCAGTACCGTGGTCTTCATGCGGTGGCAGAAGGGGCACTCGTCCATCTCGAACATCAGCAGGATGCCCTGCTTGCCTTCGTCACGGGCCGTTTCCAGTTCCTCGGTAAAGTCGCCGAAGGTCTGGTCGAAGAATTCCCCGGCGTCGCGGGTCGCAGCGGCCGTTGCGGCTTGCGCTGCCGACAACAGCAGCAGGGTCAGGCCCAATAGGTAAGGTCGAAACGGCTGCATGGTGACTTCTCCGGTGGTTGATGGGCGCCGATTGTGCGCAGTTCCAAGGCTGTTTTCAACGCGTGGCGGATCGGCGGGACTGCATACGGCGGTACAGTTGCGCGGCGCGCGTTGGGGTTAGACTAGCGCGCCGGGCACCGCCCAAACTCTTTGACCGCCGCAGCCCCCGAAACGATGCATGCAGCCGCCGCTCACTCTCTGCAGGGCCTCTCGGGCATCTTCGCGATTCTTGTGCTGGCCTGGCTGCTGAGCGAGGACCGCCGCCGCGTGCCGGTGCGGCTCGTCGTCGTCGGCCTCGCGCTGCAATTGCTGCTCGCCTTGCTGCTGTTGAAACTGCCGCCGGCGCAGGCCCTGTTCGTCGCCATCAACGACGCGGTGCTGGCCCTGCAGCGCGCTACCGAAGCGGGCACGAGCTTCGTCTTCGGGCATCTCGGCGGCGCCGAGCCACCCTACGAGACACGCTACCCGCAGAACAGTTTCGTGCTCGCGTTTCGCGCGCTGCCGCTGGTGCTGGTCATCGGCGCGCTGTCGGCGCTGCTGTTCTACTGGCGCGTGCTGCCGCTGCTGGTGCGGGCTCTGGCCTGGCTGCTGCGCCGCACCCTCGGCATCGGCGGCGCGCTCGGTCTCGGCGCCGCGGCCAACATCTTCATCGGCATGGTGGAGTCGCCGCTGCTGATCAAGCCGTACCTAAAGACTCTGGAGCGCGGCGAGTTGTTTGCGCTGATGACCACCGGCATGGCAACCATCGCCGGCACCGTCATGGTGCTGTACGCATCGCTGATCGGCGCCGCGGTGCCGAACGCGATGGGCCATATTCTGACCGCCTCGCTGATCAACGCACCGGCGGCGCTGGTGGTTGCCGGCGTGCTCATTCCGCCGTCGCGCTCGGCCGGAATCCGGTCCGGCGAGGGGGATCGCGACGGCGTCGAGACGCGGCCGCTGGCGCAGACGGCAGACAGTGCAATGGACGCGGTCACGCGCGGCACGCTGGACGCCATTCCGCTGATGCTCAATATCATCGCGATGCTGGTGGTCATGGTCGCGCTGGTCAGCATCGCAAACGAATTGCTGGGCCTGTTGCCCGCGGTCGCGGGCGCGGCGCTGACATTGGAGCGATTGCTCGGCTGGCTGTTCGCGCCGGTGGTGTGGCTGATCGGCATTCCTTGGAGCGAAGCGGCGATCGCCGGACAGCTGATGGGCATCAAGACGGTGCTCAACGAGCTATTGGCCTACCTGCAGCTGGCCGCGCTGCCGAACGAAGCGCTGAGCGAGCGCAGCAGGCTGATCATGACCTACGCGCTGTGCGGCTTCGCCAACTTCGGCAGCCTGGGCATCATGATCGGCGGCCTGGGCGGGATGGCCCCCGAGCGGCGCTCCGAGATCGTCGGGCTCGGCCTGCGCTCGATTCTGGCGGGCACGATGGCAACCCTGATGACGGGAGCCGTGGTCGGGCTATTGATCTGATACCGGCGCGGGCCATTTGCCGAGCCGTTGCCGCCGACGCGGCGCGCTCCCTCGACCGGCGGCGACGGGCGCGCTCCTCGCCGAGGGCCATGACCGCCCCGATGCGGGGAACCGGCGTGCCGCCGATCGAGCGAGAACCGCCGAGGGGTGCTGCCGGGTGCACCGGCCGGGCCCCGCGGCCTGTCGGCAGCGGGGAGCGCGAGGCGCTAATCCAGGGCCGTGGGCCGCTCGAGGACGAACATCGGCTTGCTCTCGGGACCGACGCTGTGCATCGACGGCGACAGCGCGCGATCGGTCAGCGACGGACGGATCCGCAGCGACAGGCGCGAAACATCGACCCGGCGCGCTCCTCCGCTGCCCGACGAGCGCGCCTGTGCCATGGCCGGCGTGAGTGTGATGCCCGTCACCTCGCGTGCGCGCAGTGAATAGGGGGACACGCCCTTCTTCTGGAGATACTGGGTCAGCACCCGGTGCGTGTAGCGCTGGGTCTCGGCGTAGGTGACGAAGCCGTTGTGGCGCTCGAGCGCCCCCTCGCCCGCGTTGTAGGCCATCACCGCCTTTCCGATGCCGTAGCGGTTCAGCAAGCGCTTGAGATGGCGGACACCGACGCGGACATTGGTGCTCGCGTCGAACAGGGCGTCGACCGACGTCACGCCGTAGTCCGACGCCGTTTCGGGCATTACCTGCATCAGGCCGACGGCACCGGCATGGGAGACCGCGTGGGGATTGTAGGCCGATTCCGCACGCACCACCGCGTGCACCAGATCCCGCTCGACGCCGTAGCGATCGGCGTAGCGCTCGATGAGCTGATTGATGGTGGTGCGGCTTGGCTTGGGCGCATCCGGCGGCACCGGCAGCGCGCGGACCGCGGGCGCGGCGTTCGTCGCCGCGACCGACTGACTTGCAGGCAGCGGCGCGCACTGCAGCGCCAATGCCATGCAGCAGAGCAACCCGAGCAGCGGCCCGCGGCGCATGCGCCTTCGGGCCGCGAGCGGTCCGGCGCCGAAGCGCCTTGCGTAGAAGAATCCTGTCATCGTCTGTCGGCCCACCGTGCCGGCCTCTCGTTGTGGCGCGTGAGGTCGAACACCCTACAGCCGCGCCGCGACGCCGATGCGCCATCATACGCTCGGGCGTCGACGCGGGCCAAATCAGCGCGCACGCCGGCAACGCCCGCTTGCATTGGCCGGCAACCGGGGTCGACAATGCCGACGACCCACGCCAACGACCGCGGCACGATCGCTGCGCTGCCGCCCGAGCTCCGGAGCGCTGTCCACGACCCATGACCCAGGACATCGAGAACGGAACGATCGCCGAGATCGACGGCCGTACCTGCGTCTATTACGACGGATACTGGATCAAGTATTACGAGCCGCCGCCGGAGAGCCTCGAGGCCAAGAAGGGTCTGATCGAGGCGCTGACCAGGCGTCTGTTCAATCACGTCGAGCACGGTATCAACATCCCCGGCATTCGGCTCGCCGAGGCACGCGTCGCCTACGAGCGCGAGACGGATCTCGACCGCAAGCGCGTCAACGGCGCCATGCTCGCCGGCGCCCTGTTCAACCGCGCGGCCGGCATCTTCACCAAACTGGTCGAGTTGCAGGCCGACGGCGTGGAGGTGGAATACGACGATGCGCTGATGCGCGAATGCGGCAGCTACCTGCGCGAGGCCCTCGAGCTGGGGCACATGGTGCGCCACCGCGGCGGCGATGAAGGGATCGACGAGCTCTGGGGCGAGCCCTTCAAGGCCTTCACCCAGCCCATCGCCTCGTTCTACGAGAACCGCTATATCAAGATCGCCCAGACGATGCGCGATATCGACCGCATCACCATGACGCTGCGGGCGACCTTCGAAGACAGCCGCCAGATCCCGAACGTCGGCCCGCTGTTGCAGGAATTCGGCGAGGCGGCCAAGCGCAAGTGCGAGATCCTGCGCACCGACCCGGTCATCTTCGACGTCTGGCCCGCCTTCGTCGTCGCCTCCGACCGATTGCGCACCATTCAGCCGAAGCTGCCGCCGGCGCCGTCGATGTCGGAGATCCATCAGGCCCAGGAGTGCAACCGTATCCTGAAGGCCGGCACCGCGCTGGTCACGCATATCGTGCGCGCCCGAGTGCCGATGCCGAAAAGCGCCCGCGAGCTCATCGATCAGTGTCACCGCTTCCGGCGTAGCTTCCTCGACGGCTGACGGCTGACGGCTGACGTCTGACGGCTGGCGCTCGGGGCCGGTGGCGGCCTCCGTCCCGGCCTGCACCAGCGCAGTGCGCCGCCGCCCCGTGACGCACAGTCACCGCCCACCCGAGGCCCGCAAACACCGGGCTTTCCCATGGCATCCAATTTGCAGCTGAGGCTTGCAACAGCGATACCCGGAGGGACGTGCGGATGGCTGCGGTTTCGGTAACTCCTGCCGCCGGAGACTCGGCGGCAGCCGCCGCGAGGCGGATCTTCAACCACGACATCATGGGCTGCACGGCCGAAGGCGTCACCGGCAACCATCTCTATTCGGGGCGTGCCCTCGGTGCCACCGAGCCGGGCGACGTCATTCAGCTCCACCCCGAACTGCGCTCCGAATGGCCTTCGATTCGGGCGCATTATGCCCGGATCGGCCTCGACCACTGCAACGAGGTGGTCTGGGATACCTCGCACGGCGTGCTCGCGGAGCATCGCGAGCACGCGGTCTCGGTGTTCTTCTTCGGCGACGGCGAGCAGCGCGTCCGTCCGGACCGGCGCTGGTTCGGCGTCGTCGAGCACATCAACTGCAAGAACCGGTTCATGCAGGCCGCCGAGGCGCTCGGGGTTCCGGTGCCGGTCACGCGGCGCTTCGCCCGGGTCGAGGACATCACGCCGGCGGACGTCGAGCAGGCGCCCTATCCCTGCTATCTCAAGGCTGCCGTGTCCGTGTCGGGGGTCGGGATCTACCGCTGCGCGGACAAGGCAGCGCTGGCGGCGGCCATGCAGCGCTATCCCGCCGGCACCCCGGTACAGATTCAGGAAGAGGTCGCCACGGACGTTTTCCTGAACCTGCAGTACGAAGTCGAAGGCGAAACGCTCAGCCGCTACGCCGCCACGGAGCAAGTCCTCGACGGCTGCGTGCATCAGGGCAACCGCTTCCCGGCCCGCTGCGAGCCCTGGGACTGCGTCGAGCCCATGGCGCGATGGCTACATGCCGAGGGAATGCGCGGCGTGTTCGCTTTCGACGTCGCCGTGCTCGAGCATGCGGGAGAGACGCGGCATTTGGCGATCGAGTGTAATCCGCGTTTCAACGGCGCCTCGTATCCGACCGCAGTGGCGAAGAAGCTCGGCGTCAACCGCTGGCTGGCGCAGGTGTTCAAGACGCGGCACAGGCGCCTCGCCGACCTCGATCTCGGCGGCCTGGAGCTCGACCCGGCCACCGGCGAGGGCGTCGTCCTGATCAACTGGGGACCGATTAAGGTCGGCAAATTTCTTGCTTTGATTGCGGGCGACGAGCAGCGCCAACAGGCGATCGCCGGCGAGCTGCGCGCACGCCTTTGAGGCCGATGCCGCGGCGCCCGGGGCTGTCGCCCCGGTCGGAGCGCGGGCGACCGGCATTCGGCGCCGCGCGGCGCGCCGGCAACCGCACTGCAAACGCCGTCTCCCGTGCGGCAGCCGCAGCGGCCGCGCCACGTGTGCCTCGACATTCCGCCCCATCGCCCCAACAGTTTGCGCATGCGAAACGACTTCTCACTGATGATCCACGGCGGCGCCGGTGCCCTCGACAACGTCAAGGACGAGCGCATCGCGGTGCGCTATCTGGAGAGCATCCGCGTGATCCTCGAGTACGGCCGCGACGCCCTGTCCCGGGGCGCAACCGCCGTGGAGGCGGTGGAAACCTGCGCGTCGCTGCTGGAGGACGACCCGCTGTTCAACGCCGGCTGCGGCTCGGTCCTGAACGAGAACGGCAAGGTCGAGATGGATGCCGGCATCATGGACGGCCGCGATCTCAGCGCCGGCGCGGTGGCGGCAATCGGCAATATCGCCAACCCCGTGCAACTCGCACGGCTGGTCATGGACGGCAGCGAGCATGTCCTGTTGATCGGCGAGGGCGCCCTGCACTTCGCGCAGCACTGCGGCATGGAGCTGACACCCGACCACTACTTCTTCACGCCCGACCGCATCCGGCAATTGGACGAGGCACGCCTTCGCGGGCGCATCATGCTCGACCACGACGCCGACGGCGACGCGCAGAAGTACGGAACCATCGGCGCGGTGGCCCGCGACAGCAACGGCGACCTGGCCGCGGCGACCTCCACCGGGGGCATCGTCAACAAACGCATGGGCCGTGTCGGCGACTCGCCGATCATCGGTGCCGGCGTCTACGCCGACAACGAGACCTGCGCCGTCTCCGCAACCGGTTACGGCGAGGAGTTCATGCGCACGGTATTCGCGAAGACCATCGCCGATGCCGTGGAATTCCGCGACGCCGACGCACGCGACGCCGTCGACTTCGGCATTGGCTACTTACGGCGCAAGGTCAACGGCCGCGGCGGTGCAATTTGCATCGACCGCCACGGCAACTGCGCAAGCGGCATGACGACCCCGAAGATGATTCACGGCTGGATCGAGCACGGCGGCGAGAGCTTCTGCCGCTTCTGAGCGTAGGCGCCAGGACCGCCGGATCAGAGCACAGACCCGGTCAGCGCCAGCCAAGATGCCGCCATCGCGAGACTGCCGATCAATCCGGCCAGCAGCGCGAGATAGCTGTATCTGAGCAGGCGGTATTTGCGCCGCAGCACCGCCCCCGAGAAGTAGATATCGCGCGAAATCGTCCGATATACGGCCGCGTCGCTGCTCATCAGCATGGCCATGTGGCGCTCGTAGCCCGTCAGATCCAACTGGCGAAAGCTGCCGAAGAACAATGGATTGATCCCGCCCCCGTCGGCCCGGGTGCCGTTGACCGAGCGACTCGGCAGCAGCGCCAGCAGCGCAAATGCGGCCGACAGTCCCGAAGTGACGACCACCGTCAGCAATACCGGCGACAGCGAATCGCCGCTCAGTGTCCCGGCGCTGACCGACAGGAGAACGAACGCGACGCTCATGACCACGCTCGCTTTTTGATCTGCCAACATCGCCATTTGCATCTGCGCCTGCTGCGTAGTCCGCAGCATGTAGTCGACGGATGATCTGGCCGTCACGGCGTCGAAATCATCCCGGGCCGATGTCGTCGTGTCGTTCAAGATCGCACCTCCAAATAGCCCGCTCGCAGCGGCCGCGCTCCGGGCACAGCGGCGCCGGAACGATCCGCGGCCTCGCAACTACGGCCTGTTTCAACCGGTTAAAGGTCCTGTCCGTGCCCGAGCGCGTCGCCCGCGCGCCTGCGACACGAGGCCGCATTGCAGATCGAGAGTATACGGGTGAGCCACGACGCGGCAGTTGGCGAAACTGCGACATGCGTTGTCCAATCAGTGATGGAATCGGCTAGGCTATTGTCGTTAAACGTGCGGGATGAAATTGCGCTGCCCGGCGGGTGCGCTCGACGCCTTATCAGGCATGAACTTTGCTTAGTTTACCACTTAAAGTCGCGGGTTTTGCAATCCGCACTGGCCTCGGGCTTTTTCCGTCCCCTCACGGGATGGCTGAACGCAGGCGGATCCGCGCCAAATGACCCGGTGCCATACGAATCGAGGCAGGCGCCGCTGCCGTCCCGGCGATTCGCAGAAAAACGAGCCGGTCACGACTCGCCCGCCATGCGCGGCAGCGGGACAGCCGTGTGCGGATACTTTCGCGGGCAGCGAAACGGCGCCCGCTTGCCGCCCGGCCCCGGTCGGCACCGCGCTCACCGGGCGCTGCCCGACGCCGGGCGGATTGGCAGCACTGATCGGGGGAAGTCCGCTGCCCGGCAGGGCATTCCGGGCTGCGGCTCGGCCGGTTTCATAGCGATCGCCGGGCATTAACATTGAACTTTGCTGTAAGAGGCTAATCATTTCCATGGACCACAGTACGATCACTTTCAGTGGCTTTTTGACATCATTGTGGGACCGACGCTGGGCGATCGTGCTGATCACGGCGGTCTCCGTCGCCGTCGCCGCGGCGTTGTCCTTCAACGAGCCGACCGTCTACACGGCGCGCGCGACCGTCTTGATCGATTTCCAAGGCCCGCTGAACAGCAGCGAGGATCCGACGTCGCAATTGGCGGCCGGCCTGCAGGATGATTACCTCACCACGCAGCTCGGCATCATCGCCAGTCGCCGAGTTGCGGATCGGGTGGTGGAGAACCTCGACCTCGACGCGGCCCCGGAGTGGCAAAAGGCCTTTGAAGCAAGCCCAGCCGGCGGCGATATCAAGAATTGGATCGGCGGGCGGTTGTTGAGCGAGCTCAGCGTGACACCCGGGAAAAACAGCCGCTTGGTCGAGGTCGCCTACCGTTCCGCAGACCCCGAGCAGGCCGCGCAGCTGGCCAATGCCTTTGCCGCCGCCTACGAGCAGATCAAGCTCGAAATGAACACCCAGCCGGTTCAGCGCGAGGCACAGGGGTTCGAGCGCCTGCTCGCCGAGTTGCGGCAGAATGTCGTGGACGCCCAAAACCAGTTGACGGCGTACGAGCGTGAGCACGACATCATCGTCACCGACGACCGCCTGGACCTGGAAGCAGCCCGGTTGCAGGAGCTCCTGAGCCGCCGCGTGGACGCCGAATCGGAATACCGCGCCCTCGAGGCGAGGCTGCAGCGGCTCGAAGAAGTGCGCGACGGCGGCGGCTCCCTGGAAGGACTGCCCGAAGTGCTGACCAACGATGCGGTCCGCGACGTGAAGCGTGAGCTGAATGCCAAGGAGAGCGAATTCGCTCAAATTCGCCAGGATCTGGGCCGCAATCACCCGCAATACCAGAGCACGCTGCGCGAGGTTGAAGCGCTGCGCGCCCGCTTGGCCGGCGAGATCAATGCCATCGTCGGCAGCATAGAGAATCAGTTGGACCAGGCCCGCACCCGGGCGGAGGCGTATCTCGAGACCGAGAAAGACCACGAAGCCAAGATCATGAGCATGAAGCAGGCTCGCGATCAACTGTCGGTGCTGATCGAGGAGCAGCGGAGTGCGCAGAGCAACTACGACCAGGGATTGGCACGCTACAACCAGTTCCGCACCCGGGGCCGCTTGACGCAAACCAACGTTCAAGTGCTGAACCCGGCCCTGGTTCCGGCGCAAGGCAGCGGCACCAGCAAGTCGCGCACGCTGCTGCTTGCGGCCCTCCTCGGTCTATTGCTCGGTATCGCCTACGCAGTGATTCGCGAGCTGCTCGACCGGCGCATTCGCACGCAGGCCGACGCCGAATCGATGACCGGCGGCAACTTCCTCGGCACGCTGCCCAAGTCCTGAGCAATACGCGCTCTCCCAAGGCGCGGGAACGATGGACCGTTCCCGGGCAACCGGGATGTCGCGAGCCATACGCCGGCGACTTACCGCCATCCCTCATCTTGCCCGCCCGTCTTGCCGCGTTGCCCGGCAACCGCGGCGGCTTTCTCCCTTCGAACCGCCGGCGGACGCATCCACAGTCCCTAACTTCGCTTCGACCATGCGTTTCGAGCGCCGTTGCGCGCGACCGGTTATCGCAAGCCGCGCTTTCCTCCCATAGGCGCCCTCTTCGCGATCCGCTGCGGTCGAATTTGCGCGCCGATTCCCGTTTTCGCCGATTCTGTAGGCCAGTGCGCAATTGGACACGGCGCCCCGCGAATTCCCTTGGATGTGCGCTAGACTCCGACAATAGTGAGGTTTAACGGAGAAGGCCGGTAACCCGAGGCGCCTGGAATTCTGCGGCGCTGTTCCAGCCTACGGGGCGCCGAGGCAAGCAGACCGTGGGCACCCGCCGACACCGAAACGCGCGGACCCGGAGCGTCTGCCAAAGGGGGGCTCGCATGATCATCGGCACAGGCTACAGCGACGACATGGACAGCGTCACGGCTGCCGGCCGTTGTGCTCGCAGCGCACTTGACGGGCTTGATGGCAAAGCGACTATCGCCCTGACTTTTTGCGGCGGCCGGCATGATCCCCGCGCCTTCGTCCGAGCACTCCGCAAGTACCTGCCGGACATTCCGCTGGTCGGCGGCTCCGCACCCGGCGCCATGGGCGCCGGCATGATCGGCTGCGACGGCTTCGAATGCGTGCTGCTGCTGTTCTCGAGCGCGCTCTCACCCGCTGTTGTCGTCCGCAGTCCGGACCTGCGCCTCGGCGAGCGCGACGCCGGTCGGCAGCTGGCCACGGATCTGACGCCGCATATCGGACCCGACAGCACTCTACTGCTGCTTTTCGACTCCGTCGCCGACAGCAATCCGAGGCCGAGTCTACATGTCGGCAGCTACCTGGTGGACGGCATCTACGATGTGCTATGGCCCGCGTTCGGCGAATTCGGACCGCGCATCTTGGGGGCCGGAACGACCGCGGATTTCGATCTGGAATCCAGCTTCATCTTCGACGGCACCGGCGTCTCCCGTCACCGCGCCGTGGCCATGGTGCTTCCCGCAGAGCTCGATATTCTGTCGATCGTGACACACGGCTGCGTACCGGCCAGCGATTTCCTCGAGATTACTTGGATCGAAGGCGCAACCGTCCATCAGCTCGACGGCAAGCCCGCCGTGCAAAGGCTGGCCGAGTTGCTCGAGCTCGAGCCGAGCGCGATCCTGCGGCACGCCGCGCTGCTCGGCCTGACACTGGGTGAAAAGCTGGGTGATCCGTTCGCGCCGTTCGACGAAGGCAGCTATGTTAATCGGCTCGTGATCGGCGCAGACCCTGCATCCGGATCATTGACGCTGTTCGAGGCCGACTTTCGTCCCGGCACCCGCGTCCAGTTGATGTTGACCGACCAGGACGAAATGTGCGCGTCTGCCGAAGCGAGCGCCCGCGCCCTGATGGGCTCGGGCGGCGATGGCCGCGACTTGCTGGCGTTCTATATCGACTGTGCAGGGCGTTCCGGACGAGCGTTCGGAAGCGAGGCCGAAGAGGCGGCGCTGGTGAGCAGCAGAATCGGAGCAGACCTGCCGTTCCTCGGCATCTATTCGGGCGTCGAGATCGCGCCGATGCAGGGAAGAAGCCGTCCGCTCGACTGGACCGGCTTGCTGACCTTGTGGCGGCTGCGCGACCCGGAGTCCGACGGCACCGAGAGGGACCGCACGCCGTGAACAAAGAGGCCGACGCCCGCGATGAATTGGCGCACCTGCGCCGGCAATGCAACCGCGTCGGCGGGCGAGTTCTGAGGCTGCAGCAGCAACTGCTCGAGGGAAAGGCAGAACTGCATCGGCAGCGGATGACGGCGGCGCTGGCGCGCGAAATCCACACGCTGACCGCAAGCGAAGTGCCGGCCAAGACCGCCGCGAGGCGCTTCCTGCGCATTTTGGTCGATCGGCTGCAACTCGACTCGGCTGCCATCATGAAGACCGAGCCCGGGGGCCGGCGGCGCCTGCTCGCCGCCGTCGGCAAGCACACCGAGGCGCTGCTCGCGGCTGCCTTGGATTCGGCATCCGGCGACGCCGCGGACGCGCCGCTGCAGGAACAGGAATCGGCCGCCGAGCCGCCGCCGCATCTCGGGCACCCCCCGCGGCCGCGGATCGAAGAGTGGACATCGGCCGAATCCAAAGACGCGTCGGCACCGGGCCCGGCCTATCGCGGGACGCAATCGCCGGGAACGCAAGACGGCGACGACTGGCAGGTGTCGCCGGACGGTGCAAACGGTGCCGTCGTGCGCATCATCCCGCAGCCGGCCGACGCCGAGCTAAGGTACGTGCTGGAAGCCGTTCGCGACGACCTGACGCTGCTCGGCGCCGCACGGCCGAAGCCGCGTCTGCCGGAGACGCCCGACGACGCGGACGCCGACCGCGCTCCGTTCTCGGCCGCGCTTGATCTCTTCGTGCAGCTGATGCGCGTCAAATCGGCCAATGCGACGCTGCGCGCTTCCGAGACCCGCTATCGCAGCATCGTCGACAGCATCAGCGAGGGCATCCTGATCGTCGATATCGCAACGCGCAGGATCCTGGAGGCCAACCCGGCATCCGCAAGCATTCTGCAGCGCGATAACGGCACGCTGATAGGCATGGATATCACCGATCTTCGCCCCGGCTACCCGCTCGATGAGCCGAGCTCGTTCCGGCTGCTGCTGCGCCGTATCCAGTCCGGCGTGACGCATCGCGCCCAATGGCAGCTCTCGAGCGCCGGCGGCGAGCCGATCTGGCTTGACGTCCAGTTCGGCACCGCCACGATCGACAACGGGCTGCGGCTGATTATCGTCATGAACGATGTCACGCAGCATCATCTGGTGGAAACACGCGCCCGGCAAGAAGCCCTTTACGACAGCCTGACCGGTCTCGCTACCCGCACCCTTTTGGTCGACCGGCTCGACCAGGCGTTGGCGCAAGCCGCACGTGAAACGGAGAAGTGCTTTGCGTTGCTGGTCATGGATCTCGACCGGTTCAAGCGCGTCAACGACAGCCTCGGTTATCAGGCGGGCAACCTGCTGCTGGAATCGGTCGCGCGCCGACTGATCACATGTCTGCGCCCGGGCGACGACATCGCGCGCCTCGGCGGCGACGAGTTCGCAGTCCTGCTGAACCCCATCTCGCGCGAAGAGGACGCCCTCTATGTGTCTCAGCGGGTGCTGAAGTCGTTGAAGGAGCCGCTGATCATCGACGATGTCGAACTGCATCCGAGCGCGAGCATCGGCTTCGTGGTGCACGGCGACGGCAACGCCCGCGGCGAGGACATGCTGCGCGACGCCGAGCTCGCGATGTACGAGGCGAAGGCGGCTGCATTCGGCGGCTGCCGCCGCTTCCATCCGAGCATGCACCGCCACGCCATCGATCGGCTGCGGTTGGAAAACGCGCTTCGGCGCGCCATCGCCGAGAACGAGCTGCGGCTGCTGTTCCAGCCGCTGGTCAACATGTCCACGGGACGCGTCGAAGGCTTCGAGGCGCTGGTACGCTGGCAACATCCGGAGGAGGGTCTGCTGTCCCCGGACCGCTTCATTGCGCTGGCGGAGGAGAGCAGACTCATCCTGCCGCTCGGCGCTTGGGTGATCGAGCACACCTGTCTGCAGGCGGCCGGCTGGATCGAGCAATTCCCCCATCGCAGCGACCTGCGCGTCAGCGCCAACATCTCGCGCTGCCAGCTCGACGATCCCGGCTTTTGCGACCTGTTAGGCGACATTCTGCACCGCACCGGTTGCAATCCGCGTAATCTCTGCCTGGAAATTACCGAGAGCACCATCATGGATGCGCCGGCGCAGGCACGCGCAACGCTGGAATCGCTGCGCTCGCTCGGCATCCGGCTCAGCATGGACGATTTCGGCACCGGCTATTCCTCGTTGAGCTTCCTGCACCAGTTCCCGCTCGACACGCTCAAAATCGACCGTTCTTTCGTCCACGACATGCAAGAACAGGCGAGCGGGCGCAATATCATCGCCACCATCGTCACCCTCGGCCATAGTCTGGGTTTGGCCGTCGTGGCCGAAGGAATCGAGCGCGAAGAAACCGCGGCGGCGTTGCACGCCATCGGGTGCGATTTGGGGCAAGGGTATTTGTTCGCGCGGCCCTGCAGCGCCGAGGCGGCGGCCGGTATGCTCTCGGGCGCGCTCCTTTGGCAGCCGCCTGGTGTTGCGATCTCGGACCCAACGCCGCCGGCGCAGTGACCGAGAGCAGCGCAAACTTAGTCACCCTCGTAGTTTTACGGGATAATCGGCCCTCAGCACGATCACAGCGCCGGTATCCCCTATGCATCCGCTCAAGCTCGGCATTCCCAAAGGCAGCCTGCAGGACGCGACCATCCATCTGTTCGAGCAGGCAGGCTGGCGCATTACGCCGCATTCCAGAAACTACTACCCGGATATCGATGACCCGAACATCCGCTGCTCGCTGGTCCGCGCGCAAGAGATGGCGCGCTACGTCCAGCGCGGAACGCTGGATCTGGGATTGACCGGACTCGACTGGATTCTCGAGACCGATGCCGAAGTCGAGCAGATCTGCACGCTGACCTATTCGAAAGCGTCGAACCACCCGAGCCGCTGGGTGCTCGTGGTCCCCGAATCTTCGCCGATCCGCGCCGCATCGGATCTCGGCGGCTGCAAAATCGCCACCGAACTGGTCGGGTTCACCCGCCGCTGGCTCGCCGAGCGGGGCATCGAGGCAGACGTGGAGTTCTCCTGGGGCGCGACCGAAGCGAAGGCCGTCGACGGGCTGGTGGACGCCGTCGTCGAGATCACCGAGACCGGCAGCACTATTCGCGCGCACGGCCTTCGCATTGTCGAAGACCTGCTGATCACCGACACCCGACTGATCGCCAACCGCGCCGCGATGCGCGACCCCGACCGGCGCGCCCGCATCGAGCAGATCGCGCTGATGCTGCAGGCTGCCTTGGCGGCGCGCAACAAGGTCGCGCTCAAGTGCAATGTGCCGGCGGAGCGGGTCGACGCTGTCGTCGAGTTGTTGCCGAGTCTCCACGCGCCGACCGTCAGCCACCTTTACGACCGCCAATGGCTGGCCGTCGAGACCATCGTCGATGCGGGCTGCGTGCGCGATTTGATTCCCCGATTGCGGGCCGCCGGCGCCGAGGGCATCTTGGAGTATGCCCTCAGGAAGATGGTGTGAGCCCCTGTTTACTTCCATGTTGAACTTTCTGCGAAACGTCCGCCGCCGACGCCGGAAAGAGGCCGGCGGCTCGGACGCTGCCTCCGGTTCCGGATCCGGCGCCGACCCGCACGCCGACGGGGACGACACGGACCGCGGCCTGCGTCTGCGCGACTATTTCACGCTGCGTCCCTACGGGCGGCGCCTGATCACGCCGGCGGTCTCGGTCTGGCTCTGGTCGGCCTGGATCGTCATCATGCTGATGGCGAGCATCGAGGGTTTCGTCTGGGCCGCGGTCGGCAGTTCCATCGTGCCGGAGGCGAGCCGCTGGCTCGCGCTGCCGGTGGCCGCGTTCATGTTCTTGCTGATGTTCTCGATCGTCTGGATCGTGGACTCGTCGCTGATCATGTCCGAGCGCCCGTCCCTGCGCGGCAGCGACGCCCGCGGCGCGTCCGGCATCGGGCCGGTTCTGCGCTGGACACTCGGCATCGTCGCGCGCGTCGGCATCGTCGCCGTGTCTCTGTATGTCACCGCCCCCTTCATCGAGAAGCTCATTCGCGCCGATGACATCGCCGGCTATCACGAGGCGCAAGTCGAGCAGTATTTCAAGCAACGCGATGCCACCATCCGCGAGCAGGTCCAGGCCCGCGCGGCGCAAATCGACGCCGGACTCGCGGCCGGCATCGCCTCCCTTGAGCAGGAGATCGAGCGGCTGTCGGAGACGCTGCAGGGCGAGCAGGAGCGACGCGCCCGCATCGAGGCCGAGTACAGACCCGAGATCGAGGTGCTGACCCGCGACCTGGCCGCGGCCCGCGCCCGTGTCGGCGACGAGGTGCTCGGCCGCGAAGGCCGCCCCGAGGGCTACGGGCCGGAAGCGCGCAAGTGGGACGAGCGCGCCAACCTGCTGCAGGCCACGCTGGCGGAGATACAAGCCGAGCGCGACGCCCGACTGGCCGATGTGGAAGCGGCCATCGACGAGCAACAGCAACGCCTCGAACAGCGCTCCGACGCGCTGCAGGAGACGCGCAGCGAGCAACGGCGGCTGATCGAGCGGCTCACCGACGAGGTCATCGCGCAGCAGCCGCCGGCGTCGCCCCCGCGCCTGACGTTCGCCGCACGCTCGAAGGCCCTGAGCGCGCTGCGCGAAAGCCCCGGTGAAGTGGGCGTCCCCCATTTCGAGACCGTCGAGGGCTTTGCCCAAGCGGCGCTGGGCATTCTGTTCTTCGCGTTGATCGCACTGAAGCTGTTCGAGCCTTCTTCCGTTCACGCTTACTACAGCGAGACGACACAGCTGCAATACGCGAAGTACTTGGCCGGCGGCCTCGGCCACATACCAGGATTCGACGATCACGACGAGCCGCACAAGCGCCTGTCGCCGGTCGAGTTCGCCCGGCTTTGGGAATTGTACGAGCGCGACCCCGACGCCTACTTCGAACAGATCAAGACCGTCGTTTCCGCCGAAGCCCGGGTGCAACGGCTTCTCTCCGACCGCGACTACGAGCTGGAGCTGCTGCAGCGCCAGCGCCGGGACATCGACGAGCGCCTGGTGCTGGAGCGCAAGCACCGGGAAGCGGAGCTCGACGCCCGCCGCCGCGAGTTGGATCTGCAATTGGAGGAAAAGCGCAAGCGCCTCGACGGCGAGACGCGTCTCGAGGTCGAGCGCCTAGAGCAGCAGCGCGCCGAGGCCAAGCGAGCGCACGACCTCGCCCTGCAACGGCTCGAGCACGAGTACGCCGCCGAGCGCGAGCGGCTGGACACGGAGCTGGCCCGAAAAAGCGAGGCCTGGGAGCAGCAGCGCGCGGTGGAGGAAGAGGAGTTGCGCCAGCGGCGCAGTGCCTACGAGGATGCGCGCCGCTCCGCGCGCGAAGAGACGCGGCTCCGTCAGATGGCGCTCGATGATCAGCGCCGGCTGCGCGAGCTCGAGCTGCGGCAAACCGGGGACGAGATGACGCGGCGGCAGGATCGCGAATCAAGACGCCTTCGCATCGACAAGACCCGCGAGTTGCTCGCCGAAGAGCAGGCCCAGCAAGCGACGCAGCACGCTGCCCTCGGCGATCTGCGCATGCGCATTGCCGAGCGCACGGGCAAGATCAATCAAGTCGAGCACGACCTGCGCCAGCTCGACGAGCGGCTGCGGGAGAAAAAGGAGCGCATGGAGGTACTGCAATCGCGCATCGACGAGGCTGCCGAAGTCGCTCCGCGGGCCTTGCGCCTGTTCGGTAGTGATAGCCCGGCCGCGATCACGCGGCGCAACGCGGAGCGCAAGCTGAAGGTCTTGGAGCGCGATCACAAGGAGCTGGCAGGCCGCCGCGACCTGCGTCACACGGAACTGCTCGCGCTGCAGGCGGAGCACGACGCGCTACGGCAATCACACGACGCTTTGGCGTCGGAAGCGGCGATGGTCGACCGGCGCGTTGCTCAACACCGCGAGCGACTCGACACGTTGCTGTTGGCGCGTGGCTGACGACGCCGAGCGCCGTCACGATAACTTCACCACCTGCTCGTTGCGCAGGCCGAGGATCTGCTTGGCCAAATCGATGGCCTGCTCCGAGAAGATCTCGAGATCGCCCCAATGGTCGGCGCTGTCGACGATCTCGCCCATTGCGTCGTTGACCACGCGGATGTCGTAGCGCCCCTCGGACGCACGCGCCGGCGGCGCATGCTCGCAGCACACATAGAGCGTCGGCTCGGCGCTGCCCATCGGCACCATCGCCATGATGTAGCGGTATCGGCGCTGGTCGCCGCTCTCTATATCGCCCAGCACCGAGGCCGAGAAATCCCCGATCTGATACCGATGCTTCGGGATGGCGGTCTTGATGACGGGTCGGAACTCCATACGGTCAGATACCTCTTGCGGACGGAATTGAATAAGCACGGAAAAGGTTGAGGCGAAATTCGGCGTTTCGAGGAGGGCCAGGTCGCGCCGTGCCCAGCAGATGGAACCTGTACCGAAACACACGGCGCCCGCTGTTGGCCAGCGGGCGCTTTCCGAACCGATGTTCGGCCGGGACAGCCGAACACGGGCTGTCCGACTATTGCGTGCCGGCGTCGCTGCCGTCACCCGATTGCGGGGCCGCGTAAGCGGGGTGCATACCGAAAGCGGGCGGCATGCCGTAGCCCGGGGGCGGGCCATAGACCGGCGCACGGTAAACCGGCATGCCGTATCCCATCGGCGGGCCGTAGGCCGGCATCCCGTAATAACCCGGGGCAACACCGTAGCCGGGAGCGACGCCATAGCCGCGGGGCATCGGGTAGCGCGGCGGCTGCATCGACTGACCGGTTTGCGCGGTGTCCGTGTCGGCGCTCGCCGGGGCCGGCTCGGCAGCTGCCGTTTCTTCGCCCTGCTGCGCGGCAGGCTTTGCGACGGGTTGTGCAACGGGCGCAGCCGGTGCGGGCTGTGATGCAGCGGCCGGCTGCGCGGCGGCAGTCGATTGCGGGGCGGCTGCCGGAGTCGGTGCCGGTGCCGGAGTCGAGGCCGGAGTTGGGGCAGGCGCAGGCTGCGTTCCCACCGGCGGAGTCACTTCATAGCCAGCCTGCTGCGCAGGCGCGGGCTGGCTCTGCTGCTCCGGCACGCCGAACCATGTGGTGGGATTGAAAATGTCTTTTAATTCGAAGGCCTGAGCGGTGCCGGTGTACAGCAGCGCTGCAACGCTCGCCGCGGCCAGCGGCTTGTAGGTTTGGTTCATGGATCGCTCCTGTCGTATTGCGGGGATAGCGCCCGGTCGCGGGCGGATACTTTCAGCCGCAGCCGCGCTCGGACACGGTCACCGAGTATAGAGATTTCGCCTTCGCCGTGCGCCGTGTACCGCGTGCCCGCCAAGCCGGGTGCAGCGCTCGATCCGGGTATGCGCCGAGGCAAGCGAGCGGTGCACGCCGGCCGCGCTCTGCGCGCATGCCCGGCCGATGCCGGAGATCGTCACCGCCGCTTTTATAACCGCGTTGCGTCTCCGGTATAGTTCGCTCGTGCGGGCCCCCTGCCGACGCTATACCGGCGCGATTCCGGCGTCGGTTGAAAACGCGCCCGCGCCGCTTTAACTTCGCCCGGCGAGCGCCATCGCTCTAACGGCGACCGCGGCGTTTTCAATGACGGTTCGTTTCGGCTCCGACGGTCAAAGGACATGCCCATGACAACGATCGACTTCTCTCCGTTGTTTCGCTCGATGATCGGCTTCGATCGGCTGGCCTCCTCGTTGGAAAGTGCATACCGCGCGGATTCCGGCGGCTATCCGCCTTACAACGTCGAATTGCGCGGCGAGGATCGCTATCTCATCACGATGGCTGTCGCCGGCTTTACCGGCGAAGATCTCAGTCTCGAGTCAGCCCAGAACCTCCTCACCGTCAGCGGTGCCCGAAAGGAAGAGCCGCAGGACGCACATCGGCGCTTCCTGCACCGGGGGATCGCAACGCGCAGCTTCGAGCGTCGCTTTCAGCTGGCGGACTATGTGAAAATCGTCGATGCAAGGCTCGAAAACGGCTTGCTGCACATCGACTTGGTGCGCGAGGTACCGGAGTCGATGAAGCCTCGCAAGATCACGATTCGCTCCGGCAACCGGCCGGCGATCGACGGCAATGCAGGCAGCTGAGCCATGCGCCGGTGTCCTTGCCCAAACCGGCATGACCGGGCGCATCCGGGGGCACCCGCGCATCGTCCGGTGCGGCCGGCGAAAGCGCTGCCGAGCCTGGCCCGAATCGACTCGATCGGACTCGGCCCGACCTGTTCCGACATGCCCGTATCCTCAGCATGACCCCCGCCCCCTTGCGCAGACCAGCCCACCGGCGCGGTCGATCACGCGCCGTCCCGGCAGCGTCGATCGCTCTGTTGATCGCGCTGCTCATCGGACTCTCGGCGCTGCCTGCCGCGGCGTCCGCCGCACTGCCGGCTCGGGTGGATGGTCAGCCGTTGCCCAGCCTCGCGCCGATGCTCAAGCGCGTGATGCCCGGCGTCGTCAACATCTCCACGGTGACTCGGATTGCCGCCGACGAACATCCGTTGCTGCGCGATCCGTTCTTTCGGCGCTTTTTCGACATTCCGGGCCGACCCCCGCAGCGAGAGAATCAGAGTCTCGGCTCCGGCGTCGTCGTCGACGCCGCGCGCGGCCTCGTGGTCACCAATCACCACGTCCTCGCCGACGCGGATCGTATCCGTGTGACGCTGCACGACGGGCGCCGCGTCGACGCCCGTTTGATCGGCTCCGATGCCGAGACCGATATCGCCGTGCTGCAGGTAGCCGCCGACGACCTCACCGCCGTCGCGCTGGCGGACTCCGATGCCCTGCAGGTCGGCGACTTCGTCGTCGCCATCGGCAGCCCCTTCGGACTGGCCCAGACCGTTACCTCGGGCATCGTCAGCGCGCTCGGGCGCAGCGGGCTCGGTATCGAAGGCTACGAGAGCTTCATCCAGACCGACGCGTCCATCAATCCCGGCAACTCCGGCGGTCCGTTGGTGAATCTCAACGGCGAGCTCGTCGGCATCAATACGGCCATCCTCGCGCCGGGCGGCGGCAACGTGGGCATCGGCTTCGCGATCCCGATCAATATGGTGCGTACCGTCGTGGACCAGCTGCTTGAGCATGGCTCGGTGCGCCGCGGCCTGTTCGGCGCCGCGGCACAGGATCTGACGCCGGAACTGTCCTCGGCGCTGGACATCGAGCTCTTCCGGGGCGCCGTGATCTCTTCGGTGGATCCGGACTCCGCCGCCGAGCGCGCCGGGCTGAAGCCGGGTGATGTCGTGACCGCCGTCAATGGCCGCCCGATCGGGAACTCGGCGGACTTGCGCACCGTGATCGGGCTGCTTCGCGCCGGCAGCGAGCTGCAACTGGAGATTCTGCGCAACGGCGAGCGCAAACGTCTGCGCGGCACAGTCGACGACCCCTACGCCGATTTCCAGCAGGGCGAAGCGCTCGATCCGGTGCTCGAAGGGGCCCTAATCGGCGAGGTTCTGCGGCAGTCGCCGCACGGGCGCCGCCGGCTGGTTCTGGTCGGCCCGCTGCGCCCGGGCAGCCCGGCCTGGCTGTCCGGTCTGCGGGAGGGCGACCTGATCCTGGAGATGAATCGCCAGACGGTCGGATCCCTGACGGACCTGCGGCGCGCGATTCGCGGCGCGGGCGCCATCTACAGCGCCCGCGTCCTGCGCGACGGACAGCTGCTCCTGTTGGCGCGGCAATAAAATGACGCCGCGCCGAGCACGGGAACAAACTCAGAACCGGCGCTCCGGGCGCCGCGAAACCCGGCACGAGGGACCATGAAGCAGCTCAGCTTGATCGACGACGACCGGCCAGACGACCGGCCGGACGATGAGCGCGCGAGGTCGGCGACCGTCGAGCCGGCGCCGGTGGCTCCCGAATTAGCGGCGCTGGCAGCGGCTCTCCCGCTCGGCCTGCGACTGGGTACGTCGTCCTGGTCCTTTCCCGGCTGGGCCGGTCTTGTCTATGCGGCAGGTGCGCCGAAGCAAAGCCTGTCCCGCGAAGGATTGCGCGCCTACTCGGCGCATCCGCTGCTGCGCACCGTGGGCGTGGATAGCGGGTTCTATGCGCCCTTGGATCGCCGCCGCCTTGCGGGCTACGCCTCGCAGGTGCCCGAGGATTTCCGTTTCTTGGTCAAAGCCCCGGCCCTGGTGACCGACCGATTCAGGCGCGACGGCCGCGGTCGCGGCCCGAGCGAAAACCCGGCCTTTATGGATCCCGAGACCGCCATCGCCGCGGCCGCGGCGCCATTCGTCGAGGGGCTCGGCGATGGTGCCGGCGTGTTGTTGTTCCAGTTTCCGCCCCTCGGTCGTGCGATCACCGACGCGCCGCGTCGCTTTGCGGAGGACCTCTACCGTTTCTTACGGCGGCTGCCGAAGGGTCCCGTGTATGCGGTCGAGCTCCGCGACCCGGAGTTGCTGACCCCGGATCTGGCGGCGGCGCTGCGCCATGGCGGTGCGCTTCCCGGACTTGCGGCCCACCCGCGGCTGCCGTTCGTTGCCCGCCAGCGGGATCTTTTCGCCGGCTCGGCCGACGGCGCGGCGCCGCAGGGACCGTTGGTGGTCCGCTGGCTTCTTCGCCGCAACCGCGGCTATGCGGAGGCCCGCGATCGATATGCCCCGTTCGACCGGCTGAGCGAGCCGGATTCCGAAACCCGCGCGGCCATCGCCGAGATGGTCGGCGAGGCGCTTGCCGGCGGGCGCGAGGTGTTCGTGATCGTCAACAATAAGGCGGAGGGCTCTTCGCCGCTGACGCTGGCGGAGCTCGCGCGCGCGCTGACCAAGGGGCGTCGGGGCGCCGCAGCCGGCCCTCGGTCGTGACTCCGCTGTCTGCGGCCCGCCGATCAGCCGAACATCCAGGTTTCAGGGTCCGGGTGCGGCTCGCGGCGCTCCAAGTATTGCAGGCCTTTGACGCAGCGGATAATCAGCCAGACCAGCCAGAACAGCAAAATCAGAAAGCCCACGGCAACCGACGTGAGCAAGGCGCCGACGATCACGTAAAGCAGGCCGATCCAGAAGGTGCGGATCAGAAATCCATAGTGGCTCTGCATCCAATCCGGCGCATCGGCACGATAGATATAGGCCATCACCACGCCGATCAGGCCGGTAATGCCGACGACGAGGCTGATCAGATACAAGATGTAGATGATCCGTGCATTGGAGACCGATGCTTCGTCGGAGCGGTTTGCGTCCATTGGAAGACTCCTCTGGTTTATGTTCCGATTGCGTATCGCCTCACCGGGGGCTGCGGGGCCTTTGCCCCTCGGAAGACCTTGCCTGGCGCGATTACTCGCAGCAAACGATCCGGCCGCCGCGGAGCACGGCGCGGCCGGCGCGCAAGCGCCCGGGAACGGTCATCGATATTGCTTCACGAACCCCTTCTCTCGTTGGCGCGCTTCGGCAGCCGCGCGGGCGCGCTGACTCGATGGAGCGTTCGCGCCCGGATAGCCGGCTGCCGCGGGAGGATCGTCGCATTCTCAGCGCGCCGTTTGCGGCTCCAGGCGCGCGAGACCGCCCATATAGGGCTGCAGTACATCGGGGACGCGGATCGCGCCGTCGGCCTCCTGATAATTCTCCATCACCGCGACCAGGGTCCTGCCTACAGCAAGGCCGGAGCCGTTCAGCGTATGCAGCAGCTCCGGTTTGCCGGTCGCCGGGTTGCGCCAGCGTGCCTGTAGCCGGCGCGCCTGGAAGTCGCCGAAGTTGCTGCACGAGGAAATTTCGCGGTAGCGCTGCTGGCCCGGCAGCCAGACCTCCAGGTCGTAGGTCTTGGTTGCCGAGAAGCCCAAGTCGCCGGTGCACAGGGTGACGACGCGGTACGGCAATTCCAGGCGCTCGAGGATGACCTCCGCATGGCCGGCGAGCTTCTCCAGCGCCTCGAAGGACTCATCCGGGCGCACCGCCTGCACCAGCTCGACCTTCTCGAACTGGTGCTGGCGGATCATGCCGCGGGTGTCCTTGCCGTGGGAGCCGGCCTCGCTGCGGAAGCACGGGGTATGGGCCACCCATTTGCGCGGCAACTCGTTCCCCTCGAGGATGACGTCGCGCACCAGGTTGGTCACCGGCACCTCGGCCGTCGGGATGAGGAAGAAATCCCGCTCGCCCGGCACCTTGAACAGATCCGCCGCGAACTTGGGTAGCTGACCTGTCCCGTACAGGCTGTCGGCGTTGACCAGATAAGGCACATAGGTCTCGGTATAACCATGCTCGTCGGTGTGGGTATCGAGCATGAACTGGATCAGCGCCCGATGCATACGCGCCAGCGGGCCGCTCAGCACGACGAAGCGCGCCGCGGTCAGCTTTGCGGCGAGGTCGAAGTCCATCCACCCCGCCGGCACGCCGAGATCCACATGGTCCTTGGGCTCGAAGTCGAAGGCCCGCGGCTCGCCCCAACGCCGTTCCTCCCGGTTGCTGTCCTCGTCGGCGCCGTCCGGGACGCTGGCGTCCGGCAGGTTCGGCAGGCCGAGTGCGATGTCGCGCATTTGCTCCTGGATGTCGCCGAGCGCTTCGTCCAGCAGCTTCAGACGATCGCCGAATGCCGCCACCTCGGCGCGCAGCGGCGCGATGTCCTCGCCCGCGGCCTTGGCCTTGCCGATGGCCTTGGACTTGACGTTGCGCTGATTCTGCAGCTCCTGGACTTCGACCTGCAGGGCCTTGCGGCGCTCCTCCAGGGCTTCGATGCGATCGGTATCGATCGTTAAACCGCGGCGCGCGAGCTGTTGCGCCACATGGGCGAGCTCGGCCCGCAGAAGTTTTGGATCCAGCATGTTCCGTTACCTGGTCTTCTATGGTTTCGACGCCGCACGACGCTTGCGAGTGAACCGTTTGGCCCGCGACCGAGCGCAAATCGGCGCCGATGGTTATTGGTGGAGCGACGAAAGCGCTTGCCGGCTCAAGACGACCAACGCGGATCGGCGGCCTCGACGCCGACGCTCCAGGAGACGACATGGCCGGGCTCGACGAAGTCTTTGATGCGCTCGATGGCCGCGCGTGCACGCTCCGGCCGGTCGAAAAACTCCAGCACCAGCGGCAAGTCCGTCGACAGGTCGACCAGCCCGGCACTGTGCACGACGCCCGACGCACCGAAACCGGCAACACCGCGCGTCACCGTCGCGCCGCAGACCTTGAGCTCGTCGTGCAGGCATTTCAGCAGCGGCTTCAGCCCGTGGTCGGACTCGGTCAAGTAAACGCGGACCATCGTCGCCCGGATGACGGGCCTCTCGCCGTCGGTCCGCACATCCTCCGGCGCAGGCCGGTCTTTCTGACTCACAATGCCCTCCCGGCAACGAGGCCGATCCAGCATGCAAGTAAGCAGACCAGCACGCTGACAGCGATATTGAGCAATGCGCGCGACATCTCGCCCTGCTGCATCAGCGTCAGTGTCTCCAGCGAGAAGGTCGAAAACGTCGTGAACGAGCCGAGAAAACCCACCAACAATGCCGCGCGCAGCTCCGGGCTCATCATGCTGCGCTCGAGCAGCAGCACGAACAAGAACCCCATCGCGAACGAGCCCAGTACGTTCACGACGAGGGTGCCCCAGGGGAAATCGCGGCCGAAAAGTCCGTAGACGCCGTTCGATACCCAGAACCGCGACAACGCGCCGAGGGCCCCGCCACCGGCGATGGCAAACATCTGCAACAAGTGGAGGACGGCTCCGCTCCGCGCTGTTCGGTCAATCGCCGCAATTCTAACCGAATACTGCACCGGCCGACTCCCGCAGCGGCCGCATCCCGCGCTCGCCGACGCCCGATGCGACCGAAAGCGTTTCAGTGCGCGTTGCGCGCCCCTGCAGGTTGCCCGCTACACCTCCGAGCCCGGCGTCGACCATCGAGGGCCGCTCGACGGCCCGCCAGTGGAGCGCGTGCAGCCGCGGCTTCCGCCATCGGCCCGAAGGGCTGTAAAGCCATCGCCTTCGGGCTCAATGGTCGCTACCCGGCTTCGCCGCCCGGGCGGGCTCGGCATGGGCCCGATCGAGCGCTCGCAGGCGCTCGAGCTTTTCTCGGATCCGGATTTCGAGGCCGCGCTCGACCGGCGCGTAATAGCGCCGGGGCGCAACGCCGTCCGGAAAATACTGCTCCCCGGCGGCATAGCCGTCCGGCTCGTCGTGCGCATAGCGGTAGCGCTTGCCGTAACCGAGCTCCTTCATCAGCCGGGTCGGCGCATTGCGCAGATGCAGCGGAACGTCCAACGATCCCATTTCCTTGGCATCCGCCAGCGCGGCCTTCCAGGCCGTGTAAACAGCATTGCTCTTGGCCGCGCAGGCCAGATAAACCACGGCCTGGGCCAGTGCCAGCTCGCCCTCGGGGCTGCCGAGGCGCTGCTGTGCGTCCCAGGCATCCATGGCCATCTGCAGGGCACGGGGGTCGGCATTGCCGATATCTTCGCTGGCCATGCGCACGATGCGCCGGGCGAGGTAGAGCGGGTCGCAACCGCCGTCGATCATCCGCGCGAGCCAGTACAAGGCGGCATCGGGTGCCGAGCCCCGCACGGACTTGTGCAGCGCGGAGATCTGGTCGTAGAAGGCCTCGCCGCCTTTGTCGAAGCGCCGGAAACTCCCCTCGATGACTTGCCGCGCGACGTCGGCGTCGATGCACGACGCGGCCGACTGCTCGCTCGGGCGCGTCTGCGATGCGCCGCCTCGCTGCCCGGCCGCGTCGGCGCCGGGCTCGACCGCCAAGTCGGCGGCGATTTCCAACAGGTTCAGCGCTCGGCGCGCATCGCCGTCGGCGGCCGCGGCGATCAGGGCACGCGCGTCCGCCGAGATGCCGAGGCCCGCTTCGCCGAGTCCCCGCTCGCTGTCGGCCAGCGCGCGATCGATCACCCGCTCCAGATCCGCCGGCTCCAACGCCTTCAGCACATACACCCGGGCCCGCGACAGCAGCGCGTTGTTGAGCTCGAAGGACGGGTTTTCCGTCGTCGCGCCGATAAACACGACGGTGCCGTCTTCGACGTGC
This sequence comes from Thiohalocapsa sp., assembly GCA_021736785.1. Classification (GTDB taxonomy): domain Bacteria; phylum Pseudomonadota; class Gammaproteobacteria; order Chromatiales; family Chromatiaceae; genus Thiohalocapsa. The sequence goes on along the minus strand of JAIPFF010000013.1, from coordinate 47,235 downwards.
GGCAAAAAGGCATCCTGCTGGGATTTGTTGAACCGGTGTACCTCGTCGATGAACAGGATGCAGCCCCTGCCCTCGCGCTCGCGCACCGCACGCGCCTCGTCCACCGCGGCCCGGATATCCTTGACGCCCGCGAGCACGGCCGACAGCTTGAGAAAGTGGCTGTCGGAATTGTGCGCGATCAGCCGCGCCAGCGTTGTCTTGCCGGTGCCCGGCGGTCCCCAAAAAATCATCGAATGAGGCCGGTCGGCGCCGATCGCACGCCGCAGCGGCCGTCCCTCGCCGAGCAGGTGACTTTGACCGACGAAGTCGTCGAGGCCGCGCGGTCGCATCCGCTCGGCGAGCGGCGCCAGCGGCGGCCGGGGCGACACGGACTGTGGCGAGCGCGATGGCATGGCGGCAGCGAAGAACCTTGAATCAGGAGAAATCGACGGGAGACGCGGATCGATCGGTGAGACCAAGCAGCAAACGTCATGCGCCCCGACACGGTGGCGGGCGACGGCACCGGGTGTCGGAGGCGCGTGGCTGCGGCAATTGCCGGCTGACCCTTAGCGCCGAGCCCGCCGGCGAGCAGCGATGGCTCCGCTCGTCCCGCAAGGATCGGCCCGGTTCACTTTACAAGAGCTGCCGTCAGCCGGAAACTCGACGTCGAATCGCAACGCTGGAGGGGGATGTATGGCAATCGGCAAAGGACCCACCGAGGGCGGCTCCGGCGGCAAGCGCGGCCACGCGAACATGGAGCACAGGGACTATACGGAAGCGATCAAGGTGCGCACCCGCCTGCGCCGCCGGCGGGAAGACCGGCGCAGTGCGGCGCAAGGCATCAAGGAATCACGTCAGCCGGCCCGCCCGGCGGGCGACTGAGTTGTTTTGCGAACCGTGTCGGCTTACCGGCGCAACCGGCGGCCGAGCGCCGTTTTGCGAAAGTCGACAGCGGCACGCCCCCGCGCAGCCTAGCTGCGTCGCCGATGTGCAGGCCGGCTCAATCGATCTGCAGGAAATCCGCGCCGGCTGGCCGCTCGAAGCGGAACATCGCGTACTGCAGCTGCGGGTTGCGATCGATGTCGGTGAAAATGAAGCGCGTCAGCTGACCGAAGCGGTCTTCCATGACCAAGGTGTCCAGCTCGCCGTCGACAAAGCCGATCTGAAGCTTTGCGACATCGGTGTCGGACGTCTTCGGGATCAGCTCGGCCCAAGTGCGCTCGTCGCCGCGATCAAGATTACTGATCGTAAAATACTTTTCCGGCGGCTCGTTGCTGGCCAGCAGCTGCGCCGGCGTGCCGTCGAGGATCTGCTTCTGGCTGCGATGCGTGACCTGGCTCAGCTCTTTGTCGTGGACATAGATGCGGCTGCCGTCGGCGACGATCTGCTGGTCCGTGGGCGTTCGGTAATCCCAGCGGAAGCGATTCGGACGCAATAGATAGAAGGTGCCGGTCGACTCCAGCATGTCGCCGCCGGAAGCGCCGAGCGTGATTTGGCGAAAATCCGCCTGCAGGCTATTCAGGCCGCGCAGATAGTCTTTCACCAGCGCCACGCCGTCGTCGGCCGAGGCAGCCGCCGAGAGTGTCAGCAGAAACAGGAGCGAAAGGCCCCGCAGCAGAAGGCCGGCGGGTCGGCGATTAGGATATGGGGTCACGGATAGACTCTTTGCGGGCATTCAATTGTCGCGTTGCGGCGCCGGCGCCAGCACTTCGCGGTTGCCGTTGGTCTCGGCCGGACCGACGACGCCGATGCGCTCCATTTCTTCGATCATACGCGCCGCTCTGTTGTAGCCGATCTTGAGCCTGCGCTGCACGCCCGAGATCGACGCCCGCCTGCTCTCCACGACGATCTGAACCGCCTCGTCGAACAGGGGGTCCTGGTCTTCGACGTCACCGCCGCCGCGAGGTTCCGGATCGATCCCCGGCAGGTGCTCGGAAGGCTCCTGCAGAATCGTATCGATATAGTCCGGCGCGCCCTGCTGCTTCAGATAGTCGACCACCCGGTGTACCTCGTGATCGTCGACGAAGGCGCCGTGCACGCGCTGCGGGATGCTGCCGCCGGGGGGCAAATACAGCATGTCGCCGTGACCGAGCAGGTGCTCGGCGCCCATCTGATCGAGCACCGTGCGCGAGTCGACGCGCGCCGACACCTTGAAGGCCATGCGTGTCGGGATATTGGCCTTGATCAGGCCGGTCAGCACGTCCACCGACGGGCGCTGCGTGGCCAGCAACAAGTGAATGCCCGATGCGCGCGCCTTCTGTGCCAGACGCGCAATGAGCTCTTCGACCTTCTTGCCGACCACCATCATCATGTCGGCCAGCTCATCGATGATGACGACGATATAGGGCAGGCGCTCCAGCGTCGGGATGCGCAGGCCGTCTTCCGTGCCGAAACCGGCATCGCCCGGCTCCGGGTGGTAGGTCGGGTCCGGCAACGGCTCGCCGGCGTCGATGGCCTCCTGAACCTTGCGGTTGTAGCCGGCGATGTTGCGCACGCCTAGGCTCGCCATGAGCTTATAGCGGCGTTCCATCTCGCCGACACACCAGCGCAGCGCATTGGCGGCCTCCTTCATGTCGGTGACCACCGGCGTCAACAGGTGCGGAATGCCCTCGTAGACCGACAGCTCCAGCATCTTCGGGTCGACCATGATGAGCCGCACATCCTCCGGGCCGGCCTTGTAGACCAGGCTCAAAATCATGGCATTGATGGCGACGGACTTGCCCGAGCCCGTGGTGCCGGCGATCAGCGCGTGCGGCATGCGACCCAGGTCCGCAACTACCGGCTCGCCGGAAATGTTGGTGCCCATGCCGATGGTCAGCGGCGAGGCCGCGTCGGCGTAGGCTTTGGAGCCCAGAATCTCGCTGAGCACTACCATTTCGCGATGATCGTTGGGCACTTCGAGGCCGATCACCGATTTGCCGGGGATGACCTCGACCACGCGCACGCTGACTTTCGACAGCGCACGGGCGATATCTTTGGCCAGGCCGGTGATTTTGCTGACTTTGAGGCCGGGCGCGAGATCCAATTCGAACAGCGCGACTACCGGCCCCGGGTGCACCGCGACCACTTCGGCGGCAACGCCGAACTCCGCAAGGCGCGCCTCGAGCTCGCGCGACATCTCTTCCAACTGCAGCGGGCTCACGGCGGTACCGCTGCGTCGCGGCGCATCCAGCAGTTCGAGCGGCGGACGCTCGTCGCGGACTTCAGGCAGATCCGTTCGGCCCTTCTCGGTCTTGGCCTCGGAGCGCCGGAACGGCTTAAAGAACGAGGGTATTCCCGTCCGCGGTGCCGGCGTCGGCTCCTGCGCTTGCGTCGGCTCCGGCTCCGGCTCCGGCATCGGCGTTGGCGTGGGCGTGGGCTTCCGCTGTGCGGCCCCGGGCGGGCTACGCTCCGACAGCGGCGCTTCGGCCTCGCGAGTGGCGGCCGCAAGTTGATCCGACAGCGACACCTTACGCTGGGCCGCAGGCGAGGGCACGGCGCGATGGCGCGGCGGGTCCGATCGGCCGTCGCGCGCGGGCGCCGGGGCGCCCTCATCGGGATCGTTATCCCCTTCGGCACCGGCATCGGCCAGGGGCGCGCGTTGTATGCGAAGCGCGGCAAGGCGCGGCAGCCGAGCCCATTCGCGCCATGCCGGGAAAGCAGGCAGGCGCGGCAGGGGCAGGCGCGCCACGGCTCGCCGCAGCAGACGCGGCAAATGCGCCGCCGATAGCACCAGTTCGCCGACGCCGTCGATAAAGAGCAACGGCGACAGGCCGGTGGACAGCATAAAACCGATGAACAGCACGGCAATCAGGAAAAGTGTCGTGCCCGAGTCTCCGAACACGCCTGTGGCCTGGTCCGCAACGAACAGGCCAAGGCCGCCGCCGACCCCGTTCTGTAGTGAGTCGGCCACGCCGGTCACCAGCGCTTCGTCGACGTGCAGGCTGGCCAACGCCGAGCCCGCGGCGAGCGTCATCAGGAATCCGGTCCAGCGCAGCGCGAGCCAGAAGAGCTTCGTCTCGGGCTCCTGCGCGGGCTGGCGAAACACCAGGTAGGCGCTCCAGGCGACCATTGCGGGCAACAGATAGGCGAACAGCCCGAACAGAAACAGCGCCAGGTCCGCGAACATGGCGCCGAAGGAACCGCCGGCATTGGACACACTGTCGGACACGCCGACGTAGGACCATCCCGAATCCGTCGGCGAGTAGGTGGCCAGTGCGATGACCAGATAGAGGGCGACGCAGATCAGCGCCCACATCGCGCCTTCCCGCCAGGCGCGGTCCAGGTAGTCGGTGAGGGTCAGTTGGCCTGCGCGCGTTGCCTGGGTCACGATGCTTCCTCCGAATAAGTCGGATTATTATAGCGTTATCGTAACTCTTTCGCGCGCTTTCGATATCGATGTTTTCACACTGCCGCGCAAGTACCCGAACCCGTTAACGGAATCCGAAACGGCCCGACCCGTTGAGACGCGAGCACGGCTGCCGCAAGCACGAGGGCGTCGGACGGCGGACCGATTAGGCGCCACGCTGATCGCCCCGCAGCCTCATGCGGCCCATCTTGACCACGGACAGGCCTTCGGCATAAACCCGCAGGCCCGCCTCGCTGTTGCGCTTGGCATCGTACATGGCGCTGTCGGCATAGCGCAGCAGTGCGTCCGGATTCTCGCTATGCAGCGGGTACAGCGCGACGCCGATGCTGACGTTGATGTAGAACTCCTCGTCCTCGATCCACATGGGCTCGCGCATCGCCGCCCGCAGCTTGGCGCCGACGACATTGGCCGCCTCCTCCGTGTCGACCCCGTAGACAATCGCGGTGAACTCATCGCCGCCGAGCCGGGCGACGGTATCCGAAGCACGCAGGGCGCCCTTCAGGCGATCAGCCACCTCGCAAAGCAGCATGTCGCCGAATGCGTGGCCGAAGGTATCGTTGATGAGCTTGAAGCGGTCGATGTCCATAAAGACGACAGCGAAGCCTTGGCGCTGGCGCTGGGCCAGCCGCAGCGTGTGCGAGAGACGGTTCAGGAACAGATTTCGGTTGGGCAGTTGCGTGAGTGGATCGGCGAATGCCAGCTGCTGCATGCGCTGCTCGCTCGCCTTACGCTCGGTGATGTCGAACAGCAGCGCGAGATAGGCCTTTTCCTTCAGCCACACCGATTCGCTGACGATCAGCTCCGCAATGCCTCCCTCGCCGCGCTCGCCCGCGATCTCGATCTCGGTATGCACATCGGGCGCCAACGGGATCCCGAACGGCGCGCCGAGCAATCGCTCCGGCGCAATGCCGAGCAGCCGGGCCGCGCTCGGATTTCCGAACAAAATCGCGCCGTTCGCATCGAGCACCAGCACCCCGGCACTGTTTTCGGCAACCAGTAATTCGAGGTTGCTTTGCGCGATCTGCAGCGGATCTTCCGAGCATCCGCAGTCGCGCGGCCCCCGGTCGTGCGCCCCGGCCACCGCTCGGCGTGCCACTAAGGCCACGGCAAGAAAGACGCCTACCAGCATCGGCAGGTGCCAGCCGAAGAGCCCGCCTGCCGCGGTTGCACCGGCGCTCGACACGAGAATATTCTGCGCCGCGGCCGCGGTCGGCGAGAGCCACGCCAGCATCGATGCGCAGGCAGCAACGGGGACTACCGCTTTTTCGGATCTCGGCTGCATTGACGCTCATCTCCCTCGCGGGCACCACCCGCGCGACGCCGAAAACTAATCCTGCAGAGACGCTTGCGCCTCCTCGGAAGCCGCTCGCTCGACGACGGCGTTGCCCGCGCGGCCGTCGGCGGCGGCAACGATACCCGAGAGGCCGTGCAGCGCAGCGCCCACATGCAAGCCGCTGCCGTCGACCGTCAGTTCCCGGATCGTCTTATCGTGCGCGGAGCCGCGCATTTTCAACACCGTGATCGCACGCGTCATCTGGCCGAGCGTTTCGATGTGGCGCAGCACGATGATGCAATCGGTCATGCTGGCGATCTGCGCCGAGATCGCGCAGGTAGCACCCGTCCCCTGCTCGTCGGTGACCGTGAACAGGGCCGTGATGTGCCGCTCCCTGACGATGGCGGCCAAGCCGAGCACGAAATCCCGGAACAGCTTGGCCGTCGACCCGCGCTCCAGCGCCGAGAAACTATCGACCGCAACCCGCCGCGGGCGAAACTCGTCGATGGCGGCCTCGATCGCGATCAGATGATCGTCGAGACTGCGAGCCTCCGGGCAAGCGGCGATGACGCGCAGTCGTCCGGATCGCTGCTCGGCATCGAAATCCAGGCCGTGTCCCGCGGCATTGCGCGCCAGTTGCTCGCTGCTCTCCTCGAAGGCGAACAGCAGCGATCGCTCCCCGTGCTCTGCGCCGCAGCCGACGAACTCGGTGGCCATGACCGTCTTGCCGCAGCCGGTCGCCCCGGACACCAGGACGATCGAGCCACGGAAGAAACCACCGCCGCACATGGCATCGAGTGAACTGTTGCCGGACCCCACGCGCGTGGTCGAAGCGTGCTGGCGCAGCTGAATATCGGACACCGGAACGATGGCGATCCCGGCATCGGGCATCACCGAGAACGGATACTCGCCCTTGCGGTGCGACGTCCCGCTGAACTTCAGCACCTCCAGCGTCCGCCGCCGCCTCTCGCCTTCCAGGGCATTGCGCAGCACGATGATGTTGTCGGAGACGATCTCTTCGACGCCATGGCGCGAGATGCGTCCGTACTCGTCGTCACGGCCGGCGGTCATGACGGTGGTGACGCCGAGCCGCCCGAGGGCAAGCGTCAGCCGGGCCAACTCGGCGCGAATGACGTCGTAACGGCTGAACCGATGAAAGACCGCACCGAGCGAATCCACGGCAGCCCGCTTCGCGCCGATGCGGCGCACCGTCGTCTCCACGCGCGCGATCAGGGCGCCGAGATCATAGCTGCCGCTCTCAACCACCGGCTCGTCGAGCGTCGGCGAAGCGTCGACAAACGCCCACAGGGACGCCGCCTCCCATTCGCCGACGGGCCAGCCGAGCGAGGCAAAATTGCGGCGAATGTCGTCGGCCGATTCCTGAAAGCAGACAAAGACGCCCGGCTCGCCGTAACGGCGCAGGCCTTCCACCAGGAACTGCGCCGCCAGGGTCGTTTTGCCGCTGCCGGCGGAGCCCGCGACCAACGTCGTGCGGCCGCGTGGAAAGCCTCCGTCGGCGATGACATCGAGACCCTGGATGCCGGAGGGCAACTTTTCGATACCGGAAGAACGCATGTCAGACATCGCCGCGCCCCCTGTAACGGCCCCGCACAGGACCTTCCGATGGCGCGTCGGAGAGAATATCGAGACCGGCGACGACGCTGTCGCGATTGGAGAGGTCGCCGATGATGCGCCGAAGCGGCAGCGGCATTTGCTTGATCAATGTGGGCGTCACGACGATCCGGTTTCGGTCGCCGGCTTCGGGATTCTCGACGAGATCGATCACCTGCATGTCGTAGCAGCCTGCGAGATCCCGCTCGCAAATACCGCGCAGGTTACGGATAGCCCGCTCCGAGCGCGGTGTATGGCCGGCGATGTACAGTCGCAGCACAAGCTTACTCATGGTTTACCACGATGCCAGCCCGAATTAGCCCGAATAATAGCGGCGGCCATGTCGTGATTTAGCCCGCAAAAATCCGACACTTCGTCGCGGGGTGAGTGAAGTGTGATGCAGCACGCAAAATCGCGAGGGACAACGCCGCCTGACTCGGCCCCGCCCGGCAAGACGGCCGGTAAGACGTTGGGCAAGATGGTCGAAGGATTCGGCTGCGTCAGCCCGCGGTGAGGCCGAGACCCTGCAAAACGAGCCGCTGATCGGACAGATCCCCGACAACCCGTCGCCGAGGTTCCGGTGCGAGCAGGATCAGCGTCGGCGTCGCCAGCACGGCGTCCGCCTCCGCTTGCTCGGGCGCGGCCACCAGATCCACGACCTCGAGCACGTAGCGGCCCGCCAAATGAGCGTCGCAGATCTGTTTGAGGTTGGCCAGCGCGCGCTCGCCGGCGCGGGATTGGCCGTTGACGTAGAGCCGTAACCGGTAGTCGCTCAAGATTCACGTCCTCCAGACCAATCATGGCCCGGCGCCGGGAATTCGGCGTTGCGGGCTTTCGGCTCACGGGCCAAGCCGATCACCGCATGGCATTCGCTGGCGGTTTAAAACCTAGCACCCGAAAATTCGTCTGCAATGGACCGATACCGCCTTCGGCTCGGCGAGCCGGGCGGTGCGCGTCGAACCGCACCGCGGCGGCGCGCGCACGGCGTGGACGCCATGTCGGCCTCGCTTGTTCGCCTGCAGCAGTGCACGTACCATTCCTCGCTTTCGGGGGGTAGCGCCCTGCCGCTCCTGCCATGCGCCCGCGTTGTCGGGCGGCGCCGCCTCCGCCACGCTTCACTGGAGCTCTGTCATGAGTGAAATCAAACACTGCCGGTTGTTGATCCTGGGCTCCGGCCCGGCCGGCTACGCCGCCGCGGTCTACGGCGCCCGCGCCAACTTGAGTCCCGTTCTGATTACCGGCCTGGAACAGGGCGGACAGTTGATGACGACCACCGACGTCGATAACTGGCCGGGCGATCCCGACGGCGTGCTGGGCCCCGACCTGATGGACCGAATGCGCCGCCACGCGGAGCGCTTCGAAACCGAGCTCATCATGGACCACATCGGTAAGGTCGATCTCAGCGAGCACCCGTTCCGCCTCACCGGCGACAGCGGCACCTACACCTGCGATGCGCTGATCATCGCAACCGGGGCCAGTGCCAAGTACCTCGGAATGGATTCCGAGGAAAAGTTCAAGGGCCGCGGCGTGTCTGCCTGCGCCACCTGCGACGGCTTTTTCTATCGGGGTCAGAAAGTGGCGGTCATCGGCGGCGGAAACACCGCCGTGGAAGAGGCGTTGTACCTGTCCAACATCGCCGCGGAGGTGACCCTGGTTCATCGGCGTGATTCCCTGCGCGCCGAGAAGATCCTGCAAAAGCAACTCTTCGAAAAGGCCGAGAACGGCAACGTCCGCTTGGCCTGGAACCACGTCTTGGACGAGGTCTTGGGCGATGCAAGCGGCGTGACCGGAATCCGTATCAAGAACGTTCAGGATGCTGCTACCGAAGAAATCGACCTACATGGCGTGTTCATCGCCATCGGCCATCAGCCCAATACGCAAATCTTCGAAGGCCAACTCGACATGGCCGGCGGTTACATCAAAGTCAACAGCGGCACCGCCGGCAACGCCACTGCGACATCGGTGCCCGGCGTCTTCGCCGCCGGCGACGTCATGGATCATGTCTACCGCCAAGCCATCACATCAGCGGGCACCGGCTGCATGGCGGCGCTCGATGCCGAGAAGTATCTCGATGCACTCGCGCTCAAATAACCGCACCGGGCCGCGCCTGTCCGGGCGACGCTCAAGCAAGCCACGGTCGGCCGGCCATCGGGTGGGGCGGCCGCCGAAGCGGCTCAATCGGCAGGCCTCGGGCGCGGTTTGCGCCCCGTTTCCCGCCTGCGGGTGCGCCCCACCGGCGGGGACGGCGGCTTGAACCGGCATACCTTCCCGCCGATCGCGCTCGCGCTGGCGGTGCCGCTATTGCTGGCGCTGTTTTTCGGCGCGCAAACGGCGCCCGACGGCGGCACACGACTGCCTCTGCTCACGTTGCTCTTGATCAGCGAATTCGGCAGCATCAGCAGCGCGGCGGGCACCTGGCTGGCGTTGCAGCGTCTGCTGCGGGGCGAGGCCGGCGGCGCATACATGGCGTTGGCCGCGGCCTGCGCCGTGGCGACTGGCCTGTTCGTCTGGCAGCTTGTCCGTTTCTGGCCCCTTTGATCGAGCCCTTTCGATCGACGGGGGCAAGGCGCAGACCCTTCCCCGCGCCCCATCGCGCCCCCACAATCGTTCGGGTTCCCCTTTGCAAGCACAAGCCCGACGATGTTCAAGATCACGACCCACGCGAAGATCGACGAGATCCCGGCGGATGCCTGGAATGCCCTGTGCGGGGATGATTTGCCGTTCATGCGGCATGAGTTCCTCGCCGCGATGGAGCGAAACGGCTGCGTCGGCGAGCGTTTCGGATGGATCCCCCGCCATCTGACACTGCGTGACGACGACGGCAGCCTGCTGGCCGCCGCGCCGTGCTACTTGAAGTTCAATTCCTACGGCGAGTTCGTGTTCGACTGGGCATGGGCCGATGCCTATCAGCGCGCCGGCCGACGCTACTATCCGAAGCTGGTCGTGGCGTCCCCCTACACGCCGGCCACCGGCATGCGCGTTCTGAGCGGCGACACGCCCCGGCGCGCGGAGTATGCAGCGGCGCTCATACGCGGCTCCATCGGTGTCGCCGAGCAGCTCGGCCTGTCGGGCTTGCACTGGCTGTTCACTACCGAAGAAGAAACAGGTTGGATGCGCGAGGCGGGATTATTGCCGCGCCTCGGCTGTCAATTTCATTGGCGCAACGAGGGCTACGCGGATTTCGACGCCCTGCTGGCCAGGTTCTCGGCGGAAAAGCGAAAGAAGGTGAAACGCGAGCGACGGCGTGTCGCGGAAGCGGGTGTCGCAATCCGGCGGGTACGGGGCGACGACGTGTCGGAGTCGGAGTGGGCGATCTTCCATGCATTGTACGAGGACACCTTCGACAAACGCGGCGGCGTGCCGACGCTGACGCTGCCGTTCTTCCGCGAGATCGCCCGTACGATGGGGGAGCAACTGCTGCTGGTACTGGCCGAGCACGACGGTGCCATCGTCGCCGCGGCCTTCTGCCTCATGGGAGCCCGGACGCTTTACGGGCGTCACTGGGGCTGCTCGAAGGAGTTCCACAGCCTGCACTTCGAGGCGTGCTACTACCAAGGCCTCGACCACTGTATCGCCCACGGCCTGACGCGCTTCGAGCCCGGCGCACAGGGCGAGCACAAGGTCGCGCGAGGCTTCCTGCCGGTGCATACATGGTCGGCGCACTGGATCGCCGACCCGCAGTTCCGCGGACCCATCGGCAAGTTTCTCGACCACGAGATAGATGGTATGGAAGACTACATCGCAGAGATGCAGCGGCGAAGCCCGTACAAGAATATGCCCGACGAGGCGCCGGAGGCCGTTTGATCCGCTACGCGAACACCATGCCGTATCTGCTGGCGCCGAACGATCCGAGCGCCGCATTTCCGGACGTCAGCGAGGCGCTGGCGGAGCCGGACGGCCTGCTTGCGATCGGCGGCGATCTCGGCGTCGCGCGGCTCATCAGCGCGTACCGGCAAGGCATTTTTCCGTGGTTTACCGAAGGAGATCCGATCCTTTGGTGGTCACCCGACCCGCGCACCATCCTGCTGCCGCACGAGGTGCGCGTGTCGCGCAGCTTGCGAAAATTGCTGCGCAAGGGCAAATTCGGGGTGACGATGGATCGCGACTTCCCGGCCGTGATCAATGCCTGCGCAGAACCGCGGGCCGACACCGACGGCACTTGGTTGGTACCGGAGATGATCGGCGCCTATCGAGCGCTCCACGTGCGCGGGATCGCGCACTCGGTGGAGGTCTGGCACGAGGGCGAGTTGGCCGGGGGTCTTTACGGCGTGGCGATCGGCGGCTGCTTTTTCGGCGAATCGATGTTCACGCGCGTGGACAACGCGTCCAAGGTGGCGCTGGTGCATTTGTGTCGGCGCTTGAGCGCTTGGGGACTGGAGCTCGTCGATTGCCAGGTGCTGACCGGCCACCTGATCAGGATGGGCGCACGCCAAGTGCCCAGGGCGCGCTTCACGGCAATGGTCGAGTCGCTGCGCGACAGGCCCTCGCCCACCGGCTCTTGGGACGACGGCACTATGTCCTACCCATTGTTGTCGGATGTTTTTCCGACCGATGCGGCGGCCGCTCCGAAACGCGCTGCCGGAACCGATGTCGCAACCGGAGCAGACGATGCAGCGTAAAGCGACACCGCGAGGCGACCTGCAGCTCTACCTCACCGGAGAGCACGACTGTTCCTATATCGACGGCCTACAGGCCAGAACTCTGTTCGTCGACCCGCTCGCCCATATCGATGCCGACCGCGCCCAGTGGCTGCAAGAGATCGGCTTTCGGCGCAGCGGACAGCATTTTTATCGTCCCGCATGCCGCGGCTGCCAGCGCTGCGTGCCGGTGCGCATCCCGGTCGACGTCTTCGCACCGAACCGCGCCCAGCGGCGAATCCTCGCACGCAACGCCGGCGACGTTCGCCTCGTCATGGAGTCGGCGCGGCTGCGCGCGGAGCATTACGCGCTCTACGAGCGCTACTTGCATCATCGCCACGGCGACGGCGACATGGCCGATGATGTCTCGGTGGAGACCTACATGCGCTTCTTGCTGGCGCCCTGGGGCGGAGAGACGCGTTTCATCGAGCTGCGAATCGGCCAAACCTTGCTCGGCGTCGCTGTGACCGATGTCTTCACGGATGGCCTCTCGGCGGTCTACACCTTCTTCGATCCCGACTACGCGGCGCGCAGCCCCGGCACCTACGCGATACTGAGTCAGATCGAGGAAGCACGCCGGCTCGGCCTGCAGTACGTCTATCTCGGCTACTGGATCGCCGAGAGCCGCAAAATGGCGTACAAGGAGTCTTTCCGCCCGCTGGAGGCCTGGGACGGCCGTGCTTGGCGGACCTTCGAGCGCGGCGAGCCGATTCTTTTCTGATACCGGCCCGAAAGCGGAAACCCGACGCCGCGGGGCCCGGAACCCGTGTGTGATATACTCGTGCGCTTATCATCGGCGCGCCCCTGGCGGTTCTCACACCGCAACCAAAAATAATTTAACTCAATCTTTCAAGTAGTTACAGAACCCATGGCAAAAGAAGACGTCATCCAAATGGAGGGGACCGTCGTTGAGACGCTGCCCAACACCATGTTTCGTGTCGAGCTCGAGAACGGCCACGTCGTAACGGCCCACATCTCCGGAAAGATGCGCAAGCACTACATTCGAATTTTGACCGGCGACAAGGTCACCGTCGAGCTGACGCCCTATGACCTGACCAAGGGCCGCATCACCTACCGGGTACGCTGAGGACCGGGGTCGCACAGCGGCCCGATCCTTCCGCATTGAGATGATGCCGCCCGCTCTTGCAAGCGCCCGGCAACCGGGATCGCGGGCACTAAGGTTTCCGGGCTACGGGGAATCACCCCTGCCGAGAGGATTCGCTAAAGCGCGCGCTAGGGCTTCGATGCATTGACGGCGAGCAGCACCTGCGAGGGCCAAGCCCACCGCAACCGGCACCGCCCAGCCAGGCCGCCGACCTCATCCCTTCATACGCGCCACGGCAACGTATGGGCCAACCACGGTGCACCGCCGCTGCGATCGAGTCCGGCGCAGCAGCGACACGAGGGCGACCGAAGCCACACCTCGCATCGACGCCGCACCGTCGGGCCGCACCGTCAGGCCGGAGCCTTTTCCGTGTCGAAGTCGAAGGCCAGATCGTCCGCGTCCCCGAGCTTCACGGTGACGGTACCGCCGCCCGAGAGCTCGCCGAACAACAGATCGTTCGCCAGTGGCTTCTTGATGTGGTTTTGGATCAGCCTCGCCATCGGTCGTGCACCCATCTTCGGATCGTAGCCCTTCTCGGCGATCCAGGCCCTGGCGCTCGGCTCCACCAGCAAGGCAACCTTCTTCTCCGCCAGTTGCTGCTCCAGCTCGAAGATGAACTTGTCCACAACGCTGGCGATGGTCTCCGGCGACAACGGCGCAAACTGCACCGTCGCATCGAGCCGATTACGAAACTCCGGCGTGAAGTAGCGCTTCAGTGCCTCGATGCCGTCCGTGGAGTGATCCTGCTCGGTGAAGCCGATGGAGCGCCGGCTGGTCTCCTCCGCGCCGGCGTTGGTGGTCATCACCAGCACGACGTTGCGGAAATCCGCCTTGCGGCCGTTGTTGTCGGTGAGCGTTCCATGATCCATCACCTGCAATAGCAGGTTGAAGACATCCGGATGGGCCTTCTCGACCTCGTCGAGCAGCAGCACCGAGTGCGGATGCTTGGTGATTTCCTCGGTGAGCAGGCCGCCTTGATCGAAGCCGACGTATCCGGGCGGCGCACCGATCAGTCGCGACACGGTGTGGCGCTCCATGTACTCCGACATGTCGAAGCGGATCAGCTCCATGCTCAGTACCCGCGCGAGCTGGCGCGTGACCTCGGTCTTGCCGACGCCGGTCGGCCCCGTGAACAGGAACGAGCCGATCGGCTTCTCCTCGTTGCCGAGACCGGAGCGGTTCATGCGGATCGCCGCCGTCAGCGCGTCGATGGCCGGATCCTGACCGTAAACGACCATCTTCAGGTCGCGATCGAGGTTGCGCAGCGCTTCGGTGTCGGACATGGACACTTTCTTCGGCGGGATACGCGCGATCTTCGCGACGATGGACTCGACGTCGTTCACATCGATGCGCTTTTTCCGCTTCGCCGCCGGCTTCAGCTGCACGTTCGCACCGGCCTCGTCGATGACGTCGATGGCCTTGTCCGGCAGGTGCCGGTCGTTGATGTACTTCGCCGAAAGCTCCGCCGCCGCGCGCAGGGCCGGGAAGGTGTAGGTGACCTGGTGATGATCCTCGAAACGCCCCTTCAGGCCCTTTAGGATTTCGATGGTCTCCTCCACCGACGGCTCGTTGACATCGATTTTCTGGAAGCGGCGCGTCAGCGCGCGGTCCTTTTCGAAAATACCGCGGAACTCCTGATACGTCGTCGAGCCGATACACCGAAGCTCGCCGGAGGCGAGCACCGGCTTGATCAGGTTGGACGCATCCATGACGCCGCCGGACGCGGCACCGGCGCCGATGATGGTATGGATTTCATCGATGAACAGGATGGCGTGCGGCTTGCGCTTGAGCTCCGACAGCACGGCCTTGAGGCGCTTTTCGAAGTCGCCGCGGTACTTGGTGCCCGCCACCAGCGAACCGAGATCGAGGGCGTAGATGACCGCATCGGCCAAAATCTCGGGCACCTCGCCATCGACGATCTTCTTGGCCAAGCCCTCGGCGATGGCGGTCTTGCCGACGCCGGCCTCGCCAACCAGCAGCGGGTTGTTCTTGCGCCGCCGGCAGAGGATCTGCGCAGTACGCTCGACCTCGCTGGCGCGCCCGATCAGCGGATCGATACGCCCCTGGCGAGCGATCTCGTTGAGGTTGGTGGCAAAGTTCTCGAGCGGACTGGAGCCGTCTTTCTCCTCCGAGCGGGCCTCCTCGACCTCGCCCTGGGCATCGTCGTCCTGCTCCTCGCCGGGCACCTTCGAGATACCGTGCGAAATGAAATTGACGACATCGAGCCGAGACACGTCCTGCTGGTTCAGCAGATAGACAGCCTGGCTGTCCTGCTCGCTGAACAGGGCGACCAGCACGTTGGCGCCGGTCACTTCCTTCTTACCGGCGGACTGGACATGGAAGACCGCCCGCTGCAGCACACGCTGGAAGCCCAGTGTGGGCTGCGTTTCGCGGCCGTCTTCCTCGGCGATCAGCGGCGTCGTCTCCTCGATGAAGGTGGCGATGTCGTTGCGCAGCTTATCGGCGTCGGCGCCGCAGGCGCGTAGCACCTTGGCCGCGGTCGGGTTGTCGAGGAGGCACAGGAGCAGGTGCTCCACGGTCATGTATTCGTGCCGCTTCTCCCGCGCGTCCTTGAATGCCTGGTTCAGGGTGAATTCGAGCTCTTTGCTTAACATGGGCTGTGACCCTGGACGTTACTGTTGACGGTAAGGGATGTTCCCGGTTGGGCTGGCGGCACGGTCGGGTCGTTAGGCCTCTTCCATCGTGCACAGCAGCGGATGATGGTGCTCGCGGCTGAAGTCGTTGACTTGCGCCACTTTCGTCTCGGCAATGTCGCGCGTGAAAACGCCGCAGACGCCGACGCCCCGAGTGTGCACGTGCAGCATGACTTGAGTGGCCTTCTCGCGGCTCATGCGGAAGAAGGTCTCCAGCACGGTCACGACAAACTCCATGGGCGTGTAGTCGTCATTGACCAGCAGCACCTTGTACAACGGGGGCTTTTTGACCTCGGGCTTGGCCTCTTTTACGACCAAGCCGGAGTCCTGATCGTCGTTTGGATTCCACTCGCTCATGACAGACGGGTAAGAAAGCTGAAGGAAACGGTTGTGCTTGCGGCCGGTACGCACTTTCCGGCTCTGATTATGTTGTAGGGTCTCGCAACGAAAAATACAGCCCTTGACAGCTTTCGTCTACGCCCCCCGACGGCCCGCCGAGTGACGGCTTCGACGCCTGCACGCACCCTGTCAAGCTCGGTTTGACCGTCCAAGCCAGACTACTATACTTGGTGACACCTGCGTTTTCGCCGCATTGGCGTAAACGTCTCGGGTCAGGCTCCGTGCACGACACGTAAGCCGAGGATAAAAACGACTAAACCACCAACAACCCGGCAACCGCAACAACCGTCAGTGTTGCCTTGGAGGAGTACCCGCAATGATGACCGGCATCGTAAAATGGTTTAACAACGCCAAGGGTTACGGGTTCGTCAAGCCGGACGACCGAGAAGAAGACGTCTTCGTGCACTTCTCTTCGATCGAAATGGACGGCTACAAAACGCTGAAGGAAGGCCAGAAGGTCGAGTTCGAGATCAACCACGGCCCCAAGGGCCTGCATGCCGCGCGGGTGCAGCGCGCCATCTGAGCTGCCCCCACTTTCGGTCCGTCGGCCGCGCCGCCGACACGACGAACGGGGATGGCGCCGTGGTGGCGCCATCCCCGTTCGCTTTTGCCGGTTGCCGCGCCGGGCGCAAGCACCCGGCGCAGGGCTCACATCTCGGCGACCACCGCTTGGCCGAACACGGAGCAGCTCAGCTTCCTCGCGCCGTCCATCAGCCGCTCCAAATCATAGGTGACGGTCTTCGCCGAAATCGCTCCTTCGATGCCCTTGATGACCAGGTCCGCGGCCTCGGTCCAGCCGAGATGGCGCAGCATCATCTCGCCGGACAGCAGCAGCGAGCTGGGATTGACCTGATCCTTCCCGGCGTACTTGGGCGCGGTGCCGTGCGTGGCCTCGAACATCGCGACCGTATCCGACAGATTCGCGCCCGGCGCCATACCGATCCCCCCGACCTGCGCCGCCAGCGCGTCGGAAATGTAGTCGCCGTTGAGGTTCAGCGTCGCAATGACGCTGTACTCCTTGGGGCGCAGCAGGATCTGCTGCAGAAAGGCGTCGGCGATGACATCTTTGACCGTGACTTCGGTGCCGGTCTTCGGGTTCTTGAAGCTGCACCAAGGGCCGCCGCCGATCTCCTCGGCGCCGAACTCCTCTTTGGCGAGCTCGTAGCCCCACTCCTTGAAGGCGCCCTCGGTGAATTTCATGATGTTGCCCTTGTGCACCAGCGTGACCGAGGTGCGGTCGTTGTCGATCGCGTACTGGATCGCCTTGCGTACCAGCCGCTTGGTGCCCTCGCTGGAGACTGGCTTGACGCCGATGCCGGAAGTGTCGGGGAAGCGGATCTTGGTGACCCCCATCTCCTCGCGCAGGAACCGCACGACCTTCTGCGCCTCGGGCGTGCCCGCCTGCCACTCGATGCCCGCGTAGATATCCTCGGAATTTTCGCGGAAAATCACCATGTCGGTGTGCTCGGGCGTCTTCAGCGGGCTGGGCGTGCCGGCGAAGTAGCGCACCGGGCGCAGGCAGACATAGAGATCGAGCTGTTGGCGCAGCGTCACGTTCAGCGATCGAATGCCGCCGCCGACCGGCGTGGTCAGCGGGCCTTTGATGGAGACGACGAAGTCCTTGACCGCTTCCAGCGTCTCGTCCGGCAGCCAGACGTCGTCGCCGTAGACGCGGGTCGACTTCTCGCCGGCGTAGATCTCCATCCAGGCGATGCTGCGCTGGCCGCCGTAGGCCTTCTCGACGGCCGCGTCGAGCACGTCCTTCATCACCGGCGTGATATCGACGCCGATGCCGTCGCCTTCGATGTAGGGGATGATGGGTCTCGCCGGAACCGCCAGGCTGGCGTCGGGATTGACGCCGATCTTTTCGCCGTCAGCCGGAATCTCGATGTGCTCGTAGGCCATGCTGTGTCACCTCCGTCTGGGAATCTTCCGAAAAGCGGAATGGTTTGGAAAACGCGCGATGGCGCCGATGTTAACACCGCGAACGGGCACCTTTGGCAAGCGCCGAGCAGTGGCCGCCCGACGGCGCACGCCCGCGCCGGCGTTTCGTGCCTGCCCGCGCGGGGCGCGAGGCCCGGATCGGTCCCGTACCGAGCCCTGTTCTGGGCCCCGTTCTCTGCCGTGGCACGGGCACGCCGGCAAGACCGATGTCCCGGTTGATCCTGTTCAATAAACCCTACGGCGTGCCGAGTCAGTTTTCCGGGGAGGAGCCCACGCTGGCGGCGCACATACCGCTGGCGGGCTTCTACCCCGCCGGGCGGCTCGACAAGGACAGCGAAGGCCTGCTGCTGCTGACCGACGACGGCCGGCTTCAGCACCACATCGCTCATCCGGCACACAAGCAATGGAAAACCTATTGGGTTCAGGTCGAGGGCGTTCCGGAGGAGGATACGCTGGCGCAGCTGCGCGCCGGCGTCGTGCTCAAGGACGGGCCGACCAAGCCGGCTCGGGCACGGCGCATCGCAGACCCTGCACTGTGGGCGCGGAACCCCCCGGTGCGCTACCGAAAGACGGTGCCCGACAGTTGGCTCGAGATCGCGATTCGCGAGGGCCGAAACCGACAAATCCGGCGCATGACCGCCGCCGTCGGCCTTCCGACCCTGCGCCTGGTGCGGATCGCCGTCGGCGAATGGGAGCTCGGCGCGCTGAGCCCGGGCGCCTATCGGCTTATCGAGACCCCGCCGCCGCCCTCGGCGCCCCGGCGCAGCGGCATGCCCGCCGTTCGCAAGGGCTCGGCACTTACAAAGCGGAAATCGGGCAAGCAGCGGCGTTGACCGCAGGGTGAGACAGCGGATGCCGGGACGCCGCTCGGAAGCGCTACAATCGGCGCATGTCGGCACCTGCTTCCACATTACCGCGCGTCTGCGTCGGCCTCTCCGGCGGCGTCGACTCGGCGGTCGCCGCCTACCTGCTGGTCGAGCAGGGCTTCGCTGTCGAAGCCGTGTTCATGAAGAACTGGGAGGAAGACGACGAGCCCGGCTACTGCGCGGCCGCCGCCGATTTGGCCGACGCCGAGGCCGTCGCCCGGCAGCTCGGGATTTCACTGCGAACGGTCAACTTCGCCACCGAGTATTGGGACCGCGTCTTCGAGCACTTCCTGGCCGAATATCGCGCTTTGCGCACGCCGAACCCGGACGTGCTGTGCAACCGCGAGATCAAATTCCGCGCATTTCTCGACTATGCGCTGACGCTCGGCGCCGAGCGAATCGCCACCGGCCATTATGCGCGCGTACTCCACGATGCCGCCGGCAGCCACCTGCTCTGTTGCGCCGACACGGATAAGGACCAAACTTATTTCCTGTATCTTCTTGACCAGAGCCAGCTCTCGCGCACGGTTTTCCCGCTCGCCGACCTGACCAAGCAGCGCGTGCGCGAGATCGCCGCCGAACTGGGCCTGCCCAATGCCGCGAAAAAAGACAGTACGGGCATTTGCTTTATCGGCGAGCGGCGCTTCGCCGACTTTCTGGCGCGCTACCTGCCGACCGAGCCGGGGCCGATCCGAACCCCCGAGGGCACGCTGCTCGGCGAGCACTCGGGACTCGCGCTGTACACCATCGGCCAGCGCCAGGGGCTGGGCATCGGTGGCGTGCGCACGGCGCACGAGGCGCCCTGGTTCGTGGCCGCGAAAGACACGGCGGACAACGCGTTGATCGTCGTCCAGGGCCACGATCATCCGCTGCTGCTCACCCGCTCGCTGCGCGGCGAGCAGTTGCACTGGATCGCCGGCGCACCGCCCGCCCCGGCCCCGTTCGACTGCCTGTGCCGACTGCGCCACCGCCAGCCACTGCAATCCTGCACCGTGGTCGAGTACGATACGAACTTATGTCACGTGCGCTTCGCGGCGCCTCAGCGCGCCGTGACGCCCGGGCAATCCGCCGTCTTCTACCGGCAGGACGAATGCCTCGGCGGCTGCGTGATCGCAGGGACCGACCGAGACTGAGCCCCGGTCCGCAGCCATTCGGCCCGGCCGGCGGCGCCATCGGAACCGGGCACGGCACCAACAACACTGACAGCGACACTCGACAGCAATGGATCACAGCGACCAGGACCGCATCATCGCCCTCGCCGGCGTTCACCAGGCCGCTCACTGTGTGCAGCGCATCGCCAATCGCGGCAGCGTCGACATCGGGCAGATGGAGCCTTGCATCCACAGTCTGTTCCAAATCGACGCCACCGACACGCCGTCGGTGTTCGGCGAGCCGGGCGCGGTGGCAACCGGCGCGCGGCAGGTGATCGCGCAAATCACCGGAGAGCCGGAGCGGGACATGGAGCTGACCCGCTACGTGGTCACGCTGCTCAAGCACGAGCGCACGCTGCATGCGCGCGCGGACATGATGTCCGAGATCGGCTCGCGCATCTCCGCGGCCGCCAATGCCCGCGGGGATCTGCCCCTGCTCGATCCCGAGGTGTTGTCGGGTCTCGCCGGCATCTATACGGATACCATCAGCAAACTGCAGCCGCGCATCATCGTGCGCGGCAATCCGCTGTTCCTGAAGAATCCGGAGAACCAAGACCGGATCCGCTCGCTGCTGTTGGCCGGCATCCGGGCGGCGATCCTATGGCGACAGGTGGGCGGCACGCGCTGGCAGGTGCTGCTCGGGCGCCGCAGGCTGCTGGAGGCGGCGCGCAGTTACCTGAATCCGACCGCCAACGCCTGATCGAAGCCGGGGCGCCCAAAGCGCGGCGCGCACTTCGCTAAGCCGGAAGGTGCGCCGGGCGCGCTTCGCCGCTAGAATCGCCGATTACTGCACTGCAACATAATCGCCCGGAGCCCTCCCATGCACGACAGCTTCAAGGCCAAGTCGCGACTCGACGTCCACGGCAAGCCCTACGAAATCTTCCGCGTCGACGCCGTCGCGAACAGCGCCCGCCTGCCCTTCTCGATGAAAATCCTGCTCGAGAACCTGCTGCGGCACGAGGACGGCGTGACGGTGCGCCGCGCCGACATCGAGGCGCTGGCCAACTGGGACCCGACGGCGGAGCCCGATACCGAGATCCAATACCGCCCGGCCCGGGTGCTGATGCAGGACTTTACCGGCGTGCCGGCGGTCGTCGACCTGGCGGCCATGCGCGATGCGATGCGGGCGCTGGGCGGCGACCCGGACAAGATCAACCCGCTGCAGCCGGCGGAGCTGGTCATCGACCATTCCGTGCAGGTGGACAAGTACGGCACCGACGAGGCCTTCGGGCTGAACGCGGAGCTGGAGTTCTCCCGCAACAAGGAGCGCTACCAGTTCCTGAAGTGGGGCCAGGCCGCCTTCGACAACTTCAAGGTCGTGCCGCCGGACACGGGCATCGTGCATCAGGTCAACGTGGAGTACCTGGCCCGGGTGATCTTCGGCCGCGAAGTGAACGGCGTGCTGCAGGCCTATCCGGACACCCTGGTCGGCACCGATTCCCACACCACGATGATCAATGGGGTCGGCGTCCTTGGCTGGGGCGTCGGCGGCATCGAGGCGGAGGCGTCGATGCTGGGCCAGCCGGTGTCGATGCTGATTCCGAAGGTGGTCGGCGTGAAGTTGACCGGCCGCCTGCCCGAGGGCGCCACCGCCACCGACCTGGTGCTGACCATCGTCGAGATGCTGCGCAAGCACGGCGTGGTCGGCAAGTTCGTCGAGTTCTACGGCCCCGCCGTCGCGACGCTGCCCATGGGCGATCGCACCACCATCGCCAACATGGCCCCGGAGTACGGCGCCACCTGCGGCCTGTTCCCGATCGACGGCGAGACGCTCGACTTCCTGCGCCTGACCGGCCGCTCCGAAGAGCAGGTCGCGCTGGTGGAGGCCTACGCCAAGGCCCAAGGCATGTTCGACGCCGACGGCAGCTTCGAGGCCGACTTCAGCGAGAAGCTCGAGCTCGACATCTCCACCGTGGTGCCGAGCCTGGCAGGGCCGAAGCGCCCGCAGGACCGGGTCGCGCTGACCGACGTCAAGGCCGGCTTCGAGGCCTCGCTGGCCGCGCTGAATACCGAGCGCGGCGTCGAGACCAAGCCCGCGGTCAAGACCAGCATCGACGGCCAAGAGGTCGAGATCGGCGACGGCGCCGTGGTCATCGCGGCCATCACCTCCTGCACCAATACCTCGAACCCGAGCGTCATGCTCGGCGCCGGCCTGGTCGCGAAAAAGGCCGTCGAGCGCGGGCTGCGGGTGCCGCCCTGGGTCAAGACCTCCCTTGGCCCGGGCTCGATGGTCGTGACCCGCTACCTGGAAGAGGCCGGGCTGATGGAGCCGCTGAAGGCACTCGGCTTCCATGTGGTCGGCTACGGCTGCACCACCTGCATCGGCAACTCGGGCCCGCTGCGCCCGGAGGTGTCGAAGGCCATCGCCGACGGCGACCTGACGGTCACCTCGGTGCTGTCCGGCAACCGCAACTTCGAGGGCCGCGTGCACGCCGAGGTGCGGATGAACTACCTCGCCTCGCCGCCGCTGGTGGTGGCCTACGCCATCGCCGGGCGCATGGACTTCGATCCGTACAACGAGCCGCTGGCGTCCGACGCCGACGGCAATCCGGTCTTTCTGCGCGACATCTGGCCGACCCAGGGCGAGGTGGCCGACACCGTCTCGACCTTCCTCGGCCAGGACGACTTCACCCAGAGCTATGCCGACGTCTTCGCCGGCGACAAGCGCTGGCAGGGCCTCTCGGCGCCGGCCGGCACGGTCTACGACTGGGACACCGAGTCCACCTACATCCAGGAGCCGCCCTACTTCAAGGGCATCACCAAGGATCCGGCACCGGTCACGGCCATCACCGGCGCCCGCTGTCTGGCGCTGCTCGGCGACTCGGTCACGACGGACCACATCTCGCCGGCCGGCAACATAAAGGCCGACAGCCCGGCGGGCCGCTACCTGGTCGAGCACGGTGTCCAGCCCGGGGACTTCAACTCCTACGGCTCGCGCCGCGGCAACCACGAGGTCATGATGCGCGGCACCTTCGCCAACATCCGGCTGCGCAACCGCATGGCGCCGGGCACCGAGGGCGGCGTGACGCTGCACCAGCCGAGCGGCGAGCAGATGTCCATCTACGACGCGGCCATGCGCTACCAGGCCGACAGCGTGCCCGCGATCGTCATCGCCGGCAAGGAGTACGGCTCCGGCTCGTCGCGCGACTGGGCGGCCAAGGGCCCGAACCTGCTCGGCGTGCGCGCCGTCATCGCCGAGAGCTACGAGCGCATCCACCGCACCAACCTGGTCTGCATGGGCGTGCTGCCGCTGCAGTTCATGCCGGGCGAGAGCGCCGCGTCGCTGGGCCTGACCGGCTACGAGACCTATGCACTGTCGGACCTCGAGGACGGCAACGCCAAGGAGGTCACGGTGACGGCCACAGCCGCCGACGGCGGCGAGCGCAGCTTCAAGGCACGGGTGCGCATCGACACGCCGAACGAGGTCGAGTACTACCAGCACGGCGGCATCCTGCACTACGTGCTGCGCAAGCTGGCCGCGGCCTGAGCACGTGGCGCCCCAACCACCGACGGGAGCAACCATGGAGTTATCGACACTGACCGCGGTCTCGCCGGTGGACGGGCGCTACGGGTCCAAGACGGAGCCGCTGCGGGCGATCTTCAGCGAGTACGGACTGATCCGCCAGCGGGTGCTGGTGGAGGTCCGCTGGCTGCAGGCGCTCGCGGCCCATCCCGGCATCCCCGAGGTGCCGGAGCTCTCGGACGCGGCGCGCACGCGGCTCGACGCGATCGCCGACGGTTTTTCGGTGGAAGACGCGGCGCGGGTCAAGGCCATCGAGCGCACCACCAACCACGACGTCAAGGCGGTCGAGTACTTCTTGAAGGAGCGCATCGCCGACAACGCGGAGCTGGCCGCGGTGTCGGAGTTCATCCACTTCGCCTGCACGTCCGAGGACATCAATAACTTGAGCCACGCGCTGATGCTGCGCGAGGCCAGGGACGGCGTGCTGCTGCCCGAGATGGATACGGTGATCGACGCGGTGCGCGCCCTCGCCCACCGCTACGCCGAGACGCCGATGCTCTCGCGCACCCACGGCCAGCCGGCATCGCCGACGACCCTCGGCAAGGAAATGGCCAATGTCGTGCATCGGCTGCGGGCCCAGCGCGAGGCCGTCGCACGGGTCGCGCTGCTCGGCAAGATCAACGGCGCCGTCGGCAACTACAACGCCCATCTCGTGGCCTATCCGGACCTGGACTGGCCAGCCTTTGCAAGGCAGTTCGTCGAGTCGCTCGGGCTCGTCTGGAACCCCTACACGACCCAGATCGAGCCCCACGACTACATGGCGGAGGCCTTCGACGCCATCGCCCGCTTCAACACCGTGCTGCTGGATTTCTGCCGCGACGTCTGGGGCTATATCTCGGTCGGCTACTTCAAGCAGCGCACCGTCGAGGGCGAGGTCGGCTCCTCGACCATGCCGCACAAGGTCAACCCCATCGACTTCGAGAACGCCGAGGGCAATCTCGGCATCGCCAATGCGCTGCTCGGGCACCTGGGGACCAAGCTACCGGTGTCGCGCTGGCAGCGCGACCTGACCGACTCCACGGTGCTGCGCAACCTCGGCGTCGGCATCGCCCACACGCTGATCGCATTGCAGTCCGCATCGCGGGGCATCGGCAAGCTGGAGGCGGACGACGCCCGTCTGGCCGCGGACCTGGACGCCAACTGGGAGGTGCTCGCGGAGCCCATCCAAACGGTCATGCGCCGCTACGGCGTCGAGCAGCCCTACGAGAAGCTCAAGGCCTTGACGCGCGGCCGGCGCATCGGCGCCGATGCGCTGGCCGAATTCGTCGAGACCTTGGAGATCCCGGATACCGCGAAGGCGGAGCTAAAGACGCTGACGCCGGGGCGCTATATCGGCAACGCGGCGGCGCAGGCGAAGGCGGTTTGACGGGAGGTTTCGAGGAAGAAGCCGCGAAGGGTGGGAATTGTCGGAATCGAGTCCGCAAATGAACGCGAATAGGGCGGACTTCATCAACGGACAGCCCATGGAGCGGACGAGCGTCGTCGCGGGGCTCAGCAGCTGCCCGCGTGCAGCGCGATCGACAAACGGCCGCGCGGCGCTACCCGACGGAGCGCCCCGCCGCCAAGATCTTCGCCGACGGTGGAAGGTCTGCGCTGTCCGCGCGCACGCCGAGGGCGGCGCTCCTAATCCCGGCGTACGCGGCGCGCGGTGTGGGAATCCGCGGGCAACCAACGCCGATCCCGCCGACGGCGGGCCCCGGCAAGGACCGCTGCGGCAGGCGCCGTAGCGCTCGGCAATCCTATTTGCCGGGCAGCACCTCGGTGACGACGACGCGGCGGCGCAGCGGGTTATTCTCCAGCGGGCCGAGATCGATGAAGCTGCCGTCCGCGGCGACATCGTTGCCGCCTTCCCAGGCGACGCCCTGCACGGATTTGATCCGGTCGGCGCCGATGCCGTTGCTGATCATATAGTCGCGGATGGTCTCGGCACGATTCTCGCTCAGAGCAAGATTGTGCGAGAAGCTGCCGAGCTTGTCGGTGTGGCCGACGATGGTCAGCATCTCCTCGCGCGGCGTTGCTTTCACTTCCGCGATGTACGCGTCCAGCTCGGCCAGGGCTTGCGGATTGGTGATATCGTCGAGCGTGTAACGATCGAGCTCGAAGTTCAGCCGCAGCGCGAGCGGCGCATGGGGCACATGGCAGGGCTGCAGGTTCTCCGGACCGCCAGCGCTGGTCCAGCACTCGCCACTGCTGGTGACCCAGGCGCTGCCGGTCGGCGTTGCCGCCCAGAAATGCTCGCCCATGCTTGCGGAAGCCGCGGCGGAGAAGCCGAAAACGGCGGCGGCGATGGCCGATGTGAAGGCTCGGATACCGTTGGGATGTGACATCGTCTGCTCCTCGGGATGCTTTCTGTTTGACGTGCGCCGGCGACCCCGGACATTGCGCGATTCAGGCTCCTGCATTCCAGCGCCGCCGGGCAGATCCGTCGGGCAGATCAACCGAGCAGTTCGGGAGCCGCGTCCGCAACACTCCCGCCCCGGTGCATGGCGCGACGCACGCGCCCGTACTGCGCTTTGGCCTCCGGCGAATACGGTCTCGCTCGCGGCCGCATTCTAACGGAACCCAACCGCGAAAATGCAACTTTTTCAAGACGCGTTGTTTATTTCACAATATACCAGCCGGACGTAAGCTTAACAAAGCGTTACCCTCTTGTTCCGAGACATTTGAAATTCCGTGAACGGCCCCAATGAGTAGTTTTTACACAACACCCTGCCGATCGAATGCGCGCTGATCGGGCCTTCGCGCTCGGCGCCCTGTTCATCGTTGTCGGCGAGCTGTGCTTCGCGACGATGGGGGTCGCGATCCGCTTCGTGTCGACGGAACTGCCGAACGAAATGATCGTATTCGGACGCAATCTTCTCGGCCTGGCACTGCTGACCCCGTGGCTGCTGCAGCGCGGCGTCGGCAGCCTCACCACCGGCGTTGCCGGCCTGCATCTGCTGCGCGGCGTCGCCGGTGTCGCGGCCATGTACTGCTTCTTCTTCGCGATCGCGGAAATGCCGCTCGCGGAGGCCATGCTGCTCAAGCTGACCGCGCCGATTTTCATCCCGCTCATCGCCGTACTGTGGCTGCACGAGCGTGTTACCCCGATGCTATGGCTGGCGCTTGGCGTTGGCTTCGCCGGCGTGCTGATCATCCTCGATCCCGACCTTCACGGCGGTACGGCGTTTGTCTCGCCGGTCGCGCTGATCGGACTTCTGGGCGGGGCGCTGGCGGCACTTGCCAAAGTCACAGTCCGACGCCTGTCCCGCAGCGAGCCCGCGACTCGGATCGTGTTCTATTTCGCGCTGATCGCCTGCGCCGTGTCCTCCGTGCCATTGGTCTGGGCCTGGCAGACTCCATCCGCGGCAGCGCTGCTGCTGCTGCTGGCCGTCGCCGTCTCGGCCACGCTGGGACAACTGGCATTGACGCGCGGCTTAACGCTGGCGCCAGCCTCGCGGATGGGTGCGTTCGGCTACTTTGCCGTGGTCTTCGGTGCAGGCTACGGCTGGCTCATCTGGGATGAGTCGATCACACTCGCCGTCGCCCTGGGAACCCTGCTGATCGCGGTCGCGGGACTGCTCGCGAGCCGATCCATTCAACCCAACCCCCTACCCGAAACGGGGCTACAGCCCGCGAGGCGCTGATCAACAATGTATCCGAGCCTGTGCTTTCCCGACGATCTGGAGCCCGCGAGCTTCCTGCGCACCCATTGGCAGAAACGCCCGCTGCTGATGCGCGGAGCACTGCCGGGGTTTTCGCCGCCGATCGATGCCCACGAGCTCGCCGGTCTAGCCTGCGAGCCGCAGGTGGAATCGCGCATCGTTCGCGAGCAAGGGCCGAGCGGACGTTGGCAGGTGAAGCACGGCCCTTTCGACGAAGCCGTTTTCGAGGCACTCTCGGAGCAGGGCTGGACGCTGCTGGTACAAGACGTCGATAAGCATGTGCCGGAAGTCGCGGCGCTGCTCGAGCGTTTTCGCTTCATCCCCGATTGGCGCCTCGACGACATCATGATCAGCTACGCTGCCGACGGCGGCTCGGTGGGGCCGCACGTCGACGCCTACGATGTTTTCCTCATCCAGGCAGAAGGCCGCCGGCGCTGGCGGATCGACACCCGCCCGAACCCCTCCGATGCATGTATCCCGGACCTGGATCTGCGCATTCTGCGCGACTTCCAGCCCGACCAGGACTGGATCCTGGAGCCGGGCGATCTGCTCTACCTGCCGCCCGGCGTGCCCCACTGGGGCATCGCCGAAGGCCCTTGCGTGACCTGGTCGGTCGGGATGCGCGCACCGTCTTGGCGCGAGCTGGCGTCGGCTTGGATGGAGGCCGTTGCCGATGATCTCGCTCGGGCCGGGCGTTACCGCGACCCCGGCCTCAAGCTGCAGGACACCTCGACGGAGATTCTGCCGGAGGTGTTCGAGTCCATCCGCGAGCGCATCGAGTCCGCACTGCGCACCGCCGACGCCGATCAATTCCGGGCACGGATCGGCGCTCTGTTGACGGAGCCCAAGGAACATCTGGAGCTGGAGCATCGCCAGCCGCCCTGGAGCGAAGCGCGTATCTTGGACAGCCTGCGCAGACAAGGCCGGCTATGGCGGGAAGGCGCCTCGCGTCTGCTGTTCTGCCGTGCGGCCGACGCCGATGGGCACGACATCCTGTTCGCCAACGGCGAGGTGCATCCGCTGGCGCCGGGCAGTGGCGACTTCTTGGCGCTGCTGTGTCGGCAACCCGGCATCGAGGCGGACGAGATCCTGCCCTGGCTGTCCGATCCGAAGCGCGCCGCGCTGCTGCGCCGGCTATTCAACGACGGCCATTTTTCGGTCGCCGAGGACGATATTGATTGATCCGCCGTGCGACTCGACAATCGGTCGCCGGGCACGCTCCGAGCGCCGAATGCCGGCCTCACCGGCCCCGCACGACGCGGCGCCTTAACCGCAAAGAGGCTCCAACTTGCCGTTAGCGACACCGACGAGCACCGACACCATCCGCCGTGCCGACTGGGCGCGTAACGGGGACAGGAACGCGCTGCAATCGATTCGCAGCCAGGTCTTCGTGCACGAACAGCAAGTACCCGAGTCCCTGGAATGGGATGGCCTGGATGCCGAAGCAGTCCATGTGCTGGCCGAGTCGTCCGAAGGGACGCCGATCGGCACCGCGCGACTGCTGCCGTCGGGCAAAATCGGGCGTATGGCCGTGCTTCGCGAGCATCGCGGTCGCGGCGTCGGTACCCGGCTGCTGCTATCGCTGATGAAGATTGCCGGCCAGCACGGCGATGCGCCCGTCTCTCTCAACGCCCAAAGCGCCGTTGTCGATTTTTATCGGCGCCTCGGGCTGGAGACCGAGGGCGCAGAATTCGACGAAGCCGGGATTGCGCACCGGCGCATGGTGCTTCGCAATCCGCGGCGGCTGCTCGAGCAGGACTTGGCGCACCGGCGACTCGGGATCGATGCCGGTCCGCTCGCACTCGAGGACGCGACGCTGGTGGCCGGCGCCGCGGCATTGCTGGCCGCGCAGGCGCACCGCGAGCTGTGCCTGCTGTCGGCCGACATCAACCCGCGGCTCTACGACCAAGCCGCATTTCTTTCCGCGCTACGCGAGCTCGCGCTGGGGCGCAAGGGCCAGCCCGTTCTGCGGGTGCTGCTGCAGGACGCGCTGGCCCCGGTGCGCCGCGGCCATCGGCTGATCGAACTGGCGCGTACGCTGAGCTCGGCGATCGAATTGCGCATCCTGCCGGAGGAAGCGACAGATGCACCGAACGGCATGCTGCTGGCGGACGACAGCGGCTATTGCCTGGAGCATAAGAACGGCGGCGCCGCGGTCGACTTCCGCTCGCCGTCGCGCGTGCGCGAGCTGCGCCACGGCTTCGATCAGCACTGGGAACGCTCCGCCCCCCATACCGAGCTACGCCGACTGCACCTCTGAGCGCGCTCGCCGCGACATAGACCGAAGCGGAACGGCGCGTCGCTCAGAGCCCGGAAACCAGCTTCGTCGCCAGACCGGTCTCCAGCGCCTCGGGCACCGAGATCCAGTACATCTTGTTGTGGGGCACGGCGGCGGCCGCCAGCGCGACACTGTCATCCACACCCATTTCCCGGAGATACAGCGCCGCCGCGACGACGGATAATTGCCCGCCCTCGTGGCTGCTCAAATGCTTCGGCACCGCGCTTTGATGAATACCGAGCTTGGCCCCGGCCGTGACATAACGCTCGATGCCCCCCGCCAGCACGTCCACACAGGCCGAGGTGCAAAGCTCGTCGACCCCGACACGCAGACCGTTGCTGCGCAGGTAGCGGCCGAGCCGGCGCGCCTCGTAGAGGGAGCCGCCCGGACTGCTGATGATCAGGCCGACGGCTTTTTCGTTGCGCAGCAGCGTGATCACGTCGTCGGCGAAGCCGTCGCCGATCTCGCCGTCGACAGCCACCCAGGTATTGCTGAGATTGCCCGACGCGTCGAAGCGCACCAGGCTCGGCGCGACCCCCGTCAACGCTGCCAACTCTTCGCAGGAGGCACCCGCCAGCGCCCGCAGCGACGCCTGCGCCGTCGGCTGATTTGCCTCTCGCATCAATTCGTTGGAGCGCCCGATCATCTCCTCCACCTCGAAGCCGTAGCGCTCGGCGGCGGAGATGACAACGGCATCGGTGACGCCGCGGTCGGTGTTCTGCGCCACGCGGCGCAAATGACAGGCGGCGATCATGGTCAGCAGATCGTCGCGGGAGAGTCCGTCGGGCGGCGGCGCCGGGCGCCCGCCGGCGGAACCGGCACCTTCGAGGCCTGCGCAACCGGCGAGCAGGCCAAGCAAGAGCAACAATAGCGCCGCCGCGACCGAGCGACGGCCGCGATACGGTTTGCGGGGCTTGCGGACCCTGGGCGGCATCATTGTCGACGCGACGCCCGGCTTCAGGTTGGCCGGATCTCGATGCCGTCGGCGCGGAGCTGCGCCTTGACGGCTCCGATGGGCACCTCGCGACGGTGAAAAATGCCGGCCGCGAGCGCCGCTTCGACGTCGGTGCGCCGAAACACTTCGCTGAAGTGCTCTGCACTGCCGGCACCGCTGGACGCGATCACGGGTATACCCACCGCCGCGCGCACCGCCGCGATCAGCTCCCAATCGAAGCCTGCGCCGGTACCGTCGCGGTCGATAGAGTTGAGCAGGATCTCACCGGCACCGAGCTGCTCGCAGACGCGCGCAAGCTCGATGGCGTCGACGCTGCTGCCCTCGCGCCCGCCCTTGACGGTACATTGGAACCAGCACCAACGCTCGCCGCCAGGTCCGGGAACCTCGGTCTCGATCACGGTGCGCTCGGTGTCCTCCGGCGATCCGACATAGACGCGGCGCGGGTCGACGGAGATCACCACCGCCTGGTTCCCGTAGACCTCGGCAATCTGCTCGATCGCGCTGCTGCCGTCCTTACCGCGGGATCGAAAGTGCTCGACCGCATGCACCGCATCGGAGCCGATCGAGATTTTGTCTGCACCGGAGCGGAAATACTCGTTGGCGACGTCCAGCGCGCTGTAATCGCGACCGTCGGCGTCGGTGAAGGCGCGAATGCCGCCGCCGATGGTCAGCGGCACGAAGACGTTTTCCGAGGTGCGCCGCAGCACCTCCAGCATCGGCTGATCCGCGAGGGGAAAATCGCGAAACGCGGTGATATTCAGAAATGTAATCTCATCTGCGCCCTCTTCGTAATACCGGCGGGCCAAATCCACGGGCTTGCCCAAATTGCGCACCTCGCCGGCCTCGCGGACGTCGTATTGATCCCCCTTGGTGACGACAAGATCACCGGCATCGTTGCTGCGGACATCGAGACAGGCAATGACGCGCTTCGCAAGCCGTGTCGGCTCCGCGGCGGGCGCGTCGGCCTTGGCCGGGAGCGCCTCGACGGCCGGCCGATCACCGGTCGCATCGGCGAGGAAGCGCCGCAACAACTCCAGTCCGTGAGCGCCGCTCTTCTCCGGATGGAATTGCAAGGCGGTGACGCGCCCGCGCTGCACCGCGCTGACGAAGGGCGACCCGTAATCGGTCTCGCCGAGAACCCAATCCGCATTCGCCGGAGACCGGCGTGCGTGGTAGGAATGGACGAAGTAGAGCTTGATGCCTTCCATGCCGGCCAGCAGCGCCGACTCGCGCAGGGGACGGATGCCGTTCCAACCCATATGCGGCACCGCGAGATCGCCGTCGGGAAAGCGCTCGACGACGCCGGGGATCAAGCCCAGGCCGGGCACGCCGGGAGACTCCTCGCTGCCCTCGAAAAGCAACTGCTGCGCCACACAGATGCCGAGAAAGGGCCGGTCCTGCGCGAGATAGGCGCGCAGCGGCTCCACGTAGCCGAGCCGATGCAGCCGCTGCATCGCGGCGCCGAAAGCGCCGACGCCCGGAAACACCAGACACTCGGCTTCGAGGATGTCCTCGGGCCGTGCGATGTCGACAAGGTCGTAGCCGAGATGGTTGATGGCGTTGCGAACGCTGCGCACGTTGCCGGCGCCGTAGTCGAGGAGCGAGATCATGGCCGCCTTTCCGTCATGCGATCGATTTAGCCGCCAGTTTACCAGTTGGCGGCGACCCGGGCGGTGCCGGCGCGCTGTCCGTCGAGTGCCGATGCGGGCGCGTCAGATCTCGATGCCTTCCGCCTCGATCACACGGGCGAGCGCCGACTCCATCGTTGCCCTGGCCCGCGCGGTCACCGCATATAGGAAGGCGTGCAGCGCGGCGTCGTCGACGTTGCGGTTCTCGCACTCTTGGGAGTAGCGCTCGAACGCGGCCAGGCTGGATACGAGCTCTACAAGATGGTGCGGACATTCGCAGCGCACGGTCGGCGACGCCAGTGCGATCCGCGACAGGGCCTCGGCATCGAAACGCCGCGGCGGCACGGGGCCGCCGAAATCCACCTCCGCCAGCAGTGCGCTTGGCTCCGGCTCCGCCAGGCCTTGCAGCGACAGGCACCAGCGCTTGAGCTCCTCGACCTCGACCGGGGCGCGCCTCGGCAAGACCCGCTGCGCCTCGAGACGCTTGAGCACCGAGCGGCTTGCGAAGTTGTACACGACGATATGCTGCGCGGCACGCGAGCGCGTGAGCAGGTCGGTCACGCGCGGCAGTTGGTCCGCGTGCAGCGTCGGGCATTCCAAGATTGCGAGATCGAGATCCAGGCGCGCCGCTTCGTCGCGAAAGCTCGCTTCATCCGTATACAGGCCGACGAAGTGCACGGCGGCGGCGTCGTCGCCGACCGCGGCGCCGTTGGCCCGAAGCAAAGCGGGCAATGAGTCGCCGAGAACGGCCACCCGGCAGGGGTGCGCCCGAATGCCTTCCATCGGCTTCCCGCCCAGGCCCTGCAATCGCTCGCGGAGCTGTTCGAGGGACAGCCCGGCCACGTGACTGATCGCGTCGCCGCTGTCTACGAGGCGCTTGATCAGCGTCAGCCGCCCGACGTCGTCGGCCCGGTAGAGGCGCGTGCCGGCCTCGGACCGGATCGGGGAGACCACCGTATAGCGACGCTCCCAGACGCGCAGCGTATCCGGCGGAATGCCGGTCAGGCGGGCGACGGCGCCGATGCGGTACGTCTGACCGACGTCGGGTGCTTCAGGATCGCTCACGAGTCACTCCAGCTTGTAAAACCTTTGTCCAAAATAAGGCGCCGCGATTGCGTTGACAATACCTGACTCAACCGCTACGTTGATATCGACACGACTTGGACAGTCGAGCGCGGGCGGTTCCGGCATAGGCGTGCCCCGAGCACCGCAGGTTGTCGCGGGCGCCTGGCGCTGCCTCGGGAGAGATGCCCGCAGCGGCTGGGCTCAATCCTTGCTTGTCGAACGAAAAAGGCGGTTGATTCTGCGCCGGCACGGCCGGAGCGGCCGCAGCAAATGCCACCCCGGGGACGGTGAGATCGGCCTGCCGCTCAGGCGCGCCCTACCACCGGCCGGGCGTTGTGGGCTTCCATCGACGCCACCGAACGTGGCAAAACCGAGCAGCCACTAGCTCGCTGGAGGGTCCGAAAATGGTCAAACATCGATTGATCGGTTCAGTACTACTTCTGGGCGTCTCGGCTTTCACCGCCGCCGTGGCATCCGCCGACCTCGAAACGGCGCACCTGGATCCGCCGCCGGGCGCATGCCCGGCAAAGCCCGGCGTTACGCTAGCGACGATCGACTTCATGCCGACGACGACGCTGCTCGGCCGTATTCGACTCGCCGTCGGGGCGACGCCGGCCCGTGATGCGGCCTCGGCAGGCGCGGACGCGAGAAAGCGGACCGATTTGCTCGGCACCGAGCGCGGCGCCGAAGGCGAACTGACGCAGCGGCAGCTGCGAGACCGGATCGCACGCTACCTCCCGCATAGCGCCGACGCCGGCAAACTTTCGGCGCGCGAGAGCTCGGCTTTCGCCGCGGCGGCTGCCTGGATGGCCAATGGTACGGCGAGCAGGACAGCGCGCAACTGACGACTCGCGCGAGCCGTGATACCGCGGACCGCCAAGCGGCGACATATTCACCAGGCGCGGCGCACTTGCGCGCGGCCCGACAGCCCGAGCACAACGACCCCATCACGCATGCCCTACGGAGACCCGACCATGATTTCGAGCTCATTCAGCGCCGTCGCACCGGATCACATCGACGTCGACGTTCCGCTGCAACCGACCACGGACAACAGCGAGCACGTTGCACTGCTGGTCAAGCGCATTCTGGCCGATGCGGAGACCTTCGCCAACCGCCGCGGCGCCAGCACCGCGGACGTCGTCCAAGCACTGTCCATCGCCGCGGCCCTGCGCGCCGCCATGGCCGACGTCAACACATCGAGCGACGGCAAAATCTCGCTCGACCTGCTCGACGTCGGCGTGTTCGACCGCAACCCCATCTAGAGCCCGGCCCGCGCGAAGGCGAGCTCCGGGACGAGATCGCCTGCACCGTGCGCCGCGCCGCCAAGCCTCACCCGTCCAGGCCGCCGCCCGCTCCCCTGATCCCTCGCCGGCTCGGCCAGCGCAACCGGCGCCTGGCCCAAAAGCTGCCCGGGAGGAGCGCCGCATAGACCAAGACAACAATAAAGGCCTGGTACCACAGGACCCCCATCCACGCAGGCGTAACCCCCGCCTCCATCCATGACACCGCCAGCCGCTGTAGGTTGAAGAAGGCGAAATAGGCAAGGAAGGCCAGAAACATTCGCCCCCCGCCGCGCTGACGCGGCGAGAGCGTCGTCAACGGAATAGCCAGCAGCGCGAGCGCGAAGATTCCGACCGGCGCGGACAACCGATGTCCGATCTCTGCCCTGTCCGCCAGCGAGCTCGACCCGATGAGCTGCGACGTCGGCTGCGCGGAGCGCCGGCGGCGCCCCCCGACGGCATTGCCGTCGTCGCTCAGGTAATAGGTATAACGCGAGAAGTCGGCGATGCCGTACTCGGCACTGCCGGCAGCCCCGTCGAAACGGCTGCCCCGCTCCAGCACCACGGCGCGCTCGCCGGAGCGAGCGGACTCCTGATACATGGCGCTCTCCCCCAGAACGACCCGCGGCGGATCCTGGCGCCGGTCTTGAATGAAGACGTCGCGAAAGCGCTTGCCGGCGTCGAGCTCCGTCGCATAGAAGGTGATATCGCCGTCTTCCTGCTGGTAAAAGCGCCCGGCCTGCAACCCCGATACCTTCGCGGCCTGATCTCCCTGACTGTCTTCGATCAACTGAATGCGCGCAGACGCATAGGGCTGCAAAGCAAGCGAAAACCAGGCAGTGAGCAGCGCGAGCGGCAGCGCGAGCAACAACAGCGATCGATAGATGCGAACGGGTCCGAGGCCGCAGGCGTGGAACGCGATCAGCTCGCTGTCGCGGGCCATGCGCCCGAGTGCCACCAACGCCGCGATGAAGAAGGCCGGCGGTAGCAAGCTCGCGGTGTCGCGCAGGATCTGCAGTCCCAGGAAGCGCAGCAGCAGATCGGAGGTCAAGGCTCCGACGTTGACCTGCTCGAGGGAGCGCAGGAAAAGCATGCTCGACATCACGAGCATCAGTGTGACCATGATCGCGACGAAGACTTTCGCGATCTCGGCAAGCAAGTAGCGGTCGACGAGGCTCGGCATCGGGCTCAGGGCATCCCGATCAAACGGCGGCGTGCGGGCCGCGGTCGACCCGCACGACATGCCGGCGAGGTTGCCGACAGCGACGATGGACGCGCACCCCGTTGGGGCAACAGCCGCGGCATGCGCCGTACGCTAATCCGCACGACATAACCGGCTTGCGGCCTCCGACACCGGAGCCCCGATCAACGCCTGCGGAGCACCGCCCGGCACGCCGACGCGGATGCGTGCCGTACCTAGCGATGCATTCTGCGACCGCATACCAGGATGCATCACGCGCCGACGCGCGGCCATCACGACTCCGGCCGCCACGGGCACGGCGTCCGGATTGCGTGTAAGCCTCCCGCAACAGATTGACAGCAAGCCCCGGGCGCGGGGATGCGGCAGGGGCGCTGGATCGCCGAGCGGCGCCACTTCGTCGCGAGGGTCGGAGCAGTTCATACCGGCGCGAGTCCGACCCGCGACCGAAGTGCTTTTGGCATGCATCTTGTATAGACCAGGGACAGGATTCGACAGGACATCTGCAACGTGAAAGTACTGCTCGCCAACAAGTTTTTTTTCCGCAACGGCGGCTCCGAGGCCGTGATGCTTCAGGAGCGGGACTTCCTGATCGATTCCGGCTTCGAAGTGATCGACTTCTCGATGCATGACTCGCGCAACCTGCCGAGCGCTTACTCCGAATCATTCGTCGAGCACCGCGCCTACGGGGACGGCGAAGGCGGCGCGGCCGCCAAGGTACGCGCCGCGCTGGAACTGATTCATTCGCCGGAGGCCGTGCGCAAGATCGGCCAACTCATCGACAGGACGAAGCCCGACATCGTTCATTGCCATAATATCTACCATCAGCTGACACCGTCGATCATCCGCGCGGCCAAGAAGCGCGACGTGCCGGTGGTGCTGACCCTGCACGACTATAAGCCGGTCTGCCCGGTGTACACCCGGCTGCGCAACGGCCAAGTCTGCTCGGCTTGCCTCGACGGGCCGTTCTCGAATGTCGTCAAGCACCGGTGCGCCGAAGGCTCGCTGGGAAAAAGCGCCATTCTGTTCGCCGAAGCAAGCGTTCAACGCTTCCTCGGCAGCTACCAAATGCTCGACGGGTTCATCGCACCCAGTCGTTTCATGCGCGATGCAATGACGCGTAAGCGCTTTCCGGAAAAACAGGTCGAAGTCATCTACAACGGGATTGACTGCAGCGCGATCAGCCCAACCTTCGACGACGACGGCTATGCATTGTATCTTGGCCGGTTATCCGCCGAGAAAGGCATCGAAACGCTGCTGCGGGCACACTCCGATATCGCCGAGAACGTGCCCCTGATGGTGGCGGGCACGGGCCCGCTCGAGTCGAAGCTGCGCGCCGATTTTCCGAAGGCCGACTACCTCGGTTACTTGGCGGGCGACGCACTCGAGGACCGCATTCGAAATGCCGCCGTCATCGTCGTGCCCTCGGAGTGGTACGAGAACTGTCCGATGTCGGTGCTCGAGGCCATGGCATTCGGCAAACCGGTCATCGCGAGCGACATGGGCGGCATTCCCGAGCTCGTGGTGCACGACGAAACCGGTTTGCTGTTCCCGGCGGGTGACGCGGGAGCACTGCGGCAGTGCCTGACCCGACTGATGAGCGATCCCTCGCTGCGGCGCGAGCTCGGCATCGCGGCGCGCCGAAGAGCTGAAGCGCATTTTTCTCTGGATCAACACAACACGTCGCTGCTGCGACTCTATGAGACCGTGCTTCGGCGCGCAGGCTCCGAGACGTCGTGCACTGCATCGGCCAAATTCGCTACCTCACAGGAGTAATCCGACGTGGATCTGACAGTTATCTCCACTTTCCGTTGCAACTCACGCTGCCAGATGTGCTACATCTGGAAAAACCCGACCGAGCCCAAGGAAGAGGTTTCGATCGAAACCCTGTCCAAACTGCCGGGCGGCTTCGACAACCTCAACGTCTCCGGCGGCGAGCCCACGCTGCGCCGCGATCTCGCCGAGCTGATCGACGAAGTCTACCCGAAGGCGCGCATCACCGAGATCAGCTCCAACGGCCTGAATCCCGAGCGCCTGGTGCCGATCATCAAGAAGCATCCGAACGTCAAGGTCCGCTTCAGCCTCGAAGGCGACGCCGCCACCAGTGACGCGATCCGCGGAGAGAAGAACGGCTTCCAGAAGAAGCTCGACGGTATCCGCATGCTTCGCGAAGCAGGCGGCACCGACCTCGGCTTCGCCATGGTCATCCAGGACGAGAATGCGGATCAGCTGGTCAAGGTCTATGAGCTGGCCCGCTCGGAAGGCGTCGAGCTGGCGACCTCCACGCTGCACAATGCCTGGCAGTTCTACAAGAACGACAACTACTTCTACGACCGCCTCAAGGTGGCGCGCGAGGTCGAAGGCCTGATCACGTCGATGCTGCGCACCAACACGGTCAAGAATTGGTTCCGAGCCTACCTGAACCTGGGCCTGATCGAGAAGATTCTCGGCCACGACCGGCTGATCCCCTGCACCGCCGGCTCCGACTTCGCCTTCATCGACCCCTGGTCCGACGTTTGGGCCTGCAATGTGCGCTCGGACCTGCCGATGGGCAATCTGAAGGAGCAGAGCTGGGAAGAAATCATCGCCAGCAAAAAGACCAAGGACACCCTGGGCAAAGTAGCGGCCTGCTCCCAGAATTGCTGGATGGTGACCACCGCGCGAACCGCGATGCGCTCCAACATCATCCCGCAGATGCCGAAGATCTCGCCGATGGCATGGGTCGTGCTCAACAAACTCAAGGTCACCTTCGGCGGAGATGTCGACTTCGACCGCTATGTCAACTATGGCCAGGTCCGCGAGAGTCCGCATGTCCCGCGCACCTCGTTCCTCGGCAAGAAGGTGAAGGACGACATCAAAGTGCAGAAGGACTTGAAGACGCCCGAAGAGCACTATCCGCTCGCCGAGTTCTACAACCGATAACAAGGACTCCACCCATGCGCATCATGGTCTTGGGCCTACGCGGCTTTCCCGGCATACAAGGCGGTGTCGAAACCCACGCCGAGCAGCTCTACCCAAGGCTGCGGGCGCTCGGGTGCGATGTCGAAGTGATCGTCCGCTCGCCGTACTGGGAAAATCGGCCCGCCGAAGACGCGGCGGGCATTCGCTTCACACCGGTCTGGAGCCCGAAGGCGACGGGCGCCGAGGCCTTCGTGCACTCGTTCCTGGGCGTGCTCCATGCTGCCCGCCGGCGCCCGGATGTGCTGCACATCCACGCCATCGGCCCTGCCATCGTTGCACCGCTGGCCAAGTTGTTCGGTCTGCGGGTGGTCGTCACGCACCATGGCCCCGACTACGACAGAGAAAAGTGGAGCCCGACCGCGAAAGCGGTCCTGCGCACCGGCGAGCGCTTCGGCATGCTGTTCTCGGATGCGCGGATCGTGATCTCCGGCGTTATCCGATCGCTTGTCAAGCGCAAGTACAATCGCGATGCATTTTGCATACCGAACGGCGTAGAAATACCGGCGGACGATGCGGATGTCGATACGCCGGCATCGTTCGGGCTCAATCCGGGGCGCTACGTCGTCAACGTCAGCCGCATGGTGCCGGAGAAGCGCCATCTCGATCTGATCGACGCCTTCGCCAAAGCCGATTTGCCGGGCTGGAAGCTCGCGCTGGTGGGAGATCTGCGCGCTGACGACAGCTATATCCGCAAGGTCAAGGATGCGGCGGCCCGTTGCCCGAACGTGGTGCTGACCGGTTTTCAGAGCGGTAAGGCCCTGTCCGAGTTGTATGCGAATGCGGGCCTCTTCGTACTGCCCTCAACACACGAGGGGCTGCCGATCGCCTTGCTCGAGGCCCTGAGCTACGGACTTCCGTCCATCGCCAGCGACATTCCGGCCAATGTCGAGGTCAACCTTCCCAAGCACCAATACTTCGAGGTCGGCAACGTCGACGACCTGTCCGAATGCCTGATCCGCGCGGCGACACAATCGCGCCCGGCGGATTTCCGCGAGCAATTGCAGGACTGGGTGCGCAGCAAATACGACTGGGATCCCATCGCGCGCAGCACCTTGAGCGTATATCGGGCGGCCTGCGCAAGGCGCTTGGGCGAAATCCTGGTAACCAACGGATTGCTGAGCCCGAAGGACCGCGACGCCGTGCTCGCGCAGCACGAACGGCTCGGTCTGCCGTTCGGCGAATGCTGCGTGCGGCTGAACCTGATCAGCGCAGAAGATCTGTCGCAGGCGTTGGAGATGCAATTCGCCTGATTCCAGGTCACGATCCAGCCCATCCCCGAATCCTGTTCCTCGTCCCGCGTCCCGCGGGACGAGGCTCCACTCCGACAGTATGCCGCTCATCGCGTGCC
Source organism: Thiohalocapsa sp. (assembly GCA_021736785.1). Taxonomy (GTDB): domain Bacteria; phylum Pseudomonadota; class Gammaproteobacteria; order Chromatiales; family Chromatiaceae; genus Thiohalocapsa. The sequence goes on along the minus strand of JAIPFF010000013.1, from coordinate 7,388 downwards.
GGCATCGTCCCTGTCATGGCTGCCCGCCCGGGCGCACACCCGCCGCTACCTGAAACGCGTACTCGGTTACGAAATCGCATTAAAATAGCGGCATCTCGTCCAAACCCGAGAAGCTAGGCGCGCATATCAGGATTCGGCAACGACCTGCCGCCGCCTCGGTGTCGGCCCGGCGAGACTGTTTCGAGGCCAATCGCGGGGTCGTCACGCCGCACCGGATTTCTTACCGACGCCGACCATGCCGTCCCGCTTGCCCGAGGCGCGTCGGCGCCAGGATGGGGACGCGCTCTATCGGGTCGACTCGACCGGCAAGGCATAGACACTTCGGCGACGCGCACGACACAGGTTTTGTGGCACAGAGCACATATGTTGCAAAAAGCATCTAGGCTATACTGTGCTGAAGGTTTTGAACCATATTCCCACATCGGCTAAGGCAATGTCTGGCAGCACCAAGGCGCGTAGGCGTCCCATGTTTTCGAGAGCCGCGACGTCTGCGGTCAGAATTTCTCAAACCGTCCCGGACGCGGCTGCGGGCATGACGGGCTGCGCAACGCGCCACAGATTACGCTTGGCCACCCTTGCCACGGCGATTTCGGCGGCCTTGTTGTTACCCGTTAGCCACGCACAAAGCCTGGAGGAAGCCACCGACAATTGGCTCGACGTCGTCAGAACGTTCCAACCCTATGCCGCCTTGGGCTGGACGACCGACTCTAATCTGCTGCGAAATCCGGATAACCTCAACGACGATTCCGACCAGTATCTGACGCTGGAAGCGGGCGTCGACGCACGCTTCGACGTCAGTCGGCAGCGCTTTCTGGTTGACGGCCGCATTTTCCGCAACAGCTATGACCGCTTCAGCGAATTCGATTACACCGGCGGCGATGGGCGACTGCGATGGAACTGGGCGGCAGGCAAACTTTGGGAAGGAACGCTGGGCTATACATACACTCGCAGGCTGAGAGACTTTGCGAATGAGCTTGTGCCTCAGCGCGATATCCTGAATCGCCACCGGGTATTCGGCAGCGCCAACCGCTGGGTCACCAACCGCTGGCGCGTGGGAGCAAGCACTGAATGGGCCGATGTGTCGTTCACCGAAAGCGAGCAACTGGATAAGAACGTTCTGGGCTTCGGCGCAATCGCCGATTACGTCAGCGTCGCCGGCAACGTGATCGGCCTGGAGACCGGGTTTGCAGCCACTGATTTTTCGGCGAATCGAGCCGATTATGACGATTTCAATGTGGGGCCAAGGCTCGATTGGCGCTTGAGCAGCAAAACCCGGATCCGTGCGAGCGCGGGTTACAAGAGCCGTACCCACGATATGCGCGACGAGCGGGATTTCGACGGTTTTGTCGCGCGGGTTCGCACCACCTGGGCGGCGACGGGTAAGACCACGATCCTGGCCGAGGCGTGGCGGGACATCAGCAACCTCGATGACGAGATCGCCAATTTCGCGGTTGTTCAGGGCATCAGCGTCGAGCCCATCTGGAACATTACCGCAAAGACCTCGCTGCAAGCGCTCGCCAGCTTCGAACGCCGCGACTTCCAAGGCGGAGACGACGACGATTTGGCCGTGGTCTTCGACGACCGCGTGGACGACGTCGCCGCATTCGGTGTCGGAGTCAACTGGCAAGCACGCAGAAGTATCGCGCTCTCGCTTGGCTATCGCGCGGAATCGAGGGACTCCAACCGCGAGCTTCGAGAGTACGATTTCCAGTCGTTCGAGGCGCGCATCAACGTTGGGCTATAAACCGATAAGACTTCGCGGCCGACAAGCTGCGATTGTGCTGATGCACGCTACCTACTCGGCCCTTCGGGGGTCATTGGCGCGTCGCCCGCATCTGGCCCGATGAGACGCTGAAGGAAACGAACCGGCGCCCCATGGCGGCCGCCCGGGCGAGACATCGCCGGCTCGCTCCGCCGAATCGCCGACCCCGAACGTCAATGGGTATTCATGAGCGTGCCGATGACCTCGGCGCCGCGCTTTTCGAGCGTCTTCCTGAGCTTCCGGACGCGCCGCTCGCGGGTCTTGTTCTTGCGGACCACCATCAACGCATTTCCCGCCGCCGAGGCGATCAGTTCCGCGTCTGAATGGCGGGTACTGGCCGGCGTATCCACGATCACTACGTCGTAATACTCTCCGGCCTGGTGCATGAACATCCCCACTTCGGGACGCCCGAGGATTTCCAGCGGATTCGGGGGGACGGGGCCGGATGTAATCAGGGACAGGTAGCTCAACTCCGGCACGCGCTTGACTACCTCTTCAGGCGCAAAACCGCACAACAGCCGACTGAAGCCGGGATGCTGCGGCAACGAGAAGATTCGATGTTGCCGGGGCTGGCGCATATCGGCGTCGACCAGCAGCGTACGCATACCGCTCTGACTGAAACAGATCGCAAGGTTGGCGGCGAGGTAACTTCTGCCTTCGCCTCGCTCGGCACCGGTGATCGCCATGACATTGCGGCCGGGCTTGATCCACTGAGTCGCCAAGCGATTGCTGACCGTGCGCAATGCTTCGGCATATACACCGAAGGGGTCGGACACCATGACCAGCTCTTTGCCGACGGACAGCGAGCCCGCGACGGGATGCAGATAACCGAATTGCAGGGCGAGCGCCTCGGCCAGCTCGTCTTCGCTGACGAGTTTCATTTTGACGCACAATTGGCCGAACAGCATCGGCTTCTTGGCTTGGCGCTGAACGACTTTATCCCTCTGTTCCTCGCTCAACGCACCCAGTGCCACCAGAATGTCGCCGAGGCGCCGATGGGCGAAACGCTTCCTGACCTCGGCCGGCGCCTGCGTGCGCTGCGGCGCAACTGAGAGCCAGTTACCCGACTCCGACTCGGCCCCGGAATCTTCTTCGGGATAGATGCTTGCCGCTCGTTCGCGTCCGCTCATGTTTGCTGTCTCATCCAATCCGCATCACGTTGTGGCCTCGGACATCGCGGCATGCCGTGCGTTCGGCGTGCGCTGACCGGTCGGCAAAGCGGACCGGGTTAGGTCCAAGCAATCCGGCTCCTTCGAATCAGAAGAGGCTTTCCTTCACGAAGATCACGTCATTGGGCGCGATGCGGTCTGTCAAACCGACTGGAATCGTCTTTACCTTCCCTTCATCGCTGGTGCGCTTGACCTTCATGCCGCGCTCGGTGCCTTTGTCGGTCAGGCCCCCGGCAACGGAAAGCGCTTGAACAATCGTCATATTGCGTTCCAGCGAATAGGTTCCCGGCCGGTTGACTTGGCCGTAGATGTAGAACCTGTCGGCGCGCTCCACAAACACCGTGTCCCCGTCCGACACCATCGGAGACGCGGTGTCGCCGCGCCCGCCGAGCAGTCGGTCCAAGTCGATGACTGTCTTCCCGCCGCCGGAATCTGCACGAGTCAGGATCGCCTGGCTGCCGGCATTTTCCGTCAAACCGCCGGCCTCCGAAATCAGATCCATGACCGTCGTGCCGCGGGTGATGACATAATTGCCGGGGTTGGTGACCTGACCCAGCACCGCAACGCGTCTGCTCTGGTAAGACTCCACCATGACGCCGACTTGCGCGGATTTGACGACGTCTTTCTGCTCCAGCAGCCTCGCCACCTTCAACTCGGCATCGCGGGTCGTCAAGCCGGCCACCGACACCTCGCCGATAAACGGGAAAGAAATGCTCCCCCCTTCATTGACGCGCGCCACGGTGGTGAGATCGGGCTGACCGAACACCGTGATCCGTACGACGTCATTCGAACCCAACCTGTACGGATCGGCTGCGAATGTAGCGATAGAAAAAGCAATCAGTGTAATTGCCAAGAAAAATGATAGGCCGTTGCGTTTCATTGGTCTCGAGTTTTCCTTACGGTCCGACGATCATGGAAAATTATACGTCATTTAGGGCCCCATTGTGAGGCCCGCGGCGCGACTCCTACCCAACACGGAGCCGGCACTCCGGGTCATCTCGGGCGACGGCGCGCGCGTCGCCCTGGCGTTCAGCGGCCGCGCATCGGCGACGGCTTGGCTTCCGCCTCATAGACCGCACGCGGCTGCTTACAGGCACGGTCTCGGCGAACCGCAAACCCGCTGCGGCGCGGGTGCCCAGCGCAACCCTGCATTGCCGCCAGTGTCGGTTGTGCGACACGCCCTTGAGGAATCCGGCGTACGCCGGCGCCTGCGTCCTTGCCAGACCGGCGACCTCGGCGGCATTGCCCGGCATCGGCCACTGCGCCGTTATATCAATCAGGCATTGCCCGATACAACATAGGCATTGTACCGACACCGGTAATCCCGGGCATTCCCCTAAAGCCTTGAGCGGCGCAACTACACACCGGCAAAGTCGCGCCCAAGCCGCCGCATCCTTACGCCCAGCCCCTCGCGCAATCTCGGACGTATGGCGCCTCCGCAGTCCCTCGCATCACCGAAACGCACCGCTCCCGCCGGGGGCGCTGGCCTCGGCCGTCCGCGCGAGTCTAAATCAAACAGCGCTATTCAAAACAGGCGAAATCAGTCATTTCATTCCATTGGAAGTCGTTGATCGGACACTTGGCTATAGCGATTCGAACAGTCTACCCAACACATCGCGTCGATAGTGCCGCAATAAGCAGAAAAGATCCGGGAATGGGAAGACACGACAGTGCGGCTTCCGTCCGGCTTTTCCGTGCGGCACGACAACGCCTGCGCCCGAATGCGCGACCAATGACGAGAGAGCTTCGCTGATCATCCGAGTGATCGCCCGGCATTCGGGCCACCAGGCAACCGCTCGTCACCGCGATCGTCCTCGCATCCAGCGGATTGCGTCCTCAGCGGCGGCAGGCGCCCAGCGTTGCCAGGTTCAGCGGTCCTTCCACCGGCACCATGGCCTCGCCGAGCAACAGGTCGCCGCTATCGAAGCCGGCGATATCCAGGCATGGCTGGGCGCCGGGCTCGACAAGAAAGTCCACGCCGTCCTCTCCGCGGCCGACGACGTTGAATCGATAAGCGAGCCCGTCGGCTTCCTGGACGACACTGTCCTTGGCCTCAAAACCGACCTCTTTCACGGCACTGACCGTTGCGCCGCTCAATCTACCGCCGAAGCGCAGCACCGATGGGCTGGCACCGGCGGTGACCCGCAGGTGCCAGCGACCCGTCTCGGCGTCTTCCCACAGCAACGTGGCGGCCTGCGCCTTACTATCGTAGTCCGGGGCGCCGAGGGAGGCACGCGGGACGCAGGGCGCCAGAGTACGCAGATCGATCGGAGCGGACATGGGCCGCGCATCCATACCGACGCGCACTTGGATACCGACCGGCGCTTCGACTCGCAAGCAAACACTCCCCTGCATAGGCACCCTGAAGTCGAAGCCGTCTTGCGCACGCGCTGCGTACAGCTTCAGCGCAAACGCAATCGTGCTCGGATCGGCGTATTCGACGACATCGTTGACCTCGGTGTCGACGGCACCCAAAGACTCGATCGGCAGCGCGGCGACGATGGAGCCGCTGTAGTCTGCCGGTGCTCCGCCCGCCACCGCACGCACATGCCAGATACCCTGCTCGCAGGCGTCTTGCCAGACGAACAGGCCCGGCTCTGCCGAGCGGTAGGCATCGGGTACGGAGCAGCTTGCGCCCACCCGCGGGGCACAAGACTCCAGGCTACGAAGGTCGATCGGGGACGCCACGGCCAAGCCCTCCGGGCCGACCCGCAACGGCAGTCCGGCGCTATCATCGATATGAAGGCAGACTTTGCCTCTCTCGGGCATGTCGAAGCCGAAACCGTCCTCGTCATTCCCGGCGGCGGGGCGAAATGAGAAGCCGATGCGGTTCGGGGTATCGGAATGATCGATCCGATCATCCGGCTCGGTCAGCGCCGGCTCGACGACCCAGAACCCATCCTCGGCAAGAAGATGCCCGGAGTACTGCCTTGTCGAGCCGCCCGCACTGGCCCGCAGATGCCAACGACCGGGGGTGCAAGTGTCTTCCCAGACAAAGACGCCGGAGTCGCTCGCCGGATCGTAGTCGGGTGCCCCGCAGCGCTCGGTGGGTGCATCGTCGTCGTTGCCGTCGTCGCGCGAGGCATTCTCCGGTCGCACCAGGATGGCGGCATCCCAAGGCGGCAGCGTCACGGAGGTGATGCGTTCGCCGTCGTTGACGGGGTCTTGGCCGGTGCCGCGGATACGCAGGAACTCACCGCCGAGGTCGATGGTCTCGGTGCTCGGGGTTGCATTGACGACCACGGCGCCGTTCTCGAACTCGCGCCAGAACATGTTGGCGTTGCCCTCGAACAGGTAGAGCGCATCGAGCCAGAAGGCGGTGTCTTCCTGACCGATGTTGAAGCGCGGGCGGAACACGCCGGTCTGATTGGCGGTGAAGGTGTGCACCACGCGGGTCCACTCGGCGGGGATCAGATAGTCGCCGCGGGCGTTGGCGAACTGCAGGACCAGATCACGCATCTCGGAGGCCTTGGCGGCGAAGGCGATGGTGTACTGCTTGCCTTTGACGAGCGACACGCCGGGACCCCGCAGAGCCGCGCCCCATGCTTTCTCTTGGTACGTTTGATGTCCTCGGACGAACAGACTCGCGTTGCCTTCCTGCGCATCCCCGGTGACGCGCCCCGGCGCCAAGTTCACCCCGTCCCAGCCGTCGAGGCTCTGCTCGAAGCCGCCGTTGGCGATCAGGGATTTGTGCGCGGCGAAGGTGTCGGGGTCGACCAGGCGCTCGCGGTAGCCGAGGGCCTGCCCGAGCCAGTGCTTGTGGGCGCGGATCAGTGATTCATCCTGCGGATTGGAGGCGATGGCGTGGCCATAAGTCGGCGAGCCCGGCACCACGTCGACGGCGTACTCGTCGAACCACGGGTCCGGATGCAGGCGCGAGTTCTGCTGGCCGAAGTAACCGTCGTCGAGCAGCGTGGTGGCGAAGGCGAAGCGGAACGCCGCATTGGAGGTGATGCCTTCGTTGCCGAGCGGGTAGAGCTTGGTCGGGGTCTTGCTCAGGTTCTCGGTGTAGAGCTCGCTCGGTGCGTGGTGGCGCATGTGCATGGTGTAGCGCTGGAACACCGAGTCGAAGCCGTCGCGCCCGTCGTAGGCGGGGGTCGGCGAATGATAGTCGTTGCTGACCGGCCAGCCCTCCATCTGCACGCCGTTCAGGGATTCGAAGCCGCGCGCGCGCCGGGCACCGCCGACAATGCGCTTGCCGGGGAGGAGTGCGCGCAACTGACCATAGAACGCATCCAGGCCTCTCCCCCACAGATTCCTTCCATCCAACGTGAAACCGGCCTCGGGAGCGAGATCATTGTCTACGTCCCATCGCGAGTCCGCGATGATGTAGTTGTCGACGTCGAAATAGATCCCGTCGACGCGCACGTCTTCGACGAGGTTGCCTTTGGCGTCGCGGTATAAATTCTCCGCCAGCCATTGCGCCATGTACTCGCCCATGGTGCGCCCATTGGCGT
>JAIPFF010000095.1 GCA_021736785.1 Thiohalocapsa sp. | reverse complement strand
CGGAGTCCAAGGCTTTAGCCTTGGCGCAGGCCCGCACCGCCGCCGGCGCTTGCACGCCGACCGGGAGTCCGGGCTTCAGCACGGACGTCATCCTGCAACGCCGGCGCACGCACGCGGCTAAAGCCACGTACTCCAGCCCGGCGGAGTCCAAGGCTTTAGCCTTGGCGCAGGCCCGCACCGCCGCCGGCGCTTGCACGCCGACCGGGAGTCCGGGCTTCAGCACGGACGTCATCCTGCAGCGGCACCGATCATACGTCCGCGGCGAGCCGCAGACTCCCCCACTCTCGGGAGTCCGGGCTTCAGCACGGACGTCATCCTGCAGCGCCGGCGCGCGGACGCGGCTAAAGCCACGTACTCCAGCCCGGCACGGACGCGCCTCAATCGAACCGCTGCTCGGTCGGATAGGGAAAGACGTCCTCCACCTGTCCCTCGTTGATCGCGGTTTGACGCTCGCGCCACCAACTCGGGTCGAAGATCTCGCCGTGCAGCCGGCGGAACACCTTGCGAAAACGCGGGTCGGTCAGCAGGAAGGTCTCGAACTCCTCGGGAAACACATCGTTGGGCCCCGCCGTATACCAGGGCTCGTCGGCCATCTCCATCTCCGGAAACGGCGCCTCCGGGATATCGCGGAAGCGGCACTCCGTCAGGTAGCACAGCTCGTCGTAGTCGTAGAAGACGACTCTGCCTTGACGCGTCACGCCGAAATTCTTGAACAGAAAGTCGCCCGGAAAAATATTCGCCGCGGCCAGCTGCTTGATGGCATCGCCGTACTCGAGCGCCGCGTGGGCGATGTCGTCCTCGTCCGCGGTGGCAAGATACAGATTCAGCGGCGACATCCGCCGCTCGATATACAAGTGCTTGATGATCAGCTGGTCACCCTCGGGCTCGATACTGCCGGCGCAGGACTCGCGCAGCATCGCGATCAGCTCGTCGGAGAAGCGCTCGCGCGGAAACGCCACATGGGAATATTCCCAGGAATCGGCCATCCGCCCGACCCGATCGTGCATCTTCACCAAGTGATACTTCGCCTTCACCTGGTCGCGGGTCATCTCCTTCGGCGGCGGGAAGCGGTCCTTGATGATCTTGAAGACGAACGGAAACGAAGGCAGCGTAAATACGCACATGACCATGCCGCGGATACCCGGCGCCACGACGAACTGGTCACTCGAATAGCGCAAGTGCTTGAGGAAGTCCCGATAAAACTCGGCCTTGCCGAACTTCTGCAGGCCGATGGCCGTATAGAGCTCTGCCTTACTCTTGCGCGGCATCAGGGGGCGCAGGAAGTCCACCACAGCGGCCGGTACCTCGGTGTCGATCATGAAATAGGCACGGGAGAAGCTGAAGATATTCGAGATCTGGTCTTCCCCGGTGAGCAGGGCGTCGACGTAGAGCCCGCCCTCGCCGTCGTTCAGGATCGCGATCGCGAACGGCACCTGATCGGCACCATTGATGGCCTTGCCGATCACATAGGCCGCCTTGTTGCGGAACAACGGCGACGACAGCACGGCCAGCTGAAAATTCTGATGCCGCGCCCGGTTCGTCGGGAAGCGTGCACGAATGGCGTGCAACAGGTTTCTGACTTCGCGGCGGCGGTTGCGAAACGGCACCGAAAAATCGAAATCCTGGATCATCTGCCAGATCACCTCGCCGAATCCGTCCCGACCCGGATAGTACGGTCGGAAGATCGGCACCTCGGCTTCCAGATGCTCGGTGGAGAGCATCGGCCAAACGAAGATGTAGGCGTTGTTGTAGTAGCGCCGGTCGAACAGCCGGCAGAAGACGGAGTTGTAGAACGTCTCCGCCAGCTCCGGTTGACGGTGCTGCGGCAGTAGCCGCGAATACTCGATCTTGACCCGCTTCCAGAGGCTGTCCTCGGGACTGCGAAGATGGAATTCGCGCCGCAGCACGGCCACGGTCTCGGAGACCCGGCAGTCGTAGAAGTCGATGCGCTCGCGGGCCGCCACCTGCGCCGCAGGCCAGTCCGCGCGCTCGAAGCGCGTGCGTGCGTCGGCGGTGATCTCGCGAAATAACCGGTAATGCCGGTCGAACCCGTCGAGAATCGCCTCCGCGAGTTGTTTAGCCTCGATCCAGGCCATTTGCGAACCCCAGGCTCATACGGATGCTTGTCCGACAACTAGGCGTCTTTGCACAGATCAAAGGCCCGCAAAAAGACGCCGATGCGTGCAACTGCGATCGATGCACCAACTCGGCGGAAACGACGCCGCGTGCAACAACGTCGCCGGATCGGCCCGAACCGGCAGCGCGCAACGATGCGCGCGGCCTCATCCCCCCCGACGTGCGCGGGCGCGCGCCGACACTGACTGCCCTCCCCTGCGGAGAGACTGGTTGATTGGCCATCCCGGGCAAACATCGGACGGAACCCGAAAACGCCCTGTCCGGATTGCTTCGTTCTCGAGCGCTCGGGCGGCTGCAAACGGCGGGGCGTTCTGCCCTGCACGGGAAGCAATTATTTCAGCGCTTGCGTAGTCGCGCTGTTGCGGGTCTCCCGCCGAAAGCGCTTACAACTCCAATGCCTGCTTCGAGAAAACAATACCGTCCTCGTCGCAGTAGACCCAGTCGTCGGGCTCGACGAGCGTACCGGCGATCTGAACCGGCAGGTCGCGCTGGCCTTCACCGCGGCGGGTGCTCTTGCGCGGAATCGCCGCCAAGGCCTTGACGCCCAGGCCCATCTCCGCGAGCCGTGCGGTGTCCCGTACGCAGCCGACGATAATAACTCCGGCCCAACCGTTGGCGACCGCCGATTCGGCAATCAGATCGCCCAGCATCGCGCATCGCATGGAGCCGCCGGCATCCACCGCCAGCACACGGCCCTCTCCCGGCTCCGCCAGCGCCTCCTTGATGCGGGAATTGTCTTCGAAACACTTGACGGTCGAGACGGGGCCGAAGAACGCTGCGCGGCCACCGAAGTCCCGAAAAACCGGCTCGCAGACACCGAGCGCTTGTTCGTATCGGTCGTAGAGATCGGCGGTGCTGAAGTCCATCGTCGTCGGGCTCTTGTCGGGTGTTGGGGTTGAGCTGGATTGGCAAGCGCATGGGCGCGCATGGATCTCGGCGGATGCCGGGATGCCGCCTGCCCCGCAGATCGGTCGGCATGGCAAGGCGCCTGTACTGCGGGGCTGTGTATCGGGTCGGGCCCGCCGGAGGTCACCCGCGATCGGCGGGCCGAGACCGCCAATGCCGGGGCCTCGGGCGCCGGCGCACAGCCTTCGCCGCCGGTCCGACGGCGGCACGGCCGCCGGGCGAGCGGTTGCCCGGCTAGCCGTCGCCGGACTAGCGGTTGCCCGGCTGGCGGTTGCCGATTAGGCGTGGGCCGCCTTGTCGTAGAACTGCTCTTCCTCGGTGGAGCCGGTCAGGGCCGTCACCGACGAGACACCCCCCTGGATGGTGGTGGTGACGTCGTCGAAGTAGCCGGCGCCCACTTCCTGCTGGTGAGAGACGAAGGTATAGCCGCGGTCGCGGGACTCGAACTCGGGCTGCTGGACCTTCTCGACGTAGTGCTTCATGCCCTCGCCGCGGGCGTAGTCGTAGGCCAGATCGAACATGTTGAACCACATGCTGTGGATGCCCGCCAGCGTGATGAACTGGTACTTGTAGCCCATGCCGGCCAGCTCGTCCTGGAACTTGGCGATGGTCGCGTCGTCCAGGTTCTTCTTCCAGTTGAAGGACGGCGAGCAGTTGTAGGCCAGCAGCTTGTTCGGGTTCTTCTCCAGCACCGCCTGCGCGAACTCGCGGGCAAAGCCGAGATCGGGCGTGCCGGTCTCGCACCAGACCAGGTCGGCATAGGGCGCGTAGGCCAGGCCGCGGCTGATGGCCTGCTCCAGACCATTGCGGACACGATAGAAGCCCTCGCCGGTGCGCTCGCCGGTCAGGAACGGGCGGTCGTTATCGTCCACGTCGGAGGTCAGCAGGTTTGCGGCCTCCGCATCGGTACGCGCCAGCACCAGCGTCGGCACGCCCATGACGTCCGCAGCCAGGCGCGCCGCGACCAGCTTCTGCACCGCCTCGCCCGTCGGCACCAGCACCTTGCCGCCCATGTGGCCGCACTTCTTCACCGCCGCGAGCTGGTCCTCGAAATGCACGCCGGAAGCGCCCGCCGCGATCATGTTCTTCATCAGCTCGAAGGCGTTCAGCACGCCGCCGAAACCGGCCTCGGCATCCGCCACGATGGGCAGGAAGTAGTCGATGTAGCCATCGTCACCGGGACCGACGTTCTTGGACCACTGGATCTCGTCGGCGCGCTTGAAAGCGTTGTTGATGCGCCGGACCATCGTCGGCACCGAGTCGTAGGCGTAAAGCGACTGGTCGGGATACATGGTCTCGGAGGTGTTGCCGTCCGCGGCCACCTGCCAGCCGGAGAGGTAAATCGCCTCGATGCCGGCCTTCGCCTGCTGCAGGGCCTGGCCGCCGGTGATGGCGCCCATGCAGTTCACATAGCCCTTCTTGGCGTCGCCGCGGATCAGATCCCACAGCTTCTCGGCGCCCGCGCGGGCATAAGTGTGCTCGGGCTGGACGCTGCCGCGCAGCCGCACCACATCGGCGGCGCTGTAACCGCGCTCGACATCGGTCCAGCGCGGGTTCTCGGCCCAATCACTCTCGAGGGCCTTGATCTGCTCGTCACGGCTAGGTGTACGGTTCATAGTCATCTCCACAATGGCGTTGGCTTTGCCGTTTCGGTCCCCGACGCTCAGTGTCGGAGCCTGATCGAAAAACGGCTAATCTTTGACCGGTGTGCTCGGTCTTGCGGAGAAAACTAGCGATTACCTGAGTATTTGAGAAGACAATTCTCTTAATGTTCGCTATTGATTTTGAGAAATATCATGGCGCATCCACTTTTCAACCAGGCCAATACACCCTCCGCACCGACCCCCAGACCCCTGCACGCCGGGGAGTCCGGGCTTCAGCACGGACGTCTTCCTGCACCGGCATCGAACAGAACGCGGCAAGCCATGTACTCCCGGGTTGTCGGGAGTCCGGGCTTCAGCACGGGCGTCTTCCTGCACCGGCATCGAACGGAACGCGGCAAGCCACGTACTCCCGGGTTGTCGGGAGTCCGGGCTTCAGCACGGGCGTCTTCCTGCACCGGCATC